>NZ_JASLFG010000032.1:0-18901 GCF_030150775.1 Aquitalea sp.
GGGTGGCACGCAGACGCTGATGTCGAAGCCGCTGGAGGACTGGTGGCTTTCGTACTGGCTTTGGTCTTGCAGGGTGGTGATGGCCAGTTTGCCGCCGACGTCGGCATTGACTGTTTTGCCGGCCAGCTGTGCGCCAAACAGGGTGGTGTCATTGCCGCTGTGCAGGTTCAGCTGATTGCTGGCGGTGACCAGGGTGTTGTCGTAAGTGGTTTCACTACCATTGGCCACGCCCTGGCTTTGGCCGACGCCCAGCTGGAAGCTGATGCCGTTTTGCTGGCCGAAGCCGAAAGTGGCACCGGCACTGGCATTGCTGGAGTCGTTCTTGTTGTGGACTTCGGCGGTATTGGTGGCTGCCTGCAGCAGGATGTCCTTGCTGGCAGACAGGTTGATGTCGGTGGCTTGCAGCTTGGCCCCGGTAGCGCTGAGGTTACCATCGGTGGCGATGATATTGAGCGTGTCGGCCTGGACGATGGTGCCGCGCTGGGTGGTGCTGCTACTGCTGCTGTCCTGGCTGCTGCGATTGCTCCCCACGGTGGCGCTGACTGCGAAGGCGGCGCTGTTGTTGTTGACCGTACCTTTACCGGCTTCGGTACTGGCCTTGTTCAGCGTATTCATGGTGTCTTCTGCCTTCAGCGCTGTGCCAATGCCGCCATTGGCCAGTTTGTAGGCATCGTAGCCGGCCTTGAGGGCGAGTGCGCCTTGCAGACGGTCGTTGGAGGTATGACGGGCGGCCTGGGCGGCGTCGTAAATGCCGGTGATGACGCTGCCCACACTGCCAGACAATTGGCTGCCAATGGTGAAGCTCTTGCTTTCCTGATGGTATTGGCTGTTGTCCTGGTTGGTGATGGCGTCCAGGGTGACGGCATTGCCTTGCAGGGTGGCGGTTTGCTTGGCCTGTAGGTTGGCTCCCTGGCTGAGCAGATTGCCCTGGCCAGTGCCGCTGTACTGCTTGTCTGCCCCGGCCAGCACGGTCAGATTGCCGCTGTTGGCGCTGAGCAGGCCGTCGCCCAGGCGGGCCTCCCCACCTTTGCCCTTCCGCCGTGTTTCTTGCCTTCCCACCCGCAGCACTAGATAATCCCCTCCGTGCCGTTCAATAACGGCATCGGGATTGGCGTCCTGTAATCAGACGGACTTTGGTCAAAGCCCATGCTTTGTCGCGTCCGTACACCATTGCACGTCTTCTATGGCGGGCCATGGTGGGAGCCTCTTACGAGGCGCCGTTCCTGATTACGGTACGCCAATCCTGCCATGTGCCTGCCACCCCGATTGGCGTCGGGGGCAGGCTTACCTTAATCAGGAGCCGATATGCCATTTCTCATCTATTTGTCCGCACCTCCCGCAACGGTTTACTTCGAGGGAGTGCAATGTTGACGACTGATCCCCCACCCCTTGCTGTATTACCTCAGATGCGCCAGCACATCGTGCTGCTGCAAGCCATGTTGCAACAGGACCGCTTTGCCGCGCTGCGCAGCCCGGTGCAGGATTTGGTACATAGTTTTGCCCAGCTGGAATCCGCCTTACGGGAACAGGCCCAGACGCTGGAGGCAGTATTGGCCTTGCTGGCCCTGCACCCGTCTGATGCCTATCGCAGGCACTTGATGCAGGGCTTGCTGGGTTTGCAGCAGCAACAGCAGCAATTGCTGGCTTAAACCCGCGTAGTCCTGCCATGAGGAAGCAGCCCGGCGTTGTGAATGGCCGGGCTGTTGCTGTTAACGCCCCAGTAAACGTTGCCACCAGCTTTTGGCCGGTGGGCTGAGGGTGTTGGGCGTTTGATCGTCGCTGCTGTTGTCCGGGCGGGCGGGGTGGGTGCTGGGGCCGTTGGGCCGCAGCAGGTCGCCGGGGTAGTGTTCCAGTCCCAGACACTGGCTGTCATCCAGGCCAAAGGCTTTGACGGCAGCTACCGCCTCCACGCACCAGCGGCCAAAGTAGGCCCCGCCTTCAAAGTTGACATCGCCATAGGTGTACCAGTACGGACGTTCATACATGGCGGTGGCCGGGGCATTGCCGGGTTTGGCCGGGCGGTCCAGTTCGCGATACCAGTGCTGCACAAAGTCGGCCAGCAGCCGGGTTTGCTGTGCTGCTGGGGCGTCAATGGCGTTCAGCAGTCGCTGGTAGGGTTTGGGGTGGCACAGCGTAACGCCAATCTTGCCCCCTGTTTGACGGCTGGCAATGAAGCGGTCGAGTAATTGGTCTTCGCCTTCGTTGCCAATCAATACCAACAGCCGTTGCCATTGCGCGTCCGGCAGTTCCATGGCCAAGGCCAGCCCCACCAGCCAGAAGCAGACGATGTAATGGTCCAGATTCACCTTCCAGGCGTGGCGGGTGTATTGCTGTTGCGGAGTAAACACGTCCTTGCCCAACCGCTCGGATTCTTCCCAGGCATCCAGCAAGGGCGGGAAATACTGCGCCAGTTCCTGGATGTCGTCGCCACGGGAGTAGCGACGAAGAATTTGATGCCAATTCTTTTTTACAATCTCAAATATAAACTGGGGTCGATAATCAGGGTTGCCAGATGGAACGGTACATATCTTTTCAAATTCTGAAATAGCTTCTGTACCGTACAGGACCCATTCATTCCAATAAGCGAGATTTCCCTTATTATCCCTAATCATTTTTTAACTCCCAACAGTTTGGAAGTTGCTTCAGGATTTGGAACCAACTTGCCATCTTTACCCATCACACCGACCGTAACTCGACCAAACGGATCGGTATGTACCAACCACTTCTCAATACGATTTGACTCTACAGATTTCAACACACTATCGGCCACTCGCTCATTATTCCCCACCGATTCCAATATCCGGTTGCAATTGGTATTCGCCCCACTCAACCAGCTATCACTGCCTTGCAAGCCATCCAGCGTCATGCCTTGTCTGGATGACCCGAATTTGTATTCGATCACCACATAATCCACGCCCGGCTTGTTGATCTTGTACAGCCCGTCAATACCGCATTGTCCGATGCCGGGGCTGCGGCCTATTTCTTGCGCGCCGGGAATCAGCTGCTGCACTTACATTTTGAATCCGCATTTAAAAATAGTCACGCCTGAAGTACCCATCACGGGCACGCAAGTATGTTTCATATGGAGAAAGTATTGATGCCACAATTAACCCACAAAATAAAGCTGCATTCACATCAACTTTAAAATTGCTCCAAGATGTTGGTTTGGCTTCATACCCAACCCAGAGCTGGGACTAAAATAAAATACCCCAACACAATGCACAATAAAAAAATTGATGAGAAAATAATAAAATTCAATGTAAATTTTATTAAAAAATATTTAAGTATTTTTAACATGCTTTCCTCATTTAAGGATGCTGCCTGTTTTGTCACTAGTAAATTCTTGTAGTAGATTACCGCCCAACGCACCTCCAAATCCCGGTATCGGACTTGGCCCTTGCAGCGACTGAATACCATAAGACCCAGTCACCTTAAAGCCAATAGAGCCGAATAGAGCCGAATAGATTATAGATAGAGGAACAATGCATCCCCAGGCCACATCCACTACAAATTAGTGAACATTGATTTCTCAATCTTTCTATCACATAAATTTCTTTACATCATTCCAAGACAAAACGATACCAATAACCACAGCAGTCACCATTAACCCTATCTCTCGCCAAATTATTGGCAGCAAATCAGGAAAGTTCCATTGCGGCAAAAATACGCCAGAACTTAACCAATGGAATACCGGACCCAACAACCACGCAACGATAAGGCCAATATTGCTCAACAAATAAAAAGAAGATGCATAGAGAATAAACTTCTTAAACATTTATCTTCCTCCATTTATTTTCGACTGACCCCAATCACCAGAGTATTCCTGTAACATACCGCCAATTCCTGTTCCAAAAATTTCCGGTGCTGGATTCTTTGGATTCCATCCCATGATGCCATATGGACCGACCGTCACCCAATCCGGCCTATACCACGGATTAAGGATAGCATTTCCATTCTTAGTAATAACACTACCTCCAGCGTAACCAATAGTACTACCTAAAGCAGCACCTAGCATACCTGGCATTGGAGCTTCACCTCTTACAGAAGAACCAACATAAGATGTAAGTGCATTAAACCCAACGGTCCCACTAAGTGTAGCTCCTGTAGTCCACCAACCAGCGGCACCACTCAATGCAACGCTGGACCAATCTATACTCTGTCCCGGTTTGGAATTGAAAATTTGATAACCATAATTTACACCAGCACCGAGCATTGCACTTATGGACTTTCCTACTGCCGTAGCTTCTGCGGAGACAGTTACCCCCCCACCTGCCGGCAAAAATAATACAGCTTCAGGATTAAACTCTTTCAGCGGCTCTGATGCAGCCAGCCGTTTAAAACTGAGATCTTCCAATGCTTTTTTGGTATCGCATGCAGCTTTATTGGCTGGCCCACACTCGGCTTTGGCTTTTTTATACTTTTCATTCTCCTTTTCGGTGAATAGCCAATTATTCGTCACCTCATTAAATGCTGTCCCTGCGCCTGCCGTACCTCCCACCACCCCACCCGCTGCGCTGCTGGCCAGCGTAACCAGGGTGTTGTACAGCGCCGGGTTGTTCTCCTGGGTGATGCCGTTTTCTTTGAGCAGGCGGCTGGCTTCGACTGCGCTGAGGCTGCCGGTCAGGCTGCCTGCAGCACCGGCTGCGCCGCCGGTCAGGCCGCCGATGACGGTGTGCAGGCCAATGCGCAGTTTGCCTTGTTCGCCCCAGTCCTGATTGATTTGCTCGGCTTGGGCGAGCAGTTGTTGGGCTTGTTGCTCCTGTCCGTCGGCGTGGGCTTGTTTGGCTTGTTCGATCAGTGCATTGGCTTGTTTGATCTGGGTTTCGGCGTATTTCCCCACCGCGCTACTGGCCTGCTGCCCAAAGGTTTGGGTAATCAGCGTTTGTGCGTCGACGCCTTCTCAACCACGACAAATTGGCTTGTCTTTATAGAATTCCTTAGTACACCCACTATATCTATATCCTTTTTTAATCAAGCAACTATAAAAATTTCGCTCCAACCTTTCGTATGCTGATTGATCACTTTCACCAGGTAGAATTTTTCCGACAGTATCAAAACCAACTCCACCATTTTTTCGACCCCCACATGAAATCCAATCTTTCACTCTATCCTCCGATGTCGCACCAACCTTATCCCACAGTTCAACAAATGGCTTGGGATGCAAAGCTGCTTCATACGCTTCCTTATCACAATGCAAAGCAGGAGTTTGAAACCCACAAATTCGTCCATTCCCTATAACACACCCACTCAATAGAACAATTAAAGACAGCAGTCCTGTCCACTTCATTTTCTACCTCGCATTCTTCAATATGACTGACAATGCATTCCACACTTCTGGCGGTAAATATTCCGCCATTGCAAATGGAGCGGATACCAAAATGGCCCCCGTTGCACTCCACGTATCTTGAATTTTTTGCACAACGGGATCTCTACCCCTCTTTGTATTCCCTTGCTCATCATACAAACCACTTAATTTCCCTCCTATCATGTCGTGGGGACCAGCAAACGCTTCAATCAGCTTATCCTGCCAGCTACCGGGCGCATATGGCACACCAAACAATGTTCCCTTTACACCTTGTATGCCACCGGTAGCACCTGCCAATTTTTTGCCTTGCTCGGTTTGAAGATACTCATCCAAACTATTCACACCGGCAGTATCGGGATTAAATTGAACTCTCCCCGCATAATCCGACAAAAGTTTCCCATCCTTCGTCAAACAACGACCATTATCCACCCCGCACAACTCGTCCAGATCCCAGCGTGTACCGCCTAGCTTTTCTCCACTATCGTTTACCCCGACACTTTCTGCGGATAGATTGGTATACGTTTTCTCTCCGTCCGTAACCCCTTTGAATTTGGCTGAATCTTCGACCATCAATGCCCGCATTTTTTCTGCCGCAACAGACATGGTTTCTTTGGTAATGCTGCTACCTACATTTCCTGTCAGTGCGCCTACCAAAATATTCAATGCGCGTTCTTGCATGGTTGCATCATAAATATCTTGTTGCAGTGCTGCTTTTTCTTCGGCTGTCTGTGCTTGCAGGAGCTTTTCCCGTAGCTGCTTGCGCTGGATATCGGCTCTTCTGGCAATGGCATCGCTCGCCTGCTGCCCAAAGGTTTGGGTGATCAGCGTTTGTGCGTCGATTTGTCCTCAACCACGACAAATTGGCTTTTCTTTATAGAATTCTTTAGTGCACCCGCTATATCTATATCCTTTTTTAATCAAGCAACTATAAAAATTTCGCTCCAACCTTTCGTATGCTGATTGATCACTTTCACCAGGGAAAATTTTTCCAGCAGTGTCAAAACCAACACCACCATTTATTCGACCTCCACATGAAAGCCAATCTTTCATTCTCTCCTCCGATGTCGCACCAACCTTGCCCCACAGATCAACAAATCGCGCGGCACTTTTATCCGGAAATGGATTCCCATTCATCCAGTAGCCTCCAATCCCACACCCGCCAACGAATATAAATACTACTAATTTAAAATATCTCATCGTGCACCTTTTAAAATTTCGTAAATGATATTCCAAACCTGTGGTGGTAAAGCATCTGCTGCCGCAAACGGTGCTGCTATCGGAATAGCCACCCCAGACCATACTTCTTGAGATATTTTCTCTGCATTACCTCTACCCCTCTTTGCGTTACCTTGCTCATCATACAAACCGCTTAATTTTCCTCCTATCATGTCGTGGGGACCTGCAAACGCTTCAATCAGCTTATCCTGCCAACTTCCGGACTCATATGGCACACCAAAAAATGTTCCCTTTACACCTTGTATGCCACCAGTGGCACCTGCCAATTTTTTGCCTTGTTCGGTTTGAAGATATTCATCCAAACTATTCACCCCGGCAGCATCGGGATTAAATTGCACTTTTCCTTGCTGATCAAATCTTAACCCCCCGTCTTCCGTAGTTTTACAGCGACTGTTATCTACCCCACACAATTCATCCAGATCCCAGCGTGTACCGCCTAGCTTTTCTCCACTATCTTTTACCCCGACACTTTCTGCGGATAAATTGGTATACGTTTTCTCTCCATCCGTAACCCCTTTGAATTTGGCTGAATCTTCGATCATCAATGCCCGCATTTTTTCTGCTGCAACAGACAAGGTTTCTTTGGTAATGCTGCTGCCTACATTTCCTGTCAGTGCACCTACCAAAATATTCAAAGCACGTTCTTGCATGGTCGCATCATAAATATCTTGTTGCAGTGCTGCTTTTTCTTCGGCTGTCTGTGCTTGCAGGAGCTTTTCCCGTAGCTGCTTGCGCTGGATATCGGCTCTTCTGGCAATGGCATCGCTCGCCTGCTGCCCAAAGGTTTGGGTAATCAGCGTTTGTGCGTCGATGTCTTGCTGCACTTTGTCGGCGTCGAAGATGCGCTGGATGCCGCTTTGCGGGTCGCCGGTACGGGCGGCGCTGTTGCCGGCGATGCCGCTGATGCCGCTGCGGGTGTCGCTGGATGCGCTGCCGCTGTCGTTGCCAAAGCCGATGCCGGAGCCGGACGGGCTCCAGATGCCTTGCAGGTTCATCGAGGTACCGATGTTGAGGCTGCTGCTGCTGGCGTTGTAGTCGGCCTGGTTGTGCAGGTCGGTCATGGCGAGCTGGCCGCCTGTTGCAAACTGGTTGTTGTGGTCTTGCACGGCTTGTTCGGTGCTGCTGATGACGCCGCCGGTGAGGGTGGTGTCGCCCTTGACCTTGACGTGGAAGCCGCCGTCGCCGGCCAGGATGCCGCTTTGTTCGCCGACGCTGCGGTAGTCGCTGTTGATGTTGCTTTGGCTCATGCTGAGGCTGCCGCCCATCATGCCGTAGCCGATGGACAGGCTGCCGCCCACGCTGTGTTGTTTGCTGTCGTAGTGGTCTTTGTCTTGCAGGCTTTCGATGCTGAGATGGCCGCCGACATTGGCTTGTACGCTGGGGGCGGCCACAACGGCGCCTTTGAGGGTGGTGTCGCCGCCGCTGGTCAGGCTGATGCTGTCGCCGGCGTTGAGGTGGCTGTTGTGGTAGCTGACGCTGTCGCCGTCGGCGTGGCCGCGGTTTTTGCTGGCGCTGGCAGTGAATAGCAGGCCGTCGCTACCGAAGCTGATGCCCAGGCTGCCGCTGCGGCCGCTGTTGGTGCTGTGTTGTTGGTCTTGGTCCTGGCTGGCTTGCAGCTGGATGCGGTTGTCGGCATTGAGGGTGATGGCCTTGGCGGCGGCCAGGTCGCTGCCTTGAATCAGGATGTTGCTGTCGGCACCGGCACCGCTGGCGTGCAGGCTGAGATTACCTGCGGCTTGTACGCGGCTGGCAGCGCTGGTATCGGACGATGATTCGCTGTGTGATTTGTTGCTGCTGCTGCCCACCGAGAGGCTGACATTGATGCCGCCGGCTTTGTCGGCGGCGTTGGCGTCGCGGGTTTTTGGGGTGCCGTCGGGGCTGGTTTCGCGGGTGAGGATCTGGTTGTCCTTGCCGTTGATGGTGCTGCCCTGGCCTTCCTGGATGGCGGTGTAGGCGGCGTAGCCGGACAGGCCGCTGCTGGCGGCGGCCAGGGCTTTCATGCGGCTGTCGCTGGTTTTGCGGGCGGCCTTGGCCATCTGGTCGGCGGTCTGGATGGCGTTGAGGACGGGGTTGGAGAGGGCCAGGGTGAGGCCGCTTTGCTTGAACCAGCTGTCGCTGACGTTCTGTGTGGTGTCCCGTGCTTCGCTGATGGCGATGTCTTTGGCCTGGATGCTGATGTCGCCGCCGCCATTGATGCCGGTAGCCAGTACCTGGCTGCCGGTTTGGGTGTATTGCTGCCCGGCGCTGAGAGTGACATTGCCGCTGAGTGCGCCGACGGTGCTGCCGACGGCCTGGGTGGTGCGGGTGCTGCCGTCCTGGCCTTGGGCGCGGCTGCCGATGGTGATGCCAAAGCCGCCGCTGCCCATCAGGCCAGATTTTTTCTCGCTGTGCTGGCTGGCATAACGGTCGGTGTTGCTGGCGGCTTGCAGGCTGAGATTGCCACCCGCTTGCAGTTGGGTGCCCTGGTCGCTGACCACCTGGCTGCCAATCAGGCTAAGGTCGCCACCGGCGGTGGCGCTGACGGTGTGGCCGCTGACGCTGCTGCCCTTGGCCCAGCTTTGTGCGCCCTGGTAGCTGTCGTCGCTGCTGCGGCTGCTGAGCAGGCCTTTTTTGCTGCTGTGGCTTTGCCAGTCCAGTTGCTGGGTTTGCTGGCCGCTGGCGAGGGTGAGGTCTTGTCCGGCTTGCAGCCTGACCTGGCCTTGGGCGCTGTCGAGGGTGGCGGCAGTGGCAGCAAGGTTGCGCCCGGCCTGCAGGGTGAGGTCGCCCTGGGTGGATAGGCGGCTGCCGGTTTGGTCGGTACTGGCCTGGGCGGACCAGTTGTTGGCATTCCAGGTGATGCGGCGTTGCTGGGTGGTGTCGGTGGTGCCGAGTGTGAGGTCTTGTCCGGCGGACAGCACGGTGCTGCCGCTGGATTGGTTGCTCAACTGGCTGCCGCTGAGGTCGAGATTGCGGCCTGCCGCCAGCAGCATGGAGCCTGCGCCCTGCCCCAGATACAACCCGGCCATGCGGTCGAGTGCGGTTTGTTGCAGGGTGTTGCCGCCGCTGCCGTGTTGTTGGCTATAAGTGGTGCTGGCGCTGGTGAGGTCGCGCCCGGCGCTCAGGCTGAGGCTGTGGTCGGCCTGGATGCGTCCGCCCTGGTTGCTGAGGTCGGTGTTGGCGTGGATGGCCAGGTCGCCGCCTTGCAGGCGTCCGGCCAGGTTGTGGATGGTGTCGGCGTTGATGGCAAGCAGTTGCCGCCCAGCCATGCTGCCCTGGTTGGTAAGGTCGCCATTCAGTTGCAGTTGTAACTTGTCGGCCGCCAGGATGGCACCGCTGGGGGCCAGGTCGCCTTGCTGCAGTTTGACGTACACCTGCGGCACCAGCACCTGCTGGCTGCGGCCATCCGGCAGGGTGACGGTTTGGCTGACCAGCCAGACGATGTCGCTGGTGAGCTGGGCCATTTGCGCGGCGGTGAGTGCTACACCGGGCATCAGCTGGTGGCTGGCGGCAAAGGTTTTACCGTTGTCCATCAGCGCGCGGAACTGGGCCTGGCCGTCGCTATAGCCTGCCAGCAGGCTTTGGCCGGTGAGGCGGCTGATTTGCTGGTTGATGAGTTGTTGTTCGTAGTAGCCGTCGCCCAGGCGCTTGAGGGAGGTATTGGGGTCGGGCGACAGCCCGGCCAGCAGGTAGTCGCTGCCCAGCCAGGCCTGGCGATTGGTCAGCGCGGGGTCGGTTTCCAGCAGCGGTGCCGGCCCGTCGGGCAGCAGGCGGTACAGGCTGCTGCGTGGTAGCTGGATGGTGGGCGGCTGGGTCAGCACGCTGCCGGGGATGCCATTGCTGCCGGGCTCCAGCTGTACCGTGCCATTGCTGGTTTGGCTGAGCCGGGCCACTTCGCTGCCGGGAACGGGCGGGGCAATCGGGCTGGGGCCGGGACGGGCCTGATCCAGATTGGCGACGGTGTCGGCATTGATGATCAGGCTGGTTTTGCCCTGGATGCTGGCATCGACGCTGCCTATGGTTTCGCGGATGTCGGGCCGGGGGTTAGCAAAGCTGCCGCCCGCATAGCTGTGGCTGACGATATCAAAGTGGTGATTGCGATACAGTGTGGCAGCGGTGTTGATGATCTGGCTAGCTGCCCCACCGTCTATTTGCAGTTGGTCTGCGGCACTGATCTGGCCGTACTGGTTATCCAGCGGCTGGCCAGGCTGCAACAGCATATTTCCGCCAGCGCGGATGGTAGGGGCAGCCCCGGTATCGGCTGTTAGCACGTCGTCCTGAGCGGTGTGGTGGGCGGTGCGGTAGCGTTCATTTCCTGATTCTGAAACCGGGTGCTGGCTGCGACTGATGATGGTGTGAACAGGGTCAGTCAACTGGTAGGGGGTAATCAGTAGCACACAGTTACTACTGCAACTGCCATATTGCGCGTCGTAACGGACGGCGTCGGTCTGGTAAGAGAAGTAAGGCGCACCACCGGTCCCTCCCGGCCCGTGCAACAGCAAGAAGGGGTCGAGCCCATCCGGGCTTTGGTCCGGGTTGACCACGCCATCCTGGCGCAGGGTGTAATAGATGGTTTGGGTTTGCGGCTGGTCGATTTTGATGCGCCAGCGCTCTCCGGTCATGCCCCAGCCGCGGCCATTGGCAAAGAAGAAGGTGCTGGTTTGCGGGCTGAGTTTGACCACTGCGCGGCCCAGTACATTGCCATCCGGGGTGATGATCTGCTCGTTGCTGATGATGTCGGCAGGGTCAACAAAATAAATTTGCGAAGCCCGGTAATTGGCCGAGTTACGCAGGTCGCCGCCGTTGTGTCCATTCCCCTGCCAAGGGGCAAGGTTCATGGTGACGGTTTCGTCAATGCTGCTTTGCTGGCTAATGCCCACCCGCAGCCGCTGATTGCGTACGGTGTCGGCGCTGATCTGCATATTGCCACCGGCCTCGATGCTGGCCGACTTGTTGTCCACCAGGCTGGTCGGGCGATTGATCTGGCCGTTGCTGTCAAAGCCGCCACCTATCACCATGTCACCCAAGCTGATGATCTGGGCGTTTTCGCCATTAAGCAGTTGATCGGTCGCGATGCCCAGTTGTTGCCGGGCGGCAATCACCGGTGCTTGCCCGGCCAGTGGGGTGTTGTCCAGCAGCGGCGCGACCAGCAACAGCCGGTCGGCATAAATACGCCCGCTGCCGCGATTGCTGATGGCTTGTCCGGCAAGAAGGCTGGCATCCCCGGCGTCTCAGGCCCTGATTGTCCAGGCTGGTGGTGGCTTGCAGGTCCAGCGTGCTGGCGCTGATGTCGGCCTGGCTGGCATTGCTGATGCTGTCTGCCTGTATGCTGGCGCTGCCACCGGCGCGCAGGCTGGACTGGTTATCCAGCTTGCCCGTCGTGCTGAGTACAAGGTTTCTGCCCGCCTGGATAGCGGCCTGTACGGTGAGGTCTTGCCGGGTATTGAGGGTGAGATCCTGCCCGGCAACAAACTGGCCACTGCTGTTCAGTTGCCTGGCCTGGATGGTCAGATTGCGACTGGCCGTGGTCAGCCCGCCTTGCTGTTGCAGGATGTCCGCTTGCAGTGCGGCATCACCCAGGCTGTGTAATTCCCCCTGGTTGTGCAGGGATTGTGCGGCAACAAGCGACAGGCTGGATTTGGCGGCAATCAGCCCGGCCTGGTTGTCCAGCGTATCGCCATGCAGGGTGACGGAATCGCCCATGATCAGGCCGGCCTGATTGCGCAGGGTGCTGCTGTTGATATCCAGCACACTGGCTTGCATGCGTCCATCCTGCAGGTTGAACAAGTCGCCGGTTTTCAAGGCCAGCCTGCCGCCGGAGAGCACACCCAGCGTATTGCCACTGTCGCCATTCCACAGAGTTTGTCCGCCCGTATCCAGTTGCAGGCTTTGGCTGGCGGCCAGCAAACCGCCACGGTTGTCCACCATGCCGCTGTTGGCGCTGATGTCGCGGGCAAAGATGCCACCCTGGCGATTGTCGATATCACTGCCATTGAACAACAGCCCGGCGGCTTCCAGCCAACCGGCACGGTTGTCCAGCTGCCCGGTCATCAGGCTGAGTTCGCCCCCTGCGGCGAGCTTGCCCTGCCCATTGTCCAGCGTGGCAGTGCGCAGAATCATGTCGTGCTTGGCCAGCAGGGTGCCGCCCTGATTGTGGATGGCCCCGGTGTCGATCCGCGCCTGATCGACATACAACTTGCCCTGCCGGTTATCCAGCACAGGCCCGAACAATTGCAGCGTGCGCAGCTGCATGCTGCCGTGATTCTGCAAGCCTTGCTGCAGGCTCAGGTCGATGCCGCCATTAACCAGCAGGCTGCCGCTGTTGTCGAGCAGGCCTGTCACGTGGATGGTGCCGTCGGGTAGCACCTCGGCGGGTGTGGGCTGGCTGTAAACCGGGGCATCCCCGCCCGGTGCTGTCGTACTGTCTGTGGCAGGCGGAGTGGCCGTACCGTCATCCGGCGTGGATGGCAGCTCAGGCGCAGTGCTGGATTTGGGCGGCAGGCCCATCACCCCGCTGCTGTGCAAGGCATTCGCCTGCAACAGCAAGCCCTGCTGGCCGGTCTGGCTGAGTTGGCCCGCGTTGTCCAGGCTGTCTGTGTCTATCTGCAAGCGCTGGCCGCTGATGCTGCCGCTGCTGCTGTTGTGGATGTCACTGGCGTTCAGCAGCAGTTCGCGCCCGGCATTGATCAGCCCGCTGTTGCTCAGTGGCCCGTTGGCAATGTGCAGGTTGTGGCTGGCCGACAAGGTGCCGCCATTATCCAGCCCCTGGCTTTGCACATGCAGGCTGCCACCCTGCTGCGCCAGCATGCGGCCGGTGTTGATCAGGCGGCCATCCGCTTGCAGCTGCAAATCGCCCTGACTTGCCACCAACTCACCGGCATTGCGTGCGCCCAGGCCGTGTTCGGTAGCCAGCAGGGTGATCTTGCCGGCGTACATGCCGCCGATTGCCGCTACGTCCAGGCTGTAGGCGGGGCTTGTGCCGCCGCTGCCCTGCGCGGGCGTGGCACTGGCGATGAGCTTGCCCGTGGCATCCAGCTGGTTCTGCCCGGTGGTCAGCTGTAGTTGCTGTGCCCACAGCCCGGCATTCAGTTGCACGGCGCGGGCCAGGATGGTGGTGTAGTCGCTGCCGCTGTCGTTCAGCCCTTCCCCGTTAATCTGCAACAGGCCGTTGCCGGTCTGAAAGCCTTGTAATACCCCGCCAGAGAGCTGCGGTGTGGCAGTGGCAAAGGTGCTGCGGTTGGCATTGAGCACGGTCACCCCGTCAATGCGCAGGCCGGAGGGGTTGGCAATGATCAGGTCTGCCCGCGTACCGGCAATTTCCATGGTGCCGCTCAGGCGTGATGGGTTGGCGCTGTTGATCTGATTGACAATGACTTTGGCACTGCCACCGGCCAGCCACGGGTTGCCCGCCACCCAACCGGCGCTTTGGGTTTGGCTGGCGCTGCGACCGTTATTGAAGATGGTGACCGGCGTGGTGGTGTCGAACTGGCGGTACTGGTTCATCGATACCCCGCCAGCGGTAGGGGTCTGGATATTGATCTGCACTGCACCGCTGGCGGTATTGAGGATGGTGGGGCGCTGCCCGGCTGGCGCAGCTGGGTCGGCCAGAATCTGCGCCAGCGCAGCACCGGGCAAGTTGAGCAACAGCAAGGCCAGTGCCAGTGGTCGCCATGTCCAGCAGCATGGCTGTGACTGCCCTGCCCCCGGTTGTGTACTGGCTGAGCGCTGGTGGCTGCCAGCCAGCTCGGCGACAGGCATCAACAGATTGCGCAGGGGGTTGAACACAAGGCGATGGCAGTGACGATTCATGGGCGGGTGTCCGGTGGCAAGGCGCTGCGTCAAAAACGGTAGGCAAGGGAGAAGCCCCCGGTGCTGCCGGGGGTGCGAAAATGGGTGGGGTATTGCATGGGCTTGCTGATGAACACTTCGTAGTCGACACCAAGCAACTGGCCGCGGCTGCCCACTGTGGCACCACTCAGGCGACGGCCTTGTAACCAGACCGCCGATTGGCCGCCGACTTCGCCATGGTCGTAAGCCAGATAGATTTCTCGTCCTTTGAATTGCCAGCCCAGCTCATTGCGTACCAGCCAGCCGCGATCGGCGCTGAGCTGGTTGTCGCCGTTGTAGCCGCGTACGGTGTCGCGGCTGCCAATGGCAAAACGGTCCAGCGGAATCAAGGGGGTCTGGTTGTATTGGCCGCGCCAGGCCGAACTGAACTGCCAGGCCTGTCCCAGGCCACGAAATGGCAATACCAGCTGCGCCTCCGCCTGCCATAGCTGCAAGCGGGAGCTGCCCTCGTTGAAGGCTTCTTCCGGCGCGGGCTGCGCGCGGCGTGCGCCGGTTCCACGCCGGTAATTCAGGCTGGCGCTGAATGCGCCCTCACCCAAACGCGCTTCGTGAGATACGCCCACCTCCCAGCCCGCCATGCGACGGCGCTGCACGTCGATTTCGGCATCGTTGATGAAGCTGCTGGTCTTGCGTTGCCACAGCTGCAAGTTCAAGCCGGTTTTGCTGTCGGCATCACGCAATAGCAGGCGCGACAGCTTAAGGGCCGCGTTTTCGCTTTTACCGTGATACAGATAGCTTTCATAGGCACCAGCCACCGACTGGCGATAACGGCCATCATTCAGTGTCAGGCCAAGCAGCCAATACCCCAGCGGCAGGCTGTAGCTGACGGTGTTGTTTTCAGAGCCCCGTTCGCCATCCTGACCACCACCCAGCGCCTGGCTGCGGGACAGGCTGAGCATGTCATTGAGCGTCAGCAGATGGTCGGCCGTCAGCGTGGCACTGCCTTGCAGTACCCCGGTAGCCTGGCTGCCGCCATCATCCAGCTGCAATGACAAGCGGTATGGCCTGTGTTGCCGCCATTGCACCAGCACGTCGCTGCTATTGGGCGGGGCATCTGCTGTGCTGGCCGGGGCAATCTGGAAGTCCGCCTGCACCGAAGGCAGGCGTTGCAGGTTTTCCAGCCCTTGTTCGATGTCACGCAGATTGAGCACCTCACCCGGCCCGGTTGGCAGGGCATTGATTGTGCGCATTCCGGCGCTGTTATCGGCAGCAGGTTTGATCTGGTGAATAAAACCGGGCAGCAAGGTGAACACCAGCTGTCCGGTGCTCAGGTTTTGCGGGCTGACCAGCACCCGGGAAGTGACAAAGCCCTGGGTCAGCAGCGCGTTCTGCATGCGCCGTTGCAACAGGCTGATGCCCTGGCTGCCAAGGCAGCGGCCAATGGCGCTATCCGGCCAGGCGGCAGCGGTCAACAACCACTGAAAACGTTGGGATAGCGCACCTTGCAGCAACAACTGCCGGATCGGGAAACACGGCTGTTCTGCCGGCGGCAAGGGCGTGGCCGCAGATACATTGGTTTCAGGGGAAACGGGGGGCTGGGCAACGGATGATGGAGCTTGTGCATGGGCATGCACCGTCCACAGGCAGGCCAGCAATGGCAGCACGCTACCCAGACTACGCGGTGCAAGCAGGGAAATCGGTATCAAGTGGCAGCCGAACATCGGAGAGCGGGACGTTGTCATGGTCTGCCGATTGTGCGAATGCCATGCTGCTTGGCCTATCAGCACCTTCCCAAATGGCCATGGCACTTTTCGGCGTGTGCCGGTGATGGCTGGCTAGTAATAGTCTGACGATTCTGCACGCACCGGCTTTCTGTGCGTTGCAGAACAAAAAATACACAGCTTCCACTCACTGACAGGCCAGCTATCACGTACTCAGCTCATAGCGCGATTGCCGATTTCAAACGGTTGTTTTACATTAGCCAATCGCCAGGAATCTGGCGTAAAAATCAAAACAATACTTACAAATCAAGACGCAACGAGGGAGAACTCACCACATGACTGCCAAGTCCGTTACCGACTGGTTCATACCGGAAACCATTCGCCAATCCCCTGCTCAGGCCATCGGCGCACGCACTACCGTAGGGGTTGGCCTGCTGGCTGGCTGTATTGCCCCGCTGTTTTCCATTGAGTACTTCATGCTGAATCACCCGGCCATGGGCACCGGCATTGCGCTGGGCGGGCTGGGTTTGTTGCTGGCGCCACTATTGCTGAAACTCACCGGCGCGCTACGTTTTTGTGCCGAGCTGATTACCAGCTGCATGTTCGTGATGGTGTGCTGGATGGTGTATGTCAACGGCGGCATCATGTCCACCAGCGTGGTGTGGTTTGCCTCCATTCCGTTTACCGCCATTTTTGTGTCCACCCGTCGCTCCGGCATGGTGTGGATGGTGCTGACCATCCTGGCCATCGGCCTGTTCTTTTTGCTCTCATCCGACCCCGGGGCCCTACCAACGGTGCCAATTGATCACGCCGAAATCCCCAAGCTGCAAGCCAAGTCGCTGATCGGCCTTACCATCGTGGTTTTGTCGCTGGCAATGGCCTTTGACAAGGCCAAGGTAAAAAGCCTGGAGCGGCTGGAACAGGCGCGGGCCGAGTCCGAACAGGCCAGCCGCGCCATGCGCGAGATGATGGAACAGGTGGCGCGCTCCATCCGTGCCGCGTCTAGCGCCAGTCGCGATATCGCCGACAGCACCGGGCTGATGGCCGAAACCATGGCCGACCAGCGCAGCCGTGCCGAAGACATGATGGTAGTGGCGCAGCAGATGGCGGTGGTCACCAGCCAGAACGCCGCCCAGTCCGACAGCGCCACCCGTCTGGCGCAGACCGCAGGCAATGCGGCCAGCAGCGGTGGCCAGGTGATGGATCAGGCCGTGCTACAGCTTGGCCGCGCCGGGGAAGTCATCTCGCACGCCGCCAGCAAGCTGGAAGACCTGGGCCAGCGCAGTGCTGAGGTCAACGGCATCGTGCAGTTGATTCGTGACATTGCCGACCAGACCAACCTGTTGGCGCTCAATGCCGCCATCGAGGCAGCGCGGGCTGGCGAAATGGGACGCGGCTTTGCCGTGGTGGCGGACGAGGTGCGCAAGCTGGCCGAACGCACCCAGAACGCCACGCTGGACATCGAAACCAAGATCAAGCTGATTGTGGATGGCACCAATCAGGCCATCATCGCCATGCGCGATGGCAACAGCCAGATGCAGGCCGGGCGCAGTAATGCCCAAGAGGCACAGCAGAATCTGCAAGGCATCATTCAGGAAACCCGCGAGCTGGCCAACCTGCTGGAGGAAGTCTCCCGTGCCGAAAGCAGCCAGAACCAGGGCTTTGCCCAGTTTGCCGGCGACATCACCGCGGTGGGCGAGTCCACCCGTTCGCTGTCCACCGAAACCCGCTCCATTGCCGATGCCATTACCCGGCTGGATCAATTGCTGGATGAGCTAGGCCGCTCCTCGCACGCACAGCAGGCTGTCATGGTCTGAACCCCAGCCCGCTGGCCACTGTAGACCGCCCCCGGGCGGTCTTTTGCATTCAGCCCCCGGCCCCGGCTCTGCTATACTGGCGGCCTTCTGTAAACCAGTGCTCTTTGCCCCGATGACCACCCCAGTCCAGCAGCTGTCCCAACTCAAAGCCCGCCTTGCCCATTGTCTGATCCGTGATCGCCATGTCTTGCGCCGCAAGCTGAACGATGCCAGTGAGCGCCTGAAAAAAGGGCAGCCTGCCGACAAGCAACTGGCCGACATCAGCCAGCAACTGGAACGCTCGGCCTCCCGTGCCGATGCGCGCCGTCAGCACATGCCGCGGCCGCAGTTTGACGATGCGCTGCCGGTCAACCAGAAGCTGGACGATATCAAGGCCACCATTGCCGCCCATCAGGTGGTAATCATCTGTGGCGAAACCGGCTCGGGCAAAACCACGCAGATTCCCAAAATCTGCCTGGAGCTGGGCCGCGGGGTATACGGGCTGATCGGCCACACCCAGCCGCGCCGTCTGGCCGCGCGCTCGGTGGCCACCCGCATTGCGCAGGAGTTGGGCTCGCAACTGGGCGAGCATGTCGGCTTCAAGGTGCGCTTTACCGACAAGCTGTCGGAGAAGTCCGTCATCAAGCTGATGACCGACGGCATCATGCTGGCGGAAACCCAGACCGACCGTTATCTGGAAGCCTACGACACCATCATCATCGACGAGGCGCACGAACGCAGCCTCAACATCGACTTCCTGCTCGGGTATCTGCGCCGGCTGTTGCCTCGGCGCCCCGACCTCAAGGTGATCGTCACGTCGGCGACCATCGAACCGGAGCGCGTCGCCGAAGTGTGCGGCGAAGCGCTCCGGCTCGATGGTCGCGGAGGTGACGATCACCTTCAGCTCCGGGCGCTCCGGCAGCAACCGGCGCAGGTAGCCGAGCAGGAAGTCGATGTTGAGGCTGCGTTCGTGTGCCTCGTCGAGGATGATCGTGTCGTACGCGAGCAGCTTGCGGTCACGCTGGATCTCGGCGAGCAGGATGCCGTCGGTCATCAGCTTGACCAGCGTGCGGTCACTG
>NZ_JASLFG010000017.1:0-27664 GCF_030150775.1 Aquitalea sp.
CTGAGGGCTTGACCCTCCTGAAGAGTCGTTCGAGACCAGGACGTTGATAGGTCGGGTGTGGAAGCGCTGTGAGGCGTTAAGCTAACCGATACTAATTGCTCGTGAGGCTTGATCCTATCATTTGAGTGGCTTGGGAAACCGAGACCGAATGGATAGTGCGTGTGCGACGCGATCAAAGATCCAAGATTAAGATACCTGATTAATTCAGTACTGCAGACGAAGTCTGGAGTACAAAGCTTCTTTAAGTTTGTTGACAGTTTATGTCTGGTGGCCATAGCGAGGTGGTCCCACGCCTTCCCATCCCGAACAGGACCGTGAAACGCCTTAGCGCCGATGATAGTGTGGCATTCGCCATGTGAAAGTAGGACACCGCCAGACTCCCCATACAGAAGCCCAGCTCATTAGAGCTGGGCTTTGTGCGTTTCAGGCCGCTGCACACGCTGTGTGGCAGCTTTGAGTTTCGTATTGTGTCCCTGATCGCGTAGTGTGCATAAATTGCAACATGGACTGTTCCGGCCCTCCTTCCTCCCCGGCCATGCAAATTACTGGGTCAGTATGGCTCCATCGCGTGGAATGCTGCTGCAGAGCCATTTTGAGTGCTGGCGAAATGACAGATCACTGTTGATTGCCTGACTGGCCCAGACAGTGAGCACTGTAAAACCTGGTGCAACAGTGTGTACCACTGGCGGCGATTCCCTGTCATGCCGCGTCGGCGTTATAATCGCACTCTTTTTTCAAAGCATTTGATAAGTCATGGCCTCGGCGATCGAAATTAAAGCGGTGAGTAAGCGCTATGGTGCTTTGCAGGCCCTGGATGATGTCAGTATCACGGTTGAACCTGGCGAGTTTTTTGCCTTGCTTGGTCCCAACGGGGCGGGCAAAACAACGCTGATTTCTGCCATGGCAGGATTGTCGCGTCCAGATAGTGGCAGCATCCGGATCATGGGACATGATGTGATCCGTGATTTTCGTGCTGCACGCATGAGTCTTGGCGTGGTTCCGCAGGAGTTGGTGTTTGACCCCTTTCTCTCGGTGAGGGAGACTCTGCGTTTTCAATCGGGCTACTTTGGCCTGACACGTAACGATGACTGGATTGACGAGCTACTGAGCAAGCTGGGTCTGGCTGACAAGGCCAATGTCAATTTGCGGGCCTTGTCCGGCGGGATGAAGCGGCGTGTCATGGTAGCGCAGGCTTTGGTGCACCGTCCTCCGGTAATGGTGCTGGATGAGCCTACTGCCGGTGTCGACGTTGAGCTGCGCCAGAGCCTGTGGTCATTTGTCAAAGAGCTGAATGAAGCCGGGCATACCATTGTGCTGACCACGCATTACCTGGAAGAGGCGGAGGCCTTGTGCAATCGTATTGCCATGCTCAAACGTGGCAAGCTGGTGGCGCTGGAGAGCAAGGACAAGTTGCTGCAGCATGGCAAGGAGCGCGAGGTCGCTCTCAAGCTGGGTGGCCCTTTGCCTGACAGCCTGCTACCGCGCAAGGTGCGCGAGGAGGATGGCCGGATTGTGCTGAAGCTGGTTGACATTGCGCAGTTGGAGCATGTGCTGGCGGCCTTGCGTGAAGCCGGTGTGGCCGTGCGCGAACTGAATGTGATCGAAGTGGATCTGGAGTCGGTTTTTGTCAACATGATGCACGGAGGGCAGGTCTGATGCAGGGCTTTATGACCTTGTTCCGCAAGGAGTTGGTACGGTTCTGGAAGGTGGCATTCCAGACAGTGGCCGCCCCGGTGCTGACAGCCTTGATGTACCAGCTGATTTTTTCCCATGTGTTGTCACGCCACGTTGAGGCCTATCCGGGTGTCAGCTACACCGCCTTTCTGATTCCGGGCCTCGCGATGATGTCGATGGCACAAAATGCCTTTGCCAACAGTTCGTCCAGCCTGATTCAGTCCAAGATCACCGGCAATATTGTTTTCCTGCTATTGCCGCCGCTGACCGCGCTGGAGTTCTTTGGCGCTTACCTGCTGGCTTCCATTGTGCGGGGTGTGGTTGTGGGGGCTGGCGTGCTGCTGGTGACGGCATGGTTCGGTCTGCCCTTGCCCAGCCATCCATTGTGGGTGCTGTCATTTGCCATTCTGGGCTGTGGGGTACTGGGTACGCTGGGGGTGATTGCCGGTATCTGGGCAGAAAAATTCGACCAACTGGCTGCATTTCAGAACTTTTTGATCATGCCGCTGACTTTCTTGTCTGGCGTGTTCTATTCCATCAACAGTTTGCCGCCATTCTGGTATGTCGTATCACATGTCAATCCGGTGTTCTTCATGATCGACGGGTTTCGTTACGGCTTCTTTGGCCAGGCCGACGTCAGCCCATGGCTGTCGCTGGGCGTGGTTGGTGGCAGTTTTATTTTGCTTTCCGGGCTGGCTTTGTGGCTGATCAAGTCAGGCTACAAGCTGCGCCATTAGGATCCCTTTTCAGGATGTACACATGATTTCTGCCGAACAGGTCAAACAATACATTGCTGCTGGTCTTCAGTGCTCCCACCTCGAAGTGGAGGGTGATGGCCATCATTTCTACGCTACTGTGGTGTCGCAGGATTTTGCCGGCAAGAGGCTGATCGATCGTCACCGTCTGGTGAAGGAAGTTATCGCCACCCGCCTGGCCAGCAACGAAATCCACGCCCTCTCCATCGTCAAGGCTGCTACGCCGGACGAGTGGGAAAAACTCCAAGGCTGATCCTTATATGGATAAATTGAAAATCTGCGGCAATGGTCCGCTAAATGGTGAAATTCGCGTGTCCGGTGCCAAGAATGCGGCGCTGCCGATTCTGTGTACCAGCTTGTTGACCGCGGACACCATGCGCTTTACCAATGTGCCGATGCTGCGTGACATCTCCACCACCCAGAAGCTGCTGCAAGGCATGGGTGTGCGGGTGATGACCGACAATGTGCATGAAATGGAAATCACGGCTGACCATCTGGATAGCCTGGTGGCACCGTATGATCTGGTCAAGACCATGCGCGCTTCCATTCTGGTACTGGGCCCCACCCTGGCGCGCTTTGGTGAAGCCACCGTGTCCCTGCCCGGTGGCTGTGCCATTGGCAGCCGGCCAGTGGATCAGCACATCAAGGGCTTGGTCGCCATGGGGGCAGAGGTGATCATTGAGCATGGCTACGTCAAGGCCAAGGCACAGCGCCTGCGTGGCGCGCACATCGTGATGGATGTGGTGACCGTGGGCGGTACTGAAAACCTGCTGATGGCAGCCGCACTGGCCGATGGCACCACCATTCTGGAAAACGCCGCACGCGAGCCGGAAGTGACTGATCTGGCCAACTGTCTGGTGGCCATGGGGGCCCGTATCAGTGGCATTGGTACCAACCGCCTGGTGATTGACGGGGTGGACAAGCTGCATGGCTGTGAATATGCCATCATGCCCGACCGTATCGAGGCCGGTACCTTCCTGGTTGCCGCGGCAATGACGCAGGGCCATCTGATCCTGCGTAATGCAGCGCCGCGCAGCATGGAAGCTGTACTGGATAAACTGGTGGAGGCGGGGGCAGTAGTCGAGGCCGGAGATGACTGGATCTCGCTTGACATGAAGCGCCGTCCCAAGGCCATCAATTTCCGCACCCTGCCTTATCCGGCATTCCCGACTGATATGCAAGCACAGCTGATGACGCTCAACTGCATTGCCGAAGGTGCCGGCGTGGTGACCGAAACCATCTTCGAAAACCGGTTCATGCATGTTCCGGAGCTCAATCGTATGGGTGCTCGCATCGAAGTGGAGGGTAATACCGCCGTGGTGCATGGTGTCGAGAAGTTGTCCGGAGCCACCGTAATGGCCACTGACTTGCGTGCTTCCGCCAGTCTGGTGCTGGCAGGGTTGGTAGCGCAGGGTGAAACCATTGTCGACCGTATCTATCACCTTGACCGTGGTTACGAGTACATCGAGAAAAAGCTGGGTGCTGTAGGCGCGCAGATCGAGCGTATCAGCTAAGGCGGTACCGCAACGCCGCTGTAAAATTACTTTTGACCAAATCAGGCATCAAATTCGGCTAAAACCGGTTTGATGCCTTTTTATTTGATCAAATAAATGAATTCCTGACACAATGCTGCAGCCGGATTGCCATCGCGACCGGCCAAGGGGGAAGTAGACCGGCTGGCGCAAGACAGCCCGGAGCTGCCAAGGCAGTGTCCCTGTCGACATCACAATAATCGAGCGGCAGATGGAGTTCATATGTTCACAACCATTAGAAACAAGATACTGGCAGGCAGCGGCCTGCTGATTCTGGCGGGCTTTGCCTTGCTCATAGGCTTGAATGCCTACTCGCAATATCGGCAGGCAAGCGAACAGGTACGCGAAAATGCCCGTCTGCTGTCCGCACGAGAGGCCGGCAATGTACAAGGCCTGCTGGAGTCCTCGTACCACGCCGTGGAAACCCTGGCCGAGGCCGCCATTGCGGTAAAGCGCCGCCAGGCCGTAGATGGCAGGCAGTTGGTCTCGGAAATGACACGTGCCCAACTGCCGCATAATCCTGATGCGGTTGGCTATTGGGTGATTTGGGAGCCCGATGCCTTTGATGGTCAGGACCAGAAGCTGGCAGGTACGCCCTTCAACGACAAGAAGGGCCGCAGTGGCGTTTACTGGTTCAATAAGGGCGGTAAGACCGATGTCGTGTGGGGTGGCGAAGGTGCGGATGACAGCGACTACTACAAGCTGCCCAAGGCTACTGGCAAGCCGGTGCTGACCGAGCCCTATGTTGATGAGGACATCAAGATCCTGATGGGGACGCTGGCCATGCCCCTGCAACTGGATGGCAAGGTACTTGGTGTGGCAGGCGTTGATCTGGCATTGGTGCATTTGCGTGAACTGGCCGGCAAAGTCAAACCCTATGGCAGTGGAACAATGCGCTTGTACTCCAACAAGAGCATGTTGCTGGCCGGCCCAGACCAGAGCCTGATTGGCAAGGCCGATGCATCGCTGTCGCTGGAGATCCGCCAAGCCATTGCGGCGGGTGTGCCAGTGGAATACGTATCAACAGACGGGCAGTGGAACTTCATTCTCCCCGTCAGGGTAGCCGGTGTTGCCCAGCCCTGGGCTGTAGGCATCCGCATTCCGCCCGCGGTAGCGCTAGCACCGGTATGGGCTGCGGTGTGGCAATCTGTCGCACTGAGCGTGGCCGTGCTGTTGGCCATCCTGGTATTGATGGGGCTGACGCTGTCTTATCTACTGCGTCCGCTGGGACGTCTGCAAAAGGCCATGAGCGAGCTGGCCGCAGGCGGCGGAGACTTGACCCGCCAACTGGCGATAGCCAGTCATGATGAAATTGGAATCGCGGCGACTGCCTTTAACCGTTTTACCGGCTCTTTGCGCACGATGATGCTGGAAGTACGTAGCCATGCCGCAGGTGTTTCCGCTTCGGTGCGTACCATGTCGCAGGATATCGGCCAGATACGCGACAGCTCATCCTGCCAGTCCGAGGCCGCCAATGCCACCGCCGCCAGCATTGAGCAGCTGTCAGTCAGCATTAGCCTAATTGCCGATGCCAGCAAGTCCGCCGAGCAACTGGCCAATGAGGCGGGCAGCATGTCTGTGCAGGTGGCGGATAGTGTGCATGCCACCTCGCGCGAAATAGGCGGTATTGCCGACACGGTACGCAGTATGGCCAGTGTAATGGCTGGTCTACAGCAGCGTTCTGGTGACATCAGCAGTATTGTCAGCGTAATTCGGGATATAGCCGACCAAACCAATCTGCTGGCCTTGAATGCAGCAATTGAAGCCGCCCGTGCCGGTGAGCAGGGCCGGGGTTTTGCCGTGGTTGCTGATGAAGTGCGCAAGCTGGCGGAGCGGACTGCACAGGCTACGCTGGAAATCGGCGGTATGATCCAGGGGATACAGCAGGATACCCGTCAGGCGGCAGGTAGCATGGAGGGGGTAGTGTCACAGGTGGAAAGTGGTGTGCGGCAAGCGGAAATGGCAGCCAGTTCCATTTCTCGCATTACTGACAATAGTCAGCAGGTCGTGCGGACTGTGGGTGACATTGCTGTGGCTACGGCTGAACAGTCCACCGCCAGCCAGGAAATTGCCCAGCATATCGAAAGTATACATAACATGCTGCAGCAGTCCGATGCATCGGTAAAGCAAGCCTATCAGGCCATTGAAACCGTGCATCAACTGGGCGATGAGCTGGAAGGGCTGATTGCCCGTTTCCGGCTGTGACCAGACAGGCAGCGCATGTGTACTAGCGACCTGTGGGCCGCTTTTTTCTATCGACAGTGCTTAGTGCATTACCTGGATGGTTTCTTGCGGGTGTTCGGCACTGTACTCGGCAATGGCTTCTTCCAGTAGTTCTGGTGTCAGATATTGACCATTAGACACCGCATGGCGCAGACAGCGGGTGAGGTATTCCAGGGCTTGTTGCGGGATCTGGCGCTGTTCCATGATAGGCTCCGTTCAATTAATTTAGTAAATTCTAATATTTATTGAGGACCGGTGTTTGTGGTAGATCAAGTGCGTTGCGGAAGAATGAAAAAAGCAGCCTTGCGGCTGCTTTGATTTGATTCTGCAAAATGTGCTTACTGCGGTGCAGATGCTGCAGCATGCGCGGCTGCTGACGCTTCGGGATGACTGTCGTCCATCGCCGCCGGCGCAGCCTCCACTGCAGGTGCAGACGATGCTGCCGGTGCGCTGACCAGATCGTCGATGTTGACATCGTCGTTTTGGGTAGGGTTGGGCTGCCCCAGCTGGCGTGCCCGCAATTGCAGGTAGCCATCCCGCATATAGGTGTAGGGGTCAATGGCGGCAGTGGCCAGGCTGTCGTCCAGATCCAGATAGCGGGCACGGGTATTCACGCCGTAAACACCGTAGAAGGCAATGGCTTCGTTAGTGTTGTGATAGACCAGCTTTTCCGGGCCGTTAATGCCAAGGGATACGCCCAGACCCAGGCCGTCACGTACTGTGCTGGGGCCGAAGAAAGGCAAAACCAGATAGTTGCTGCTCTTCCAGCCCCAGTGGGCGAAAGTATCTCCCAGCGAGGTCTTGTTGTTTTTCAGCCCGGCAGGCGTAGCAATGTCAATCAGACCGAACAGGCCGAAGGTGCTGTTGAGCGCAACCCGCATGATGTCGTTGAGCGCCCGTTCCGGCTCGGCCTGCAGCAGATTGTTGGCTGCGCTGTAGACATCTTTGAAGTTGTCGAAGAAATTGCCAACAGCTGTACGGAACGGCCCTGGCGTGATGGCGTGGTAGCCCTCGGCAGCTGGCTTGATCACCCAGCGGTCTGCTTTGTCATTGAAGGAAAACATCGAGCGGTTGAATGACTCGTAGGGATCCAGCGGTGAACTCGGGTGGGTGTTGGCGCAGCCGGCCAGCAGCAGGCTGGCTGCCACCAGGCCAGCGCGCATGGTGAGTCGCGTGCCAGTCATGATTCAGTCTCCTTGCGGGCCGCCAAGCAGCGCGCGCAGTGCATACAGTTCAACAAGTTCGGACAGTCTGGCCGGCCAGTTCTGCAGCAGTAGTGGCTGGCCGGTTTGTTCTGCGGCGCGGCGGCAGGCCAGCAGCAGGGCAACAGCCGAGGAGTCTGCCTCGCTGATGCCGGACAGGTCCAGCTGCAGTGGGGCACGGGCGACACGAGCAGTCAGCGTGGCCAGCAGCTTGCCACTGCTGTGCATGTCCAGCTTGCCGCTCAGACGGCCTTGCCCTGCGGCGGTTTCCTCAAACATGGCGATGTTCCCGGCTTACTTGGCCGCCGGCAAGGCGGCGTTCTTGTCCTGCAGCATCTTGATCAGGCCATCGACGCCGCTCTTGTTGATTTCCTGGTTGAACTGGTTGCGATACACCGTAACCAGGCTGGCACCTTCCACGCTGACGTTGAACACTTTCCAGCCCTGTGGGGTCTTGTACAGGGTGTAGTCGACTGCAACCGGCCCCTTATCATTGCCAGGCAGGCTGACGGAGGACTTCACTGTGGCTTCGCGGCCGCTATTGCCGATGGTGGCATTGGGCTGGATGTCGATCTGTGCATTCTTGAAGCGGGTCATGGTGGTGGAGTAAGTGCGTACCAGCAGGCTCTGGAATTGCTGTGCCAGCGCGCTTTGCTGCGCTGGGCTGGCCTGACGCCAGCCCAGACCAACGGCTAGGGCGGTCATGCGCTGGAAGTCGAACTGGGGAATGGCCAGGGCTTCAACTTGCTGGCGCACCTGCTTGGTATTCTTGCCATTTTCCTGTTTCAGTACGTCCATGATCTGGCGTGAGGTTTCGCGGACTTGCTCGACCGGATTGTCGGTGGCAGCCAGGCTGTGGGCGCTCAGGCCCAGCAGGACAAGAAAGGATGCAATCAGTTTTTTCATGGTATTTGTCATTCTTGATGAGTTGTGCACAAGGACTGTCGTTATTGCGCTGCGGAAGCGCTGCTCTTGTTGTTGCCGCCACTGAAGCTGGTCATGAACTTGCCGATCAGCTGTTCCAGAACCAGGGCGGAGGAAGTCAGCGTGATGTGCTCGCCGGCTTTCAGTTCGTCCGGGTCACCGCCCTGCAGCAGGCCGATGTACTGTTCACCCAGCAGGCCGGCGGTGAGGATTTCGGCGCTGGCATCACGGCTGAAGGTGTACTGTTTTTCCAGATTCAAGGTGACGCGGGCGCGGTAGGTCTTGGTGTCCAGCTGGATGGCTGCCACACGGCCTACCACCACACCGGCTTCCTTGATCGGTGCCTTTACCTTCAGGCCGCCGATATTGTCGAAATCAGCATACAGGGTGTAGGTCTGATCGGCGCTTTGCGGCGTGAGGTTGGCCACTTTCAGCGACAGGAATACGACGGCAGCAATGCCGATTGCCACGAACAGGCCGACCCACAAATCAATAGTAGAGCGTTTCATTCCCTATTTCCTAGAACATGAAGGCGGTAAGGACAAAGTCCACCGCCAGGATTACCAGCGCCGAGGTCACCACTGTGCGCGTGGTGGCGGCAGACACGCCAGCCGCGGTGGGCGTGGCATCGTAACCTTCGAAAACGGCGATCAGCGTGACGGCAATGCCGAAGCACAAGCTCTTGATCAGGCCGTTCACCACGTCGTAATGCAAGTCGACGTTGTTTTGCATCTGCGACCAGAAGGTGCCGGAATCAAGGCCTATCATCACCACACCGATCAGGTAGCCACCAAAGATGCCCATTACATTGAACATGGCAGCCAGGATGGGCATGGAAATCACGCCGGCCCAGAAGCGCGGTGCCACCACGCGGGCGATGGGGTTGACTGCCATCACGCTCATGGCGTCCAGCTGCTCGGTGGCCTTCATCAGGCCGATTTCGGCGGTCATGGCGCTGCCGGCGCGGCTGGAGAACAGCAGCGCGGCCAGAACCGGGCCCAGTTCGCGCAGCAGGGATAGTGCCACCAGCGCGCCCAGTGCATCGGCAGAGCCAAAGCGCGACAGGGTGTTGTAACCCTGCAAGCCCAGCACCATGCCGACAAACAGGCCGGACACCACCACGATGATGACCGACATCACCCCGGCAAAATAGATTTCGCGAATGGTCAGGTTAAAACGCAGCAGGCTCTGGCCGGAATAGCGCAGGATGGCTAGCAGGAAGCGGGTGATGAAACCCAGCCGCCAGATGGCGTTGATGGTGGTGTGGCCCAGCCGGCGCAGCGGTGACAGCAGCAGCTCAGTCATGCTGGCCTCCTTTCAGGCCCAGGTCCTGCTGCAGCGAAGTGCTGGCAGGGTAGGCAAAATGTACCGGGCCATCGGCTTCGCCCCACATGAACTGGTGTACCCAGGGCGAGGGGGAGGAGCGGATATCTTCCGGCGTGCCGTCGGCAACGATTGCGCCATTGGAGACGAAATAAACGTAGTCGACGATATCCAGCGATTTGTGCACGTCATGGGTCACCATGATGGAGGTGGTGCCCAGGGCGTCGTTCAGTTTCTTGATCAGATGGGCAATGACGCCCAGCGAGATCGGGTCCAGCCCGGTAAAGGGCTCGTCATACAGCATCAGCTGTGGATCAAGGGCAATGGCGCGCGCCAGTGCCACCCGGCGTGCCATGCCACCGGACAGTTCAGCCGGCATCAGCCCCTGGGTGCCACGCAGACCCACGGCAGACAGTTTCATGATCACCAGATCATGAATCATGCTGTCCGGCAGGCGGGTATGTTCGCGGATGGGGAAGGCTACATTGTCCTCGACCGAAAGGTCGGTAAACAGCGCGCCAAACTGGAAGAGCATGCCCATGCGGCGGCGGTGCTCGAACAGTTCGGCATGGTTCATGCCGGCAAGATCGCGGCCATCAACCAGTACTTGGCCGGAGCCCGGGCGGATCTGGCCGGAAATCAGGCGCAGCATGGTGGTCTTGCCGCTGCCGCTGCCCCCCATGATGGCGACCAGCTTGCCGCGCGGAATGACGAGGCTGATGTTGTTCAGGATGCTGCGTTCGCCGTAGGCGAAGCTGACATTCCTGAATTCGATGAAATGGTCTGAAGACACGGATTTTCCGGATAAAAAACACGGTGAAGTTACAGCCCGGTTTGGGCATGGAACAGCTGGATTTTATAGATTTGTATGCCGCTCGCCAAATATTGAAAGTTTCGGCATGTAACGATGGTGCCTGCCGTGTAGGGTGTCTGGCAAGTTTTGTATCTGTTAGTTTTTAAACAAGTTTGAAGCCAGGCTGAAAAATCAGTAGCCATATTATTTCATTGGCATGGTTGTGGGGCAAGCAGGCTGTTGTCATCACATTGCCGTAGCTTGAATGGTGGTGCAAACAAAAGACCCGGCGTGGCCGGGTCTGGTGTACAAGGCCGGCAGCAAAGCGCTGACCGGGTCGTGCGGCTTAGACGCCGCGCAGCAGATCGTTGATGCTGGTCTTGCTGCGGGTCTGTGCATCCACTTTCTTGACGATGACAGCGCAGTACAGGCTGTGGCTGCCATCTTTGGACGGCAGGTTGCCGGATACCACCACCGAGCCCGGGGGAATGCGACCATAGCTGACCTCGCCGGTTTCACGGTCGTAGATCTTGGTGGACTGGCCGATGTAAACGCCCATGGAGATCACCGAGCCTTCGCCCACGATCACGCCTTCTACTACTTCCGAGCGTGCGCCAATGAAGCAGTTGTCTTCAATGATGGTGGGGCCGGCTTGCAGCGGTTCCAGTACGCCACCGATGCCGACGCCACCGGACAGGTGTACGTTCTTGCCGATCTGGGCGCAGGAGCCGACGGTGGCCCAGGTGTCCACCATGGTGCCTTCGTCAACATAGGCACCAATGTTCACGTAGGACGGCATCAGCACGGTGTTCTTGGCAATGAAGCTGCCCTTGCGTGCCACGGCACCCGGTACCACGCGGAAACCGGCTTCCTTGAAGCGGGCTTCGTTCCAGTCGTGGAACTTGGTATCGACTTTGTCAAAATAGCGGCTCACGCCATCGTCCTGCACCACGTTGTCGCGAATGCGGAAGGACAGCAGCACGGCTTTTTTCACCCACTGGTTGACCACCCAGTCGCCATCCACTTTTTCAGCCACGCGCAGGTGGCCGCTGTCCAGCTCGGTGATGACCTGGCCAATGGCGGCCTTCAGTTCGGCGGATACGGTGGCGGGGGTAATGTCGGCGCGTTTTTCGAAGGCTTCTTCGATCAGTGCTTGAATCGGATGCATGTGATGGAGTCCTTTGGCAATGTGAATGGAAACAGTCATAGCTGGTGGATGTCGTTTATATGGTTGTTGTCTTGACGAAACGCACGATGCGTTCGGCGGCTGCCTGACATTCTGCCAGTGTCGCGACCAGAGCGATACGGATATAGCCGCTGCCCGGATTCACGCCATGGGCAGTGCGTGCGAGGAAGGAGCCGGGCAGCACGGTAATGTGCTCCTGCTCGAACAGTGCACGGGCAAAGGCGGTGTCATCGCCGCCGGGTACTTTGGCCCACAGGTAGAAGCTGGCATCCGGCAGGCTGACATCCAGCACCTCGGCCAGCAGCGGGGTGACGGCCTGGAACTTGGCGATGTAGGCGGCCCGGTTTTCCTCAACATGGGCTTCGTCATTCCAGGCGGCTACGCTGGCCGCCTGGATGGTGGGGCTCATGGCACCGCCCTGATAGGTGCGGTACAGCATGAAGCTGGCCAGCAGGGCGGCGTCGCCGGCAACAAAGCCGGAGCGCATGCCCGGCGCATTCGAGCGTTTGGACAGGCTGGTGAACATCACCAGTCGCTCAAAACCGCGGCCCAGCTTGCTGGCGGCTTCCAGTCCACCCAGCGGCGGCTGGCCGAAGTGGATTTCCGAATAACACTCGTCGCTGGCAATGACAAAACCGTAGCGGTCGGACAGGGCGAACAGGTTTTTCCAGTCGTCCAGCGACATCACGGCACCCGTGGGATTGCCCGGACTGCAGACGAAGACCAACTGGGTGCGTGCCCATACGCTTTCCGGCACGCTGGCCCAGTCGGGCTGAAAGCCAGTGCTGGCGGTGCAGTTGACATAGAAGGGTTCCGCGCCTGCCAGTAGTGCTGCGCCTTCGTAAATCTGGTAAAACGGATTGGGTGAAATCACCACCGGTTTTTCAGCCTGCTGGCTGTTGACCACCGTCTGCACAAAAGCGAACAGGGCTTCGCGGCTGCCATTGACCGGCAGCACTTCCTTCTCTGCATCCAGTTGCAGGTTGTAGCGACGTTGCATCCAGTCGGCACACGACTGGCGCAGCTCCGCGCTGCCCAGCGTGGCCGGGTACACCGATAGTCCGCCCAGTGCATTGACCAGTGCCTGTTTGATGACCTCCGGCGTCGGGTGTTTCGGCTCGCCGATGGACAGGTTGATATGCGGCTTGTCAGCCGGGACCGCACCAGCCATCAGCTGACGCAAACGCTGGAAGGGATAGGGTTGCAGGCTGTCCAGGTGGGGATTCACGCTTGGTTCTCTCTGTTGCAGTGGGGGCTGGCCGGTTATGCTGGCCGCCGCTGATCCGGTTTGGCGGACTGTAGTGCAGTGCCGCAGAATCGCCCATCTTAAGAAATCGTGATGCCTCTTGTAAAACAAAAGCTTCTTGCCATTGTTGCCGTCGTTACCACAGCGCTGGTGTGGGGGCTGATGTGGTACCCGTTCCGCGTGCTCAGCCAGCAGGGTATCAGCACCGCGCATACCTCATTGCTGGTCTACCTGCTGGCAGCGTTACTGGGCGGCATGTTGTTCTTTGATGTCTACCGTCGCCAACTGCGCTGGCACCCGGTACTGCCGCTGCTGGCCCTGCTGTTTGGCTGGTGCAATTTCAGCTACACCTGGGCGGTGTCCGAGGGCATGGTGATGCGGGTATTGCTGCTGTTTTACCTGTCACCGCTGTGGACGGCCTTTTTTTCACGTTTGCTGCTGCATGAGCGGCTGACGCGCAGTGGCTGGCTGGTGGTGGCGCTGTCGCTGGCCGGTTGCATGATCATCCTGTATCGTCCCGGCCTGCTGGATGGCGCTGCGCTGCTCAGCCAGCGTTATGAATGGCTGGCGCTGTCCGGCGGTATCAGCTTTGCCCTGGGCAATGTATTGAGCAAACGGGCGCGGGATCTGCCGGTGCCGGTCAAGTCTGCCACCATCTGGGTGGGCGTGGCGCTGATGGGGCTGGTGGCATTGGGTGCGCGCCAGCAACTGGGCAGCTTGCTGGATGTTTCGTTGACTGCCGCGCTGCTGCTGGCCTTGCTGGGTATGACCTTGCTGGCTACCAGCATCATTTCCCAGCATGGCGTCAGCCTGCTGCCGGCAAGCCAGACCATGACGCTGATGCTGTTGGAGCTGGTATTTGCCGCCATCTCGGCCTACCTGCTGGCCGGCGAAGCAATGAGCTTGCAGGAATGGCTGGGCGCAGCCTTGATTGGTGGCGCCAGCCTGCTGTCCGGCAATATGACGCAGCCAATGGCTGTCAGGAGGAAAACATGAATATCCGGCCCATGCTGGCGGAAGACTTTGCCGCGTTCTGGCCAACATTTCAGGCCATCATCCAGGCGCAGGAAAGCTATGCCTATGACCCGCAACTGAGCGAGGCGCAAGCGCGGGCACTATGGCATGAGCTGCCACAGGAAACCTGGCTGGCCGAGGAGGATGGTGTGGTGCTGGGCAGCTATTACATCAAGCCCAATGCAGCCGGGCCGGGTGGCCATGTGTGCAATTGCGGCTATATGGTGGCCCCGGCTACGCGTGGCAAGGGCGTGGCGGCAGCCCTGTGTGCGCATTCGCAGCAGCGCGGACGGGCACTGGGTTTTCTTGCCATGCAGTTCAATGCGGTGGTGGCCAGCAATACCGTGGCGGTCGCCTTGTGGAAGAAGCTGGGTTTTGCCGAGGTAGGCCGGGTGCCGGGTGCTTACCGGCACCCTAGCCTGGGCCTGGTGGATTGCCTGATCATGCACAAATGGCTGCAAGCGCCGGATGTCGACAAACCGCTGACGGCATCGGCCCCGTTGATTGCCCGCAAGAACATTGAAGCCGTGGTGTCGCGCAAGCGCAAAAAGAACTGTATGGATCAGTAATGCGGCGGTATTTCGTCGCGCAAGGAGCCGCCGCTGTTGCCGCTATCGGGCTGGGCGGCCTTGAATTGCTGATACACCAGGCGCAGTTGCTGTTGCAGCAAGTCGATTTGCTGTTGCTGGCGGGCAATGGTGCTGTTGAGGCTGTCGAGCAGGTCGTCCTGGAAGGCGATTTTCACTTCCAGTTCATTCAGGCGGTCTTCGGTATTCATCAGTGCATTCTACCTTGCTTGGCATGGCGGCGATGTGCCTGAACATGTTTTGTGTTAGTGAGGAATAAGAATTCCAGTTTTTATTATTATCTGGAATTAAACAGCCCGGCTACGATGGTTCCATTGCCCTGCCGCAGTGCGGCACAAGAGGAGAATGGACATGGATGCCTTGCTGATTGGTGGCGACAGCCTGGGACAGATTCCCGATGTGCTGGCGCTGTATGATATCCGTATTGCCCGCCACATAACCGGTCGTAATACCCTGCACCAGCGCAAGTTGCCGCTGCCCAAGAACACCCAGATGCTGATCCTGCTTACCGATTTTCTTGGTCATAATGCCATGCGGCATTATCGCGATACAGCGGCTGCCCACGGCATTCCGGTGCTGGCCTGCCGCCGTTCCGCTACCGCGGTGGCTGAGCGTTTGCGCCACGATGGCTGGCAGCCGGCCTGACGACTCAGTTGCGTGCCGGCTGTACGCTGAAACTTTCGATTTCTTCCAGCTGCATGATGGCGCGTGACAGGTCCACCACGTTGATCAGATGGTGCTTGTTGATGGCCGATACCATGAAGCCCCAGTCGCTGGTCTGGGCATCCACCTTCAGGGCAATGCTGTCTTCATGCACGATCACGCCGAGAGTGCGCAGGTTGTCGCACAGTTTTTCCACCGTCCATTGATGTTCGCGCAGCACCGTCAGATTGACATAAAGGCTGAAGCGGCGTGGCAGCCGGTTTTCCATCCAGTTGAGCAAGCGCATGCAAATGACGCATAGCAAGGTCACCGAAATGGCTGACAAATAAAAGCCCACGCCCACCAGAATGCCAATGACCGAGGACATCCATACCGAGGCCGCCGAGGTCAGGCCGCTGATGGACATGCCTTCCTTCATGATCATGCCAGCCCCGAGAAAACCCACGCCGGTCAGTACACCCTGTGCCACGCGCGTCATGTCGCCGTGCATGATGTCGGCGTGGATGCCGCCATACCAGAAGCCGGAGTACCCCACCATGCTGATGACGCCGGCTGAGGCCATCGATACCAAGCCGTAAGTCCGCATGCCGGCGGCGCGACCATTGGACCAGCGCTCATAGCCCACCAGACAGCCCAGCAGCAGGCCGCCCAGCAGATTGCAGGTAATCAGCAGGTTGACTTCCCATTTTTGTGCCGACCAGTACTGTTGCAGCAGGTCGGCAAAGGTGATGCTCATGGCGTGCTTTCTAGTCGATTTTTTGCTGGCCGTATAGTCAGGCTAGGCCGGGGATGACGGTGTGGCAAGCCGGTTTGCGCCAGCCAGCTCCCCGCTTCAGGGCTGACTGTGTTCCGGGCGCAGGGCCTTGATGATGTAAAGGTCGAAACGGGTGGACTTGCCATCCAGTACTGCCGATGGCTTGACGCCCTCGATGGGGGAGCCCAGGCGTGGCCGCTTCACCACCACGCGCACCCTGGCGGCGGCAATGGCGGCGTCCAGCAGGCGGGCGCTGTCCATGTCATCGCCAATCACCTGCTGGAAGGCCTGCATGTCCTTCTTGGCCGCCGCGCTTTTCTTGTCGGTATCTGGAAACATCGGATCGACAAACACCACATCTGGTCGCTCATTGTCGCCAAGCTGTGCCAGCCAGTCGGCTGAATTGGCGTGCACTAGCTGCATGCGGGATGCGATGTCGGCGGTCTCCGGCGCGCGCGCGGCGCGTTCCAGTGCATCAAACAGCAGGGCGGCAGCCACAGGCGAGCGCTCCACCATGGTCACCTGGCAGCCCAGGCTGGCCAGCACAAAACTGTCGCGGCCAAGGCCTGCGGTGGCATCGACAATGTGGGGCAGGTCTTTGGCACCCTTCAGGCCGACGGCCTTGGCAACGGGCTGGCCACGGCCACCACCCTGTTCGCGGCGGTGGCGCGCCGCGCCTTCAACAAATTCGGCATACACCGCGCCGTGCTTGCCGGTGGTGACCAGCTCCAGCCGCTCTGCACCCAGCTCCAACCAGTAGCCCTCCTCCGGACGGCGAGTGAGCAGGGGGAGGGCAAAGCGGCTGGCGAGCAGGGCTGCCTGGTCGTGGCGGGCGCTTTCGGCGCAGAACAGCGCAGTGGGTGTCATGGGGCTTCCTTGAATCATGCCGGCACGATACGGGATGTATGGCAGTGCGGCAAGCAGCCTGTCCCTGTCGACATTGTCGTGCGCAGCAGCTGCGGGCATAAGGAACACATGCTGAAACTTGCCCTGTTTGTGGCCGGCATTGTTTGCTGTGCCTTTTTGCCCGTGTTGCCCTCCCTGTGGAATCTTGCCGGTCTGTGCCTGCTGCTGTTGCTGGTGTCGCGGCTTGCCCCAGCGCGTCCGGCATGGCTGGCCGGTATGCTGTTGGCCTTCTTGCTTGGGCTTGGCTATGCCGACGCCCGTGCACAATGGCGGCTGGCACAAGCGTTGCCCGCGTCGCTATGGCAAAAGCCGCTGGCCTTGCAAGGCGTGGTGCGTGGTTTGCCGGTATCCGGCACGTATGGGGTGCGCATGCAGTTTGAGGTAGAACAGGTGCTGACGTCGGGCGCGCAACTGCCGGAGCGGGTGCAGCTGTCTGTTTTTGCCCGCAAGGGCGAGGGTACCAGTGATATGGCCTGGCATGCCGGTGAGCGTTGGAGGCTGACGGCGCGTTTTCGGCCATTACAGTCCACCGCCAATCCCCATGGTTTTGATGCGGAGCAGTGGTATTGGTCAGAGGGCATTCTGGCCACCGGCACGGTGCAGCCCGGAGCGCAGCGGCTGGGTGAGGCCAATGATGTCCTGGCAGTGGTGGATCGCTTGCGTGAGAGGCTGGTATTGCGTATCGAAACCGTGCTGGGGCAACAGCGTGCTGCCGGACTAGTGGCTGGCTTGACCGTGGGTGCCCAACAGCAGATTGCGCGAGAGGAATGGCAGAGCCTGGCTCGTACCGGCCTGACCCACGTGGTTTCTATTTCAGGCTTGCATATCACCATGGTGGCGGGGATGGCAGCGGCAATCGTGGCCTGGCTGCTGCGACGCTGGCCAGTCAGCTATTTGCACCCGCGCATTCTGATTGTGCTGTCCGGCGTGATGGCTGCTGCTGCGTATGCGGTGCTGGCCGGCTTTTCCGTGCCCACCCAGCGAACGCTCTACATGCTGTGCTGCGTGGCACTGATGCTGCTATGGCGGCGCACCTGGAGCGGGCTACATATCTGGTGGCTGGCCTTGGCCATTGTATTGCTGATCGATCCTTTTGCAGTGCTGGCACCCGGTCTGTGGCTGTCGTTTGGCCTGGTGGCCGCACTGATGCTGTCTTCACTGGGACGACGGCGTCCTGCCGGGAAAGTGCAGCAGGCATTGATGGGGCAATGGGCGGCTACCGTGGCTTCCCTGTTGCCGCTGCTCGCTATGTTCGGCAGTTTCCCGCTGGTGTCGCCGCTGGCCAACGCCCTGGGCATTCCCTTTGTTTCCGTGTTGCTGACTCCGGCCAGCCTGTTGGCGGTGGCGTTGCCCTGGGATCTGCCCTTGCAACTGGCCGGCTGGCTGGCGGAGTGGTTTTACCGTGGAGTGGACTGGCTGGCGCAGTTGCCGGTGTGGCAGGCTGCCGCACTGCCATGGCCTTTGTTGTTGCTGGGCGGGATAGGCAGCGTCTGGCTGCTGGCGCCTGGTGGCATGCCGGGGCGCTGGTTGGGCGGCAGTCTGCTGCTGCCGGTATTGTTCTACCAGCCCGCAGCACCAGAGCCTGGTACCGCACGCATCCGCTTGCTGGATGTCGGCCAAGGCTTGGCCGTGCTGATCCAGACTCATCAGCATGCTTTGCTGTTCGATACCGGTGCCGCAGGTGGCGAGCGCTGGGTATTGCCGCAATTGCGTGGTTTTGGCATCCGTCAGCTGGATGTGCTGCTGTTGTCGCACAATGACAAGGATCACGATGCTGCCACGGCTGATATTGCCGCAGCCATACCGCTGCAGCGCGTGTTGGCGGGCCAGGCGGCCACGCTGGAGCAATATGGTTTGACGGGGGAGATCTGCCAGCGAGGGCAGAGCTGGGTGTGGGATGGGGTGCGCTTTGATGTGCTATGGCCGCCAGCCGGCGCGCAGTTGCCTGATGACAACAGCCACAGCTGTGTGTTGCGGGTGGCCAGCTGGCGGCATGCCATCCTGATCAGTGGCGATGCGCCACGGGCGGTGGAGCAGCAGCTGGTGGCGGATTATGGCGGGCAATTACGCAGCACGGTGCTGGTGGTGGGGCATCACGGTAGCCGGACCTCCACCGCGCCGGAGTGGCTGGAGACGGTGGCGCCACAATGGTCAGTGCTGAGCGTGGGCTTTCTCAACCGCTACCGTCATCCGCAACCGCGCGTGCTGGAGGCCTTGCAGGCACAAGGCGGGGTGCTGCGTACCGATGCGGACGGCTTGATCAGCATTGACATGGGGACGGAGCTGTCGTTTGAGTGCTACCGGATTCAAGCTGCGCGCTACTGGCGCAGCCCTGGCAACTGCGGGGTGGCGGCCAATTAAGGCGTATGCAGCACGCTGGCGACAACCCGGTTGCCATTGCCTTGGTATTCAACATTGTCGAAGGACAGCTTGCGCGCAATCAGGATGCCGCGGCCATGGCTGGCCAGCAGCGAGGCCGACGGACAGTCCTGATAGTTCTGCCAATCAAAGCCATCCCCCATGTCCTGGATGGTAAAGCGGTAGCAACTGGCGTCGCGGAAAAAGAAAATGCTGACTTCGCGTTGTCCCAGTACCGGATCGTGCTGGCGGCGTTCCAGTTCTTCTTCCCAGCCGCCTTCGGATTGCAGCCTGGTTTTTTCGGCGTAGCTGATGCCCAGGTTGCCGTGTTCGATGGCATTGACCATCAGCTCGAACAGGCCGGTCGCCACTTTTTCCGGTTGGGTGCAAGTGCGTGCCAGCAAGGCGGTGACGGTCTGGGCTTCTTTCAGGGTGCGCAGGCGGAATTCAGCCTGCTGCAACTGGGACAGCGCATCCAGGTGCTGCTTGGCCAGCTCTCGAAATGCCTGGTGCCGGTCCCAGTGGCTTTGGGCTGCCTTGACCACCGCCAGCAGCATATCGCGCGAGAAGGGCTTGGTCAGATAGTAAAAAGCACCCGCCTCCATGCCTTGCTGCACGCTGGAAGGGGAGCCGATGGCAGTCTGCAGGATGACGGGCAGGAAGTTGAGCTCTTGCGTGCTCTTGATGCGCTTGAGCACATCAAAGCCATTCAGGCCGGGCATCATCTTGTCGAGCAGCACCATGGACAGCGTGCTGCCTTGTTCTTGCAGGATCTGCCAGGCTTGTTCGCCATTGTCGGCGCACACGGTTTCATAGCCTGCTGTTTCCAGCAGCTCGGTCATCAGCTCCAGATTGAATGGCTCGTCGTCAACGAGTAAAAGACGGTGGGGCATAGGCTTCCTCGTTTGGCGTGTGATTGTCGTGCTGGCGTGGCAGCAGGGCAGTGAATACTGCACCGCGCGGGCTCAGGTTTTCGGCAAAAATGACGCCATGATGTGCCAGGATGATTTCGCGGCAGATGGCCAGGCCCAGGCCGGTGCCGCCAGCCCCGGTTTTGGTGGCGCTGCTCTGGATGAACTTGTCGAAGATGGTTTCGATTTCATCCGCCGGAATACCCGGGCCGGCATCTTCCACGCATAGCATGATCTGTTCTTGCTGCTGGCTGTCCTGTTGCAGGCGCGCGGTGACGCGAATGACTTCGCCATCCGGACTGAACTTGATGGCATTGGACAGCAGGTTGCGCACCACCTGGCCCAGCCGGAAGGGGTCGATGTCTGCAGTCAGCTTGTCCGGCGTGCTGTAGAGGTAGATCCTGATATTACGGTTGCCTGCCAGCGGGGTCATTTCATCACAGGCTTCGCGCAGACAGTGGGTCAGGTCGTAATGACCGAAATGGTAGTCCATCTTGCCCACTTCCATCTTGGCCAGGTCCAGCAGGTCGTTGAGTAACTGCAGCAGGCGGTTGCCGCTGCTGTGGATGCGCTGGAAGTACTGTGCCAGCTTGTCATCCTGCAGCTGGCGCGAGCGCGCTTCGCCGATTTCGGTAAAGCCCAGGATGGCATGCATCGGCGTGCGCAGCTCATGCGACATATTGGCCAGGAATTCGGTTTTGGCGCGGCTGTTTTCTTCGGCCAGCGTCTTGGCCTGGCGCAGCGCATCTTCCATTTCGCGCTGGGCAGAAAAGTCCTGGTACAGCCAGATGGTACCCAGCTTGGGCACGGACGGATTCACCGCCCGGCCAAACATGCGGCACCAGATGACCTTGCCGGAACCGGTGCGCAGCTTCACTTCCGATTGAACCACCTTGCCGTCATTGAGCAGGTTGTACAGTGCGCGGCCGGTGCGCTCCCATTGCTCCTGGCTTTCGAAGTAGGGCAGGGTGGTTTGGCCGATGACCTCGTCTTCCTTGCGTTCGAACAGATCAAGGAAAGCACCGTTTACCCGGCGCAGGTGGCGGTCGACAATATAGGCCATGGCCATGGGGCTGGCTTCCAGCAGGGCTGCCAGTTGCCGGCTTTGTACTTCCACCTGTTCTGCCAGGCTGTTTTTCAGCCGGATCAGCGCGGCCTCCTGCTCCTTGCGCAGGCTGATGTCGCGGCACACCGCCACGTAGAAGGAGTCGTCCGGGACTTCAACCCGACTGAGCGACAGTTCCACCGGCATATGCCGGTTGTCGCTGCACAGCAAGTGTGCCTCGAAGGGGCGGCCTTCACGGGCGGCGGCAATGGCTTCAAAGCTGATGCTGGGGTTGAGGCTGTAGAGTTCGGTCAGTAGCGAGCCGACTGGCAGGTGCTCGATGGATTCCGCGCTCTGGCCAATCAACCGGGCGGCTGCGGGATTGACATGGGTGATCAGGCCATTGCGGTTGATCAGGATGATGGCGTCCGAGCTGGCTTGCAGGATGGCGCGCTGGCGGGCTTCGCTTTCCGCCAGAGCCTGCTCGGAATGCGTGCGGTCGTTGATCTGTTCGCGTAGCGTGCGGTTGTTCAGTTCCAGCTGCTGGTGCTGGCGGCGCAGCAGGATACGCAATTCCCGGTTATGCGTAATCTGCCGCTGCTGCAGAATGAGCAGCAGGCACATGATGATGGCCGAGACGGCAAGAATGCCGTAGCCCTGCATGCTGAGTGCCGGCTGGTCTTCTTCCAGCGGGTAGGCACCAAACAGCAGGTCGTAGCCGCCGATATGGCGGCGCGTGGTCAGTAACGGGTTGCCTGATGGCAAGGCCTGTGCGGGCAGCGAGTCGAGGCTGGGGCGGTCCGGTGCTTCCTGATTCCAAACCACCAGGCGCACATGTTGCAGCGGATTGGGCTGGTCGGGGTTGTTCTGGCTGCTTTGCAGCAGTAGATCGCTACGCAGATTGACCAGCAACATGTGGCCGTCATCACCGAGATTGGCCATGATGTCCAGTCGCGGTGTGGCACCCGGCGTCAGGGTGTTAAACATGAGCATGGGCTGATTGCGGTTGCGCGCCTGGTCCATCTTGCGTCTGGCGTTGTCCAGGCTGCCCAGATCCATCCCTTGCGGCAGTGCGTTGCCGTCGTCCGGCAGATAGCTTTCCACTGGGTAGTACATCGGTTGCTGCGGGCTGGGGACCAGATGCCGGTCCTTGAGAGTACGTATGCTGTTGGCGATATTGGCTTCGAATTCGGCACGCTGGTTCGGGCCGATGCGCCGTACGATGCCGATACCGCCAAAACGGCTTTCTTCTTTCAGGACGGTGGGTGCCAGTTCGCTCAGATTGGGGGGCGTGCCGGTACTGTGCCGCTGTCGGATCAGACTTTGTGCCAGCAGGTCGGTGCGGTCGAGCATTTCCTGTAGCCGGGTGGCCAGCAGCTCCGTTCCCAGCTCCCCCCAATGTTGCAGCTTCTCTTGTTCGCGTACCTGATCATTGTCCAGCAGCAGCGCATATTCAGCCGACAGCAGGGCAATGGTCAGGAGTGCTCCCAGCAACAGGGAAGTGAGACGATTCAGGCTCGACATGATTTCCTGCCGGCATCAGGCCAGCGTGTGGTACAGGGCAGTAAACTCAAGCGATAGCTTGTGTTTGGGGTCCAGATAAATCATCGGCTTTGCCACATCGTGCGATTCGCGAATCTTTACCGACGCAGACAGCGGCGGATCCAGTACGGGCAGGCCTTCGGCGCGCAATTCGGCCACCAGTCGCACTGGCAGGCTGGCACGCGGCTGAAACTGGTTGACCACGATGCCTTCTACCTGCAGTGCAGGATTATGATCGGCACGGATCTCTTCCACGCTGGAGAGCAGGTTGTACAAGGCCTGGCGCGAAAACGCATCGCAATCAAACGGAATCAGGCAGCGGTCAGCTGCGATCAGGGCCGAGCGGGTAAAGAAGTTGAGCGCAGGCGGGGTGTCGATCCAGATTTCGTCAAACTCCCCAGCCACCTGGTCCAGCGCCTCTTTCAGCTTGAACATCTTGTAGCGGCTTTCCAGCTTCACCATCAGCTCGCTCAGTTCCGGATGTGATGCCAGCAGCTGCAGCGCATCAAAGGGCGTGTTGCTGACAAAGTCCGGCAGCTCCTTGCTGTACATGCTGATATTCAGCATCTGGCCAAAAAAGCCAGCGGCGGATTTTTCCGCAGCATGCGTCGTCGCACCGGTCAGGTAGTGGCTGGCATTGCCCTGGGCATCCAGGTCAATCAGCAGCACCTTCTTACCCTGACGGGCGGCCACGGCAGCCAGATTGGCAGTAATAGTGGACTTGCCTACCCCACCTTTCTGATTGAACACCACACGGCGGATGGCGTGCATGGAATCTCCCTTTGGCGACACTATATATATGCTGGTGGATGGAGCCGGCTGGCTGTTGTGTGCAACGGTTGGCGACGTTAAAGCCTGGCAAGGCTGATATACCGGAGTGGCATCCGAATATATCAGAAGCCGGCCAGGCCCTTGCACACGTATTGCATCTGCTGATAGCTGGCCGAGTTCTGGGTGACCGGCATCGCTTTTATCTGGCTGTCATTGTAAGTGTAACTGGCGATCTGGCGACCATTTTCGTCAAACAACACCATGCTGGTCAGGCGGAAAGTGCGCGCAGAGCAGTCGATCAGCCAGCTGTTGATGGAAATTTTGTGCCGTGGAGTGGACAGGAAGTTTTCTTTCTTCACATTGAAGATGGTCTTGCGATCGCGAAAGGTCACAACACTGCCTTGCGGCTTGATCGACAGCTTGTCCAGTTCGTTCAGGATGTTGCCATTGGGTGATACGCCCAGGTTTTCCCAGTCAGCATTGGCCTGTGACGGCAGGGGAGCAGGCAACGGTTTTGGCCTGGGGGATGAGGTTTGAGTAGGGACGGTAGTGCAGGCGGCCAGCAGGCTGCCACAGGCTGCCAGGGCGAGCAGACGATAAAACATGCTTGATCTCCGGTGTAATGCCCACAGTTTCGCATAGGCGGCAGCGTGGAGGAAATCATGCTGGCACCAACGGCAAGTCCTGCTTGCCGCCACCGTGGTGATATTGCTTGTTGTGTGCCTGATGTTTGGGTCTGGATTGACGTCATTTTCATGTGAAAGTTTAAGAATTGTCTTTAATAGAAAATGAACTTTCAATATTGACTAATGGTCTCTCTGCTACGAGAGCATCTTTCTCTTCGTTTCACATTGTCTCCATCCAAACTTGATGCCGCCCCTTTCGGGCGGCTTTTTTTTGTGTAGCGGCGCTTTGCCGTACAATGGCTCCCTTCCCATGACTTCAAACAGGTTGTCGGCCTTGTCCTGACCGGATTATCTGGCACAGGCTTGGTGCTTACCCCGCATGCAGGACGCACTCACCTTACTTGGCAATATCTTCGGCTATCCGGCCTTTCGTGGTCAGCAGGCGCAAATCGTGCAGCACATTGTGGATGGCGGTCATGCCCTTGTGCTGATGCCAACTGGCGGCGGCAAGAGCCTGTGCTACCAGATTCCAGCGCTGATGCGGCTGGGGGTGGCCATTGTCGTTTCACCGCTGATTGCGCTGATGCAGGATCAAGTGGCTGCGCTCACCGAAGTTGGCGTGGCGGCCGCCTGTCTGAACTCGGCCACCGCGCCGGACGATGCCCGTGATATTGCCCGGCGCGCCCGCGATGGTTCCTTGAAGTTGTTGTATGTCGCGCCGGAGCGTTTGCTGACCCCGCGCTTTCTGGATTTTCTGGCGCAATTGGACATTTCCCTGTTTGCCATCGATGAAGCGCATTGCGTCAGCCAGTGGGGGCATGACTTCCGCCCGGAATACCAGCAGCTGGGCATGCTGGCCGACCACTATCCTCAGGTACCGCGCATCGCGCTGACCGCCACGGCCGACCCGCAAACCCGCGAAGACATCCTGCATTACCTGAAACTGGGCGACGCACGGGTGTTTCTCTCCAGCTTCGATCGCCCCAATCTGTTCTATCAGGTGGTGGAAAAGCACAACGCCAAAAAGCAGCTGCTGGACTTCATCAATAATGAATATCCTGGCGCTTCTGGCATTGTGTATTGCCTGTCGCGCAAGCGGGTGGAAGAAACCGCCGAGTGGCTGAGCCAGAACGGCATTCCGGCCTTGCCCTACCACGCCGGCCTCAGTCACGAGGTACGTGAGCGGCACCAGCGCGAATTCCTGCGCGAAGAAGGCATTGTCATGGCGGCCACCGTGGCCTTCGGCATGGGCATCGACAAGCCAGATGTACGCTTTGTCGCCCATATCGACCTGCCCAAGAGTCCGGAGAATTTCTATCAGGAATCCGGCCGGGCGGGGCGGGATGGTCTGCCAGCCTCCAGCTGGCTGTGTTATGGGCTGAACGACATGGTGCAGCTCAACCAGATGATCCAGGGCTCGGAAATGGCCGAGCTGCAAAAGCAGGTGGAACTGTCCAAGCTGGATGCCATGCTGGCCTTCTGCGAAACCGCCAGTTGCCGCCGCCAGCAAATCCTCAGCCACTTTGGCGAAGCCAGCAAGCCCTGCGGTCATTGCGACAATTGCCTGAATCCCCCCATCACTTTTGACGCCACCGTACCGGTGCAGAAGCTGCTGTCCTGTATCTATAGAGTGGAGCAGCGTTTTGCTGCCAATCATGTGGTGGATGTGCTGCTGGGGCGCAGCAACCAGTCGGTCCTCAGTTTCGGGCATGACAAGCTGTCCACCTTCGGCATCGGGCGCGACTACAACCAGCGCGCCTGGCGTTCGCTCATCCGCCAGCTGGTGGCGCGCAAGATCCTGCAAGTGGACATCGCCCGCGGGCAGTCGCTGGTGTTGACCGATGCCTGCCGCTCCTTGCTCAAGGGGCAGGAGAAAATCTATCTGCGCCCGCTGGCGGAAGACAGCAAGGCGCGCAGCGTCAATACCGACCGCTGGTTGCGCACCGAAAGGGAAGAACGACTGTGGCAGGCCTTGCGCCGCTGGCGCCGCCAGACCGCGGATGAACACAATGTTCCAGCCTATGCGGTGTTTTCTGACCGGACCTTGCGCGACATCGTCGAGCGTCGGCCACAAAGCCTGCGCGAGCTGGGCAAGGTATACGGCCTGGGTGAACTGAAGCTGGCGCGCTATGGCGATGCATTGCAACAAATCCTCGATAGCCAGCAGGACTGATTCCGTTACAATCTAGGCACACAACATACAAGTAACAGGCACGTGTCAGCGTGCCGGCATGGAGAATTCATCATGGCAGTCAACCTGACTCCGGTTAGCGCCGATCAACTGGCCATCATTGATGGCATCGAACTGAGCGTGGCAGAAGCCGGCATCAAAAAAGCCAACCGCAAGGATGTGCTGGTGGTGCGCATCGACAAGGGTAATACCGTTGCCGGCGTGTTCACGCAAAACCGTTTCTGCGCCGCCCCGGTGCAAATCAGCAAGAATCATCTGGATGCCGGTGTGCAAATCCGTGCTCTGGTGGTGAATACCGGTAATGCCAATGCCGGAACCGGAGAAGACGGCCGTCAACGCGCACTGTCGGTCTGTCAGGCACTGGCCGGCGAGCTGGACTGCGCAGTTGAACAAATCCTGCCGTTCTCCACTGGCGTCATCCTGGAGCCGCTGCCTGCCGACAAGATCATCCAGGCACTGCCGACCCGTCGCCCGGCCAACTGGGCCGAGGCTGCCGAAGCCATCATGACCACCGATACCGCGCCCAAGGCCACCAGCCGCACGCTCGATATCGACGGCGCCAAGGTCAGCATCACCGGCATCGCCAAGGGCGCCGGCATGATCCACCCGAACATGGCCACCATGCTGGGCTTTGTCGCCACCGATGCCCCGGTAACCCGTCCGGTACTGGAACAACTGGTCAAGGAAGTGGCCGACCTTTCCTTTAACTGCATCTCGGTGGATGGCGATACCTCCACCAACGACAGCTTCATCCTGGTATCCACCGGCAAGAGCGCGGCACCGCGTATCGATTCGGTCAATCACCCGGCCTACGCCGTTCTCAAGGCAGCGCTGGTCGATGTGGCCACCGAGCTGGCCCAGGCCATCATCCGCGACGGTGAAGGTGCCACCAAGTTCATCAGCGTCAAGGTAGAGGGTGGCCGTTCCGTGGCCGAGTGCAAGGACGTGGCCTACGCCATCGCCCGCTCGCCGCTGGTCAAGACTGCCTTCTTCGCCTCCGACCCGAACCTGGGCCGTTTGCTGTGCGCCATTGGTTATGCTGGCGTCAGCGATCTGGATGTCGATCGCCTCTCCTTGTATCTGGATGATGTACTGGTTGCCTGCAATGGCGGTCGCAACCCGGAATACAAAGAAGAAGATGGTCAGCGTGTGATGAGCCAGAGCGAAATCACCGTTCGCGTGGTGCTGGGGCGTGGTGCGGCCCAAGCCACGGTCTGGACCTGCGACTTCTCTTATGATTATGTGAAAATCAATGCCGACTACCGTAGCTGATACAGCTACCCAGTAGTCCCTGATACAAAAAGCCCGGCCCCGCCGGGCTTTTTGCTGCCGGTGGCAGTGCGCTGACCAGCTTTTTGCGCCAGTTTCCCCCGTTGATCAGTAGCAGGCTGGACTGCGGTGCGCCGCCGCCTGTGCACCCGCAGCAAAATAGTCATGA
>NZ_JASLFG010000008.1:0-128108 GCF_030150775.1 Aquitalea sp.
GCTTTCGGACATGACTGACCCTCCAGTTGTTTGGCTTCAGCTCTCCACTGCTTGATCAGTGGATATTTCTGTTGGCAATCCAGTACCAGCCGTACCTGATGGCAGGGCAGGAACACCAGATTCAGGCCGCAGGTACTGCCATATCGTGGGATCTCCACCTGCGCGCTGTAGTGCTGGTAAGTCATTTGCTTTTTTTTCATGTACTCGCGAAAAGCGTTACGGTCTTTCGGACCACAATCCAAGCAAGGATTGGGGTCCTCCACCCAGCGCACGGTGGCCATCAGGCCGGGACGCCAGGTGCGGGGCAGCGTGGCGCAGCACTCCTCGCCGCCGGACACCCCGGCCACACCCAGAAACTCAAACTCGGCACTGATGACGGTGTAGATATGCGGGTTGAAGTCATACAGATGGGTAGGCACGCCAATCAGCCCGCCCCCCGGCCCGGCCAGGCTGGAGCACGCTGCCAGCCAGGGCAGCAGCAGGCAGAGCAGCGTGCGTTTAAGCCAGCGCAGCAGCGACGGCAACCCCGCACCCAAGGCCGGGGCAGCACTGGGGACCGCGAGTTGGGCGTGTTCCAGGTTTACGGGGTCATCGTGCATAGCCGCCACGATATAGAGATAGTCCGGACAAACTCGGGTTGGCGCAGATGCCTGCATGCAGAAGCGGGCTGAAGCGGTAGCGGGTTTCCTGCAGATTGTGGTCCTTGCGCACCATGCCATGCCAACAGTGCTGCTGCGCCGGGTCGGCTGATGGACTGGTCATGCCGCTGAGCACTGGCAACGGATGAGACGGCGGCGAGGTGATGATAAAGCTGATCGACCGGTCAATGAGGGTCACCAGTGCCAATGCACAGCCGGGACGGACGACGGTGAACCGCCGCAGATAAGGTGTGTCGAGGGCTTCGTCTAGGGTAAAGCTATGGACAGAGATAGCCAGTCCCTGACGGTCGGGGAAGGAGTGCTGGTAGGGGTTGCGCATGGGTAGGGTGTGAAGGGAGTGATGACATTGGCAATCATTGAAGTGTGCACGGCACAATGCCAATCAGATAGGGAGGAGTCTGTATGGCGAAAGGTCGAAAATCTGTATCAGACGAATTGGCTGGTTTAGGTAGATATCAGGGCAGGCGTTTGCTGGAAGGCGATGACTTGGTGCTGGGAGCCACGTTGCCAACAGCAGCGCAGTCTGGGAGAGCCCTGCCGGAATCACTGCGGCGCAGTCTGCCGCGCAAGGCTGTGGCGCGGGTACTCCCCGGCTTGTATGCGCATCGCCTGTGCGCCGAATCCGCAACACGGTTTTATCAGGAGGAATGGATAGTAGCCTCCGAGTCCGACCGCATCGGCTATCGGCTCAAAGGGGGTTCGCCCTTGCAGTTTCAACCATGGGAAGCACCATTCGGAGCCGGAGACGACCCGTCAAACATCGTGGACGCTGGCTATCCGATTGGCTCCATCCAGGTGTCCGCTGGCAAGGAGCCAATCATTCTGCTGCGTGATGCAGTCTCCGGAGGCGGCTACGCCATGGTAGGCACCGTCATCCGCGCGGATCTGGACGTAGCGGCGCATTGCAGCTCAATCAGGGCATTACGTTTAGCACAGCAGAGATGCAACAAGCCTTGCAGGCCAGACAACAATATCAGGCTGGGTTGCAGCAACTACGACTGGCGCTGCAGTTGAGCTGAACCCACCGCACCAGGAAGAGCGGATCAAGCATGGGCGACGATGGTATTACGTCCTGCCTGTTTGGCCGCATACAAAGCCTGGTCGGCATTGCGGTAGAGTTCGGGAAACGCAATTCCGGGCTGCCATGCTGCCAGCCCCATGCTGACACTGTAGGGAATGCTGCCGCCAAGCGAGGCCGCCGGCATGCCTCTGGCATGCAAACGTAAATCTTCCGCCAGCTCCAGGGCCTGCGGTACCGTGGCCTGCGGCAACAACAGCGCAAACTCCTCACCGCCCATCCGGCCCGCCACGTCGCCCGGTCGCAGGCCTTGCTGCAGCAGGGCGCTGAACGCCAGCAACACCTGATCGCCGGCCTGGTGGCCATGGCGATCGTTGATCTGCTTGAAATGATCCAGATCCATCAACACCAGACACAGGGGAAAGGCGCTGGCCTCGGCCTGTTGCAATAGCTGCATGCTGCGGGTTTCAAAACACTGTCGGGTATTCAGACCGGTCATGCCATCGTGCTCGGCACGCCAGGTAGCCTCGCTGAGCAGGTGCTCCTGCACCATGGCCACGGCCAGCATGGACAGGCCAGGCACCAGCGCTGCGGTCATGCTCATGGAAAAGACATTGGGTACGGTAGTGGCAAACAAGTCGTTGATATCGCCATAGCCACCGCCGTAGTAAATGGATCGCGATAAATGCAGCAGGGATGTGACCGCGCTGCAGGCCGCGCCCAGCCAGTAGACTGCCGCCCGGTGTGTGGGCTCGCGGTGGCGGTACAGCAGCCAGGCGGTGGCCGCAAACACGATGCTGATGCCGCCGGAGGAAATCACCACGCGCATCTGCATGCTGTCCAACAACAGGGTAAAGCCCAGCAAACCGCCAATGCCGGCCACCACCAGCATGGCCAGGGGCCGCGCATGGGTAGGCCGGCCCAGAAAACGGGCGCAGCCGATGTAAAACGTGCTGGCCGCCACCAGGCCCAGGCCATTGCTCAACACCACACTGAACACCAGCGGCAGCACCATGCGCAAACCCAGTGCCGGCAGATAGCCCAACATGGCGATATTGGCCAGCAGCCAGCTGCGGGTTCCGGCAACACCGGCTTTTTTTAATGACCACAGCTGTACCGTATTACAGGCACACAGCAACTCGGTGACCATGAATACCGGTAAGAGGATGGGAATACTGCCGGGAACCGCCATGAATTGCTTCCGTACAGACATCAAGGCCGCCATGCTATGCCCTGAGCGCAAGCAGGCACAAGCCCATTCAATTCAAATGGAATTTTTTTACATCAAACTGCTGGCAATATCATTGGCCATCCCTGCAGCTGACGACGGCACCGTCCGACACACCGCCGCCACTGCCTCATTCTGCCTTGCCTGACCGGGCCTGCTCCTCCCAGCCACCGCCCAAGGCCAGGAACAGGTTGACCTGATCCTGCGCCAGCTGGCTTTCGGCACTGGCCACGGCCAGATCGCTGCTGACCATGGTGCGATCGGCATCCAGACTGGACAGGTAAGGCGCACGGCCGGCCTGATACAGGCGGCGGTTCTGCGCGGCGGCATCGCGCGCACTGTCACGGGCGCTACGCAGCAGCGTCAGCCGCTGCAAGTCCTTGCCGTACAGGCTGAGGCTGGTTTCCACTTCACGCAGGGCATTGAGTACCACACCGTCAAAGTGGGCCAGCGCGGCGGCATTGTCGGCACGGGCAGCAGTGACGCGGGCGCGGCTGCCGCTGTCGGGAATGGTCCAGCTGATCAGCGGGCCAAAGCCGAAGCGCTGGGTGGAGCGCTTGCCCAGGTCTTCCACGAAACCGGTAAAGCCAGCCGATGCCCCCAGCGTGATGCTGGGATACAGCTCGGCGGTGGCCACGCCTATCATGGCGCTGGATTGCGCCAGCCGGCGTTCGGCCTGCTTCACATCGGGCCGGCGTGCCAGCAAGGCAGCCCCATCACCAACCGGAATGGCCTGCGCCAGTTGCGGTTCCTGCGTGCAAGCCAGCGCAGCTGGCGGCAAGGCCTCGCCCGGTGTTTTGCCCAGCAGCATGGCCAGGCGGTAACGGGCGGCATCGCGCTGGGCCTGATAGACGGGCAAGCCTGCCTGCACACTATCTGCCTGCGCCTTGGCCCGTAGCACATCGGTGGCGGTCAGTCGCCCGGCACGCGCCAGCCGCTGTGTCAGTTCCACTTGCTTCTGCTGCAGGCCGTATTGCTGTTGCAAGACCTGGTAGCCGTGGTTAGCCGAGCAGATCTGCAGATAGCTGCGTACGGTTTCTGCCGTCACGGTGATACTGGCCAGGTCGCGCGCCGCGCTTACCGCTTCGGTATTGGCTTCGGCAGCTTCCTCGCCACGCCTGAGCTTGCCAAACAGGTCAAGCTGATAGGCCACGCGGATGCCCTCATCCCCCAGATTGGTGACTGGCAACGGTTCTTCCAGCAGCATGCTCTGGCCGGAAACGCGCGCCCGCTCTGCCGAGGCCGATACGGCGGCATGCGGTCCGGCTTCGGCATTCACTTCGGTGGCCACTGCCATGGCTTTTTGCAGATTGGCCGTGGCCGCACGCAAATCGGTATTGGCAGCCCGGGCCTGTTCCACCAGCTGGTTTAGCACCGGGTCGTGATACAGCTGCCACCAGCGGGGGGCTGCCGGCTGCTGGCTGGTCAGCTTGCCGTCCACATTGGCAAAACCAGCCTGCGCTGCCGGGCGCTGCATCGCGGCCTTGTCCGGCAGATGGTAATCCGGGCCTACGGTGGTGCAGCCTGCCAAGGCAGTCACTACCAGCAAGGCAGTGGGGCAAAGTCGGTTCACGGCTGGCCTCCCTTGCCGGCAAGTACGGCCACGGTGGCGGTACGACCGGCAATCATGCGGAAATCTGCCGGGACTTCATCCAGCGTCACCCGTACCGGGATACGCTGTGCCAGCCGCACCCAGTTGAAGGTGGGATTCACATTGGGTAGCAAGGTGGCACCGTTGCTGCGGTCACGATCTTCGATGCCGGCGGCAATGCTCTGCACATGGCCGCGCAGCTTGCGCGCTTCGCCCATGATCTGGATTTCTACCGGCTGGTTCACCTGTACCCGGCCCAGCTTGGTTTCCTCGAAATAGCCGTCCACGTGGAAGGAACGGGCATCTACCAGCGACAGCACCGGTTTGCCGGTGCTGACATAGTCGCCAACACGTGGCATGCGGTCGTTAAGATAGCCATCGACCGGGCTATTCACCACGGTACGTTGCAGGTTCAGCCGGGCCACTTCCACGGCGGTTGCCGCAGCGGCAACATTGGCCTCGTCCTGCTGCACACGGGCTTCGCTTTGTTCAACACTTTCCCGGGCAACCAGATCGGCCAGACCACGGTTGCGCGCCGCCTCGCGTCTGGCCTGCGCCAGGCCGGCATTCTGCATGGCAAGCGTTGCTTCCGCCTGTTTCAGCGCCAGCGCATAGCGGGCGCGGTCGATGACAAACAGCACCTGGCCACGCTTCACCAGTTGGTTGTCGCTTACTTTCACCTCGGTGATCAGGCCGGAAACATCCGGTGAAATCTGCACCACGTCGGCACGGATGTGGCCATCCCGCGTCCACGGTGCATTGGTGTAGTAATCCCACAGGTAGCGCCCTACCAGCACTGCTGCCACTACCACAATCAGGGTCAGGGCCACCGGGCCCGCTTTTCCTGCCAGCTTTTTCATCATTACCATCCGCGAGTCAGCACGACGAAACCGCCGAGCACGATTACATACAAGGCGAAGTTCATCAGTGAACGGTGCCATACCAGTTTGTAGAAGCCCAGCTGACCCAAGAGGATGCGCAGGCCGGCGGTGACGCCAAAGGCCAGCACCATCAGGATCAGCAGGCTGGGGAAGAACACCCCGTAGATTTCGATTTCACCGATCACGGTGTCACGCCTCCAGTAGCCAAGGGTAAGGGGGCGGCCACGGCAAAGCTGCCGGCTGCCGGGAACAGGGTAAGCCGCAGTTCCACCAGTGCATTGAGTACGGTGAGCACCTGATGGTCGCTGCGGCGCGATGTCGCCAGCACCTGGTCCAGGGCGGCATCTATGCGTTGCAGCAGCTGTTCGCGGGTTGGCGCTTGCTGGCGCAATGCCAGCGCATGGCGGTAATGCACGGCCACATCGTCCAGCACCTGTTGCACGCGCTGGCCAGCCGGGCCGGGCAAGGCATTTTCGTCGCGCTGCAGGTGCAATACGCTAAAGCCGGTACGCAGTTCGCTGAACGCCTGTGGCAACTGGTCATGCCCGCTGGCGGCCAAGCGCGGTATCAGTTGGCCCAGTCGGTCCAGCATGCGCGCGGTCAGTTGCGGATAATCGTCCAGCTTACGCCCTGCCGCCATGCGTGCCAGGTCGTGCCAGCTGGCGCGTCGCAGCCGGCGGATGGCCAGCTCGATGCCGAAGGGACGTACCAGCAGGCTGAACAACAGCGCAAACGACACCCCTACCACGGTGGCAACATTACCGTTGAAAAACGCATTGAAATCGGTGTCGTACGCCCCTTGCAAGCTGAGAAAGGTAGCGGTGTTCACCGTCAGCATCATGGCAATCATGGTGAACTGCGGCCGGGTAAACAGCGTGCCCACCAGCAAGAACGGTACCGCCAGCATGGCCACCAGCATTTCAAAGGTATAGGCCGCCGGAATCACCATGAACAGCAATACGGTGGTCAGCACAATGCTGACCACCGCCCAGATGAGGAAGGTGCGCATCATCGGGGCGGGTTCGTCCAGCGCGGCAAAAAAGCAGGAGGCAATCGCCACCATGATCACGGCACCGGAACCGTCGGTCCAGCCCAGCTGTATCCACAACTGCGAGGCCAGAAAGATGGCGGCAGACGCTTGCAACGCGGAAAACGCCATCATGCCGTAATCGTAATGCCGTGCTGTGCCACCCACCGGCCAATGCCGATAGGCTGGCTTCCACTGAAAAGTGGGGTGCTCTTCCGCCAGCAACTGCTGCAACAATCGACAGTCCAGCCACAGATTGATCAGTGACTGCAACCGAGCCAGCACATGGGCAGCCAGCAGCGACTGCCAGTCATTGCCGTTGGCAATTTCCTGTTTCAGCGCGGCCAGTTGGCGCTGCAGCACCGGCACCGCCTGACGGCTGTGAGCGAGGTCCGGGTCAGCCATCCAGTCAGCTACCTGCTGCATCAGCGCCGCCAGCGGTGCAGGCAGCCCTGCAGCCTGCTGCACCAGCGCCTGCCGGGTTTCGGTCAGCGAGGACAGGATGGGCAGCAGCATGCTCATGCGGCCACGCAGCTCGCGCGCATGCTTGACCATGGCAAAGCTGGTGGTGTCGTAGGACAGATGAGAAATAAACTGATCCAATGCCAGGATATCCGCCGCCAGCTTGTGGCGACTGGCATGAGCCAGCTCTGCAGCCTCGGCCCGCGGCGGGGTAAGCAGCTCGCAGGCCCAGTCGCGCGCATCCTGCATCCAGCTGTTGATGCGGGCGCTGAAAATAGGGGCTACCTTGCCTGGCCATACCAGTGCGGATACCACGCTGGCACACAGGATGCCCAGCAGGATTTCCTCGCTGCGCGCCAGTGCCACATCGAAGATGGTTTCCGGATTATTCAGTGTGGGCAGGGCAATCATCGGCAGGGTGTAGGCCGACAACATGAACAGATAGCTGCGCGGCGTGCGGTCCAGCAGAGAAATACTCAGCAGGCTGCCAGTCCACAAGGCCACCACCAGGCACAGCAAAGTAGGCGCATTGACAAACAGCGGCATCAGGATGACGGCGGCCGAAGCCCCCAGCAGGGTACCGCCGATGCGGTACACCGCCTTGGATCGGGTGGCCCCGGTCAGCGGGTGCGACACCACGTATACCGTGGCCATTGCCCAGTAGGGCCGCGGCAGTTCCAGCGCCATGGCGATGAACAGCGCCAGCATGGCGGCGGCAAACACCTTGGCCGAAAAAAACCAGTCGCGCCAGGAAGGAAATGTCATGCCCGCCCCTGCCCGGCCATCGCCGCCAGTTCGGCCGCCAGTCCGGGCCGCTGGAACGCATCATCCACCGCCGCGAATACCCGCAGCGTAGCCTCCAGGTCCGCCGCGGAAATATCCTTGAACACCAGAGCGCGCAAGCCCACCAGTTCAACTTCAATCTTGTTGGTCAGCACCCTGCCCGCTTCGGTAAACCACAAGGTATTGGAACGGCGATCCACCTTGTCTTTTTCCCGCCTCACCAGTCCATCAGTTGCCAACTGGTCGATGACGCGCACCAGCGACGGGCCTTCAATGCCGATTTCCTCGGCCAGCGCCACCTGGTTGATTCCTTCACCCAAGCGTCCAATAAAAATCAGGGCAGTGGCACAGGGTGCCGTCAGGCCATGGCCAAATACCACATCCTGCGAGATATGCCGCCATTTACGGCCGGCATGCATGATGGCACTGGTAATGCCAAGGCGCAGTAAATCCACATTGTCCATAATGGTTTGCATGTAAATGATTTGATTGCTAATCAATTATAAGGAAAGCATCCCCGCCAAGGCAAGACATTTTCTGGCACCACCAAGCACAATCCCCGCTTGCGCATTACTCTCGCCACAATGCAAAAAGCCCTGATTGCTCAGGGCTTTTCAGCATAGACAGACCAAACGGTGCATTCCAGTTACACCACGACAGGCTCAATCGCCGTGGCGGTAATCGTCGTGCCAGTCACGGCCATGCCAGTCGCGACGATGGTAATGATCGCGCCAGTCACCACGCCAGTCGCCATGCCAGTATGGCCGCGGCGGCGGGGCATAGCGTACCGGTTCCACATAGGCTACCGGCTGGTATACCACGGGAGCCGGGGGCGGCAAGGGGCGATAGCGGCGTTCTTCATCATGCTGGTAGGCCAGCGCAGTGCCGACACTGCCACCAACTGCGCTACCAATGATGGCACCATTGCGTCCGCCAATGGACTGGCCAACGGCGGCACCCACGGCACCGCCCAGCGCGCCGCCAAGAATGGCCGAGGCGTCGGCATGCGCAAGACTGGTAAACGACAGCGCCAGCAGCGCGGGAATCAGGATGCGGGTTTTCATGGACTGGACCTCCAATGCGTTGATACCGCTCCAGATTAGCGCCTGCCAGGTAACGGCATGTAAAACAGTGTGAAGAAGCATTGCACCAGCCGGTCCGGCACATGTTTGTACACATTTTGGCCTTCAGCGTTTCGCCTTCTTGCAGCCTCAGGACACTGAACTCAACATGTCGCAGTCATGCAGAGCGGCTATAATGCCGCATTTCCCAGCGGCACCCCACTCTCTCATGCGCCAAAGCTTCCCACGTAAACTCGTGTTCCTGAGCAGCCTGGTTTTTGCCGCCCTGCTGTTTGGCACCAGCGGCTACATGCTGATCGAACACTGGGACTTCTCCGACAGTCTGTTCATGACAGTCATTACCCTGGCCACCATCGGCTATGGTGAAACCCACAACCTGTCGCTGGATGGCCGCTACTTCACCATTGCCCTGATTGTGTTTGGCACCGGCGTGGTCGGTTATGGCATTTCCTCGCTCACCCTGATGCTGTTTCAGGGCGACCTGCCGCTTTATCTGAGACGAAAGAAAATGGAAAAACTGATCACACGCATGCGTGGCCACACCATCATCTGCGGCCTGAGCCATACCGGCCGCTATGCGCTGGAGGAGCTGCTGGGCACCCAGCATCAGGTGGTGGTGATCGAGAAGGACGAAACCAATACCATGCTGCTGCAGGAGCTGGATATTCCCTTTATCGTCGGAGATGCATCCGAGGATGAAAACCTCTCCGCCGCTGGTATTACGCATGCCCGCGCCCTGATTTCCTGCCTGAGCGCCGATGCTGATAATGCCTTTGTGGTGGTCACCGCCAAAAGCCTGAACAGCAAGGTGCTGGCCGTGGCAAAAGCGGAGAACGAAAGCTCGCGCAAGAAGCTGCTGGCGGTGGGTGCGGACAATGTGGTGATTCCATCCCACTTGGGCGGCATGAACATGGCCAATATCGTGGCTCATCCGGAAACCCTGCACTTCTTCGAGCACCTGCATCACCGTTATCCCAACCAGTTTCGCGCTCAGGTTCATGTTCTGGACGAGCGCTGGGAAGGCCTGCCGCTGGAATGCTTCCTGAAAGACGGCTTTGACGGCAAAGCCATGGTGATTGCACTGGAACGCAGCCCAGGCGAGGTCGAGTTTTCTCCCGGCCCGGAAATCATCATGCACAGCGGGGAATCCTTACTGCTGATCAGCACCCAGACTCCCAACACCTAGCAGACAGCACAAGGGCCGGGTGCAACCCGGCCCTTGTCACCTCATCCCGTTATCAGCACGCAGGCAGCATGGCACCCCGCCACATTGCCAGCAATCCTTCCACTCCAGCCAAGCTCAACGATCTGTTGCTTCGCTACGGCCTGTCGCCATGGCGGCAACAGACGGCACCCGGTCCTGAGTAATGCCGGAATACAGCCACTGACGAAAATGGTTCAGCGTCATCGGCTTGCCAAAATAAAAACCCTGCAGAAACTGGAAGCCCTTGACCGACAAATAGTTCTGCTGCCCTTGGGTTTCCACCCCCTTCACGATCACCTGCACCCCCAGCTGATGTGAGGTTTGCAGCAGTCCATCCAGAATATTGGCCTTGAAACTGTCCTTGCCCAGCGCCGACACATAGCCCTTTTCCACCTTCAGATAATCGAATCCCCAGCGGCGCAGGTAGTTGCGGTCGGCATGGCCGATGCCAAAATCATCCAGTGCCAGCTTCACGCCCATCTGGCGCAGGTCCTGCACCACCCGGTGGGTAACCTGATGCTCGGGCAGCGGAAAGCGCTCCGACACTTCCAGCACCAGCACGGCTTTTTTCTCGCGCAGTACTGCCAGCAGAATCTTGCAGTCTTCCACCAGATCCGGCATGCCAAGATGCTCGGCAGCAATATTGATACCAACCAGGAAGCCAGGCGGCAATGCAACTTGCTTGAATTCCTTGCTGACGCGGCGGATCAGGTAACGGGTCAATGGCACAATCAGCCCGGCATCTTCGGCGGCAGGAATGAACAGGTCGGAACGAATGGCACCCTGTACCGGATGACGCCAGCGGGCCAGCACCTCTACTCCGATGCATTCACCGTGCTCCGCCGTGACAATGGGCTGGTAGTGGGTAAAGAACTCGCGGTTACGAATGCCCTGGGCAATTTCCCAAGAGCTGGAATTACGTGCCAGTTGACGACGCAGCAAAGCCCAGCCCAGTGCCACACCAGCCAGGGCAGCTAGCAACAGGGTGTCCAGCCGGCGCAACACCGAATGCTGCACCACCTCAGCCCAGGATTCCCGCACAACAACTTCCAGCAAGCCATCCTGTGTAGCAGCCTGATAACTCAGCCCTTGCCCGACAGCATCATCCACCGCATGCACCGTACCGTCCGCAGCCAGATACTGCGATCCCATCCTCACCCCGGCCACGACACCGGTACTGCCAGGCTGCAACAAGGCGGCCAGCGATACCGCCCCCAGCTCCAGCATGCTACCGCCATTACCCTGATGCTGCAGCACAAATGCCGGGCTGCCAGCCTGAGAGCTGCGCAAAATCAGAGTAGAACCTGCGGCTACGGCAGGCGGATTATCAATACGGGAAATATCCGAGGTACACACCCGGCCATCCGGCGCAGTACGCAACGCATAGCGGGCATGCGGCGTAGCCTGGACAACAGCGGCCAGCAAACGGGAGGTCAGCTCACAGTTGCTACCGGGCGCAATCGCATCAATACGGGCCAGGGCGGTATTGGCTTGCGCAAACTGCAGCTCCAGCTGATGTGCAATGGTAACGGCCCGCTGCTGCAGATCAGCACGGTCCTGCAGATACGCCGCCCCCAGGGCCAGCAGCCAGCCAATCAACAGACAGGCGCATACCGCGACGGGATAGACCACCGCCGGTTTGGCAGACAATGCATGGCGCGACCACTGCGCCCCGAGCCTTTTAAGCATCCACTTGTTCCAGTCACCACGCCCATGGCTGGTTTATCACGACAGCGTACCCCCATCGGCCACTGTCTGGTTATTGTCATCATAGCTCTTATTGCCCCCAACCCAAGCTGGATCGGGCTTGCAAGGATATCCTTTCGGATAAGTAAGGAAAAGCGTAGTTTTGCTTACAACCACAGGCGATCATCAGCAACATCACCATGACAAATGCAATAACACAGCGTGCCGCAGCCTACCCTCGACAGGCAGCAGCCATTTGCTCAGCAGATATCGCCACAAGACAGACACCGGAATAACGGCAGAAAGAGGAAGGATGGCAGTCGCCAGAAGGGAAAAGAAAGACGGCTGGTTGTATTGCAAGTGGCAAGGCAGAATCACCCGCTCAGGACTGCCAGATCACACTGCCCCGCCAGCAAACGTGGCAAGGCAATGTGCGGTATCGGATTCAGACGGTGATAATCAGCCGAAGTGACAAACGTAGTGCAGGGTTTCCAGTACTTCGATCTGGAAGGAGCTGTCCCCCGGCACATTGAAGCTCTGGCCACCCTGATAGTCGATAGCTTCGCTGCTGCCGGCCAGGGTGATGCGGCACTTGCCTTCCAGCAGTTCCATGATTTCGGGAGCGCCGGTATTGAACAGCAGCTTGGACGGCAGGATCACGCCCACCGATTTGCTGGTGCCATCGGCCAGTGTAATGCTGTGGCTGACGCATTTGCCATCAAAATAGACATTGGCACGCTTGGCCACACTGACATTGTCGAACTGATCCATGGGTATCCTTTGCTCGTGTTTTTGTTATCAACGATAAAATGATCGGCTAGCATACCCGAATCCACCATAACGGCAAGATGCAGACCGGCACGTGCCATCTTGCTTGCCATCTCGACAGGGAGCGAAGACTCATGGCCATTATCCAGCGCTACAGCCTGCTGCTGACGCCATTTCTACTAGCCGCCTGCAGCACCATGGCTGACCGCCTGCAAGGCAGCATCACCCCACCTCCGGGCTATGGCTATGCCATCGTCTCGCTGACGGCCAAGGCTTTTGATCAGGACTCGGCCAATACCGGACTGCATATTGCCGACAGCAGTGGCCATGTGGTGGCCAATGGCCGCGCCAGCATGAATACGGACACCGTGTTCGGAGAAGAAGGCATGAGTCCGGTAGACGGCAGGCTGCTGCTGTTTGCTCTGCCGCCAGGGCATTATCAGGTAGCCGATGCCTGGGGTAACTGGGTGGAAGAATCAGGCTGGGGCAGCCAGTGGCGCTCGGTCACGCTGCCGGTCCAGGCTGGTTTCGACATCAGTGCCGGCAACAGCGTGTATCTGGGAGAGGTGTTTCTGGATTTGTCCATGCGGCCGGAACTGAAGCTGAGCAATCAGCAAAAGCGGGACTTCGGCCACATGCAACGGGTATGGAAGGTCAATAATCTGAGCACTGTTCGCATCAGTCCCCTGCAAACCTCCGGTAGCGAACAGGTGGCACCGGCCAGCCACTGACAGCCTAGCCCAGCCGCGAGGTCCACAGCCGGGTGAGATAAGCAGGATTGACCGCGGCCGTCGCAGCGGCAACCGGCTCCAGTACCCGGCAAGTGCTCTGGCGGGTATCTCGCAGCAAGACATCAGCATAGGGCGGGCCATCCACCTTGCGCAGGGCAGCCACCCGCGGCTGATTGGCCTTGTCTCCGCTGTGAGTGACCACGGCAATTTCATTACTGGCCAGGCGCACGAAACTGCCGGGTGGGTAGATGCCCATTTCCTTGATCATCAGCGCAACCAGCGCCGGCTCAAACCGCCCCAGCTCGCCACGGAACAGGCTGGCCATCACTTGCGAAGGCAGCACGGCAACATCGCTGTGGAACTGTTCGCACAGCAGGTCAGCCAGTGCCAGCAGGCGCGCATCGGGATGGATGTCATCACCGCGTAGTCCGGCCGGATAGCCCTGACCGTCATCCTGCTCATGGTGCGTTTGCACCAGCATGTGCCAGTGTTCATCCACCACTCCCGCCTCGCGCAGAATGGCCGAACCCAGTACCGGGTGTGCCACCAGCGCTTCCTGCTGAGACAGGCTTAGCGCCTGACGCTGGCTACCCAGCTGATTCAGCAACTGGCTGATGGCCACATTCATCGACATGGCAGCACATACCAGGCTATGCAGACGCGCCGGCTCCAGCCCCTGGCGCCGGCCCAGCAGGGCCACCAGGGTGGCCACCTTCAGGCTGTGCGACTTCACCGGCACCAGAAACAGCGACGCCAGCAAGCCATCGCGAAAACGCTGGGTAAGCTGCAGCAGCTCGTCCGCCATTTCTTCCAGCCGACCTCCCAGGCCAGGTACAGCCAGGCCGTGCAACAGCAAAGCCTCCAGCCGCCCGGCCATGAAGCCTACCTCCACCAGCGGATTCTTCGGTGCCATGGCCGCCGCTTCGCGCTCGCGCTGGGCAGCACGGTCCAGCCGTTCGCGCTCCAGCCTTACCGCCACTTCCTCGGCATCGCCGTGTGCCACATCCATCAGGCGTTCGCGCTGCTCTGGCGTCAGGACATAATGCCCCTTCTTTAACAGCAAAAAGCCATTCTTGGCATAGACATCAACCGGGAGCTGCTCCCCTACGCGCAAAAAGCTGCCGGGAAGTTTTATCTTGGAGGGTGGCTGGGACATGGTGGTGACTGAGATAACGTATCTAGACTACAGTTTAGTCAAACAGAGGCCATTGCGCCGACAAAGCAGGCAAGGAGCAACAATCGAGCGGCATTGTCGCCAAGCGTGTCGCAAACCACAAGTCCCGGCGGTATGCCGGATACAACCACGGGAGCATTCTGTCCATGCAAGCATTCGACCCACCACGTCGTGACTTCCTCAAAGGTGCACTGGCTGCCGGCTTCGCCCTGGCGGTACAGCCTGTCGCCGCCAGCAGCATCATCACCGACACCCTGTCACTGGATACCGGCCTGACCGGCATTGCACTGGATGATGGCATTCTGCCTGTCTACTTTGCCCATCCTGCCGGCCAGACAACCGGCATGCCCATCATGCTGGTGGTACAGGAAATCTTTGGTGTGCACGAGCATATCCGTGATATCTGTCGCCGTCTGGCCAAACTAGGCTATCTGGCCATTGCCCCGGAGCTGTATTTCCGGCAGGGCAATCCAGCAGAAAGCAGCAACATCACCACCATCATCAGCACGATTGTCAGCAAGGTACCGGACCAGCAGGTCATGCAAGATCTGGACGCCACCCTGGCCTGGGCCGGTCTGCATGGCGGAGACGTGAAGCGGGCGGCCATCACCGGCTTCTGCTGGGGTGGACGCATCAGCTGGCTATACGCCAGCCACAACCCCGACTTGAAGGCCGGCATTGCCTGGTATGGCAAGCTGGTGGGCGAGCACGACCCGATGACGCCAAGCCAGCCCGTTGACCTTGCCGCCAATCTTGCCGTACCGGTACTCGGCCTGTATGGCGGACAGGATGGCAGCATCCCGCAAGACAGTGTCAACACCATGCGCAATGCCTTGCAACAAGGCCACAGCGGCTCGCAGATCGTGGTGTATCCGCAAGCCGGACACGCCTTCAATGCCGACTACCGCCCTTCATATAATGCAGCGGCAGCACAGGATGGCTGGCAGCGCATGCAAACCTGGCTGGACAGCCACGGTATGGCGGTACGCTGAAACCGCTTAGCTTGCCGCCTGCTCCAGCATGCGGCGCAGCACCTGATTGAAGGGATCAAGCCAGGCACGCTCGAATTGATCATCCGCCGCATTCAGCTCGGCGGCCGCGCGCAGCATGGAGCGGCGCTGCCCGCGATGGGCATGCTTGAGCATCACGGCCTCGAAGGCATCCACCAGCGCCAGAATGCGCGCTCCCTGGCAGATCTCGCCGCTGGCGAGGCCGTATGGATAACCCTCACCATCCGGTGTTTCGTGGTGCTGCATCACCATCAACGCCGCGCCTTCCCAGCCAGGCATACGCCCCATCAGGCCGGCCACCCAAGCCGGGTGCAGTACCATCAGGCGGCGTTCGTTTTCGCTGATGCTACCCAGCTTGAGCCACACTTGTTCGGGCAGAAACATCATGCCGACATCGTGCATGTACACGGCTGCCTCCAGCTGTTCGGCATCCACCCAGCCGCCCGCCTGGCGATTCAGTTCCAGTGCCAGCCGCAAATTGCGCTCGGTACGGCCAACAAATTCCGGCATGCGCTGTTCCAGCTGGAAAGCCAGCGTACGAAACAGCAGCATATCCTGCTGACGCGACTGCGCCACCGATTTGCCGGCAGCCGCCGCCACCGGCGCATCGCTGCTACCCTGCGCACCAACCATGGCCGCAATCAGCCGTGAACAGGTGGCCAGCACTGAAGGCAATGGCGCACTTTCCAGCGAGCACAGTGCATCTAGCAGATTATGCATCTGTGCCACATCCACCTTGCGAGCACCGGCAACCTGAGCCATCACCAGGTCCAGCCGATCGAGCACCAGCAGCAGCACATCACCCATGACTTCCTGATACACCAGCTCGCCACTGCGCAAACGTGCCAGCAATCCTTCCAGCGCATGGGCAAACGGCACCACAAACATCACCCGGCACAGACCCGCATCGCCTTTTATCGTGTGGACCAGGCGAAACAGATCGCCAATCAACTCGGGCGAGCGCGGGTTCTGGCTCAGCTGTGAAGCCAGCTTTTCAATCTGCGGCGCGTAATCGGACAGCACATCGCGGAAATCCTGAAAGCCTTCCGCGTCTTCCCGCACAAACAGCAATTGCTCTTCTTCGCTCATGGCATGCTCACGGTGTGACCAGATGTCATTGCACTATAAATCATCAGATTGACTCCAACCGATTCAATCCCTTGCCGCGTGTCAAAAACAGCGGAGTATCATGTGCGCCTTTCCCGTGACTTTGCCGGAGTATCCAGCCATGCCCGCCCCCTTCATTGCCTTGCAACAGCAAATCGACTTCATTCTGGAAGTCGACAAACTCAAATCCGTACTGCGCAAAACCAAGCCAGTCGGCCTCGAGCGCTATGAAAACTCGGCGGAACACAGCTGGCAGGCCGCCTTGCTGGCCCTGGCCATGACCGAACATGCACCGGTGGCACTGAATATCGACAAAGTCATCCGCATGCTGCTGATTCACGATCTGGGAGAAATAGATACCGGCGATGTAATTGTCTATGCCGCCACCGACAATGCCGAACGCGAGGCTGAAGAATTGGCGGCCATACGCCGTATCTGCGGCCTGCTGCCAGAACAACAGGCTGCCGGGCTGGTGGAACTATGGCAGGAGTTCGAGGCACGCCAGAGTGCCGAAGCACGCTTTGCCCGTGCAATGGACCGGCTGATGCCCATCCTGCTCAACCTGAACCGCCAGGGACAAAGCTGGCGTGAAAACGGCGTCAGTAAGCAGCAGGTACTGTCCATGGCTGCCAGCAAGGTCAGTGATGGCTGCCCACTGGCAGGCCAGTGGCTACTGCAGGCGCTGGACGAAGCAGAAAAACAGGGATTTTTTGGCGCGTAAAACCGTCACCAGGCCAAATAAACCACAATCAATACAATGTTTTTGGTCAGGACTGATCACAGACGGGGCGGATAGCGCGCAGAAAATACTTGCCAACATTCGCAACAATGGGCAGTATGCCTGCCTGCAGGATGCTCAAGTTGTGGATGTGTAGTTGTCGTAGTGGCATTTAGTCCGTACCTCAGTCGCCATTTCCCTTGAACTTCATGCGTTTTATCAACTTGCTCGTTTTGAGGATAAACAAAATGGCAACCGGTACCGTTAAGTGGTTCAACGACTCCAAAGGTTTTGGCTTCATCACTCCGGATGAAGGTGGCGATGACGTATTCGCTCACTTCTCCCAGATCAATGCCAAAGGCTTCCGCACCCTGGCCGAAAACCAGCGCGTAAGCTTCGACATCGTCGATGGCCCGAAAGGCAAGCAAGCCTCCAACATCCAGCCGCTGTAATCTTTTAAAGATTACTCGCTGATGAAAACCCGGACTCGTCCGGGTTTTTTGTTTTCCAAGCTTCACCGCCGTATATCACCCAGCCATTCGGACCTAGCACCATGCAAACGCCAACCCACGAAGAAGCCATTACCAGCACACGCGAATGGCTGGAAAAGGCCGTCATCGGCCTGAATCTCTGCCCCTTTGCCAAATCGGTTTATGTCAAAAACCAGGTACGCATTGTCGTAAGCGACGCCACGGAACCGGCGCAACTCGCCGAAGAGCTGGCGCGTGAGCTGCGCCTGCTGGCCGATACCGACCCGGAAGAAACCGATACCACCCTGCTGGTACACCCTTATGTATTGCAGCGCTTCCTGGATTTCAACGAATTCCAGGATATCGCTGACGCCATCGTCGAAGAACTGGAACTGGACGGAGAGCTGCAGGTTGCCAGCTTCCATCCGAAATTCCAGTTTGACGGCACCGGCATCAATGATGTCAGCAACTACACCAACCGCTCGCCCTGGCCTACTCTGCACCTGATTCGCGAAGCCAGCATCGATCGGGCCGTGGAAGCCTTTCCGGACGCCGAAGCCATCTTCGAAAAAAATATCGAAACAGTCACCCGCCTTGGTGTAGATGGCTGGCGCGCCCTGTTCGCCACCAAGTCCTGACACCTGGCCTACTTGCTTGAGTGCAGGCAACAGGGTAAAACGGCTCATCTTCACTTTTACACGCCAGGCGTGCACAGCCATGAAGATGCTACGCTTTGCCCTACTCTTGCTGCTGGGCCTGCTACTGGCCGGCTGCAGTAACGCGCCAGTACGCAAACCGGTCAAGGGGGACGATTTCAGCTCTGCCGAACTGGGTCAGAGCGCAGCCAATCGCATGGCCAACCTGGCCATGCGCGACAATCTGGCCAGCCTGCAAACCTTGCTGGACAAGCTTTATCGCCGCAACCCGTCGCAATGGCAAAAAGCAGGCTTCAGCAGCCGCGATGCCGCCATCTCCCAAGTCATGAACGCAATCCGGCAGAATCAGCCCCTGCCCAGCCTGGGACAGGTGCGCTCCACCGCCGCACTAAGCACTGCCTTTGATCCGCAATTTGGCGGCGACCGCGTAGGTACGCTGGTATTCGGGCTGGGCAGCATGCTGGTGGAGGTTTATGGTGGTCGTACCGAACTGTATCTGGTACACGGGCTGAATGCCCAGCAACTGGCCAATGCCGCCTACAATGTCGAAGTGGCCTCCTGGCTGCTGGGGCGCAGGCAGAATCCGGACGGCAGCCCCATGCTGCTGGCCAATGAAATCACACCACAGCTGCGCAATCTGAGCTTTGAACGCGAAATGTCCAAGATCATTGCACGGCTGGAGTTGCTGGCCGAGCTGTCCGATGAAAAGCTGCGCCGCAGCGCCATCGACTTTGGCCAGTCCTTGCTGGCCGCACCCTTCCTGCAGTTCATCCCGGTGCAAGCAGCCACCAGCGCAGCCCCCGTTCCCTGAAAACAAGCCGTCACCATGCAACAGGCCCGCAGCAACTGCCTGCGGGCCTGTACCGATCAAGGCATCCGGCAACCAGTACTACCTGGATACGGCCGCGGATGGCAAGGTGTGTTTTTACGACCCCGCCTAGTGCTGGTCCGGGTATTTACCCACCTTATCCTGATAAAAAGCCTGGATTTGCGGCATGTCCACCGCGATATCACCGATCGGATAAAACACCGGACCGAAACCGCATACCTTGCGTGCGTAATCCATATAAGCCAGCGCCACCGGCACCTGCGCACCGCAGGCGATGTGGTAAAACCCGGTCTTCCATTCCTTGACACGCTGACGGGTGCCTTCCGGCGGAATGGCCACCACCAGCTTGTCGGAACGCTGGTATACATCCACCATCTGCTGCACCAGCGAGTTGCTGCGGCTGCGCAGTACCGGAATCCCCCCCAACCAGCGCATGAGTGGTCCCATCGGCCCCCAGAACAAAGTGTGCTTGCCCATCCAGTACAGCTTGGCACGCAGGGCAAAGCACACGCCCAGCGTCAGCGGGAAATCCCAGTTACTGGTATGCGGTGCAGCAATCAGCACGTATTTGGGTAGATCAGGAAAGTTGCCATCAATGCGCCAACCATGCAGACGCAGCAGGAAAATGGACAAGGTGCGCATCAGGTCGCGCAGGATTGGCGTGTCGAAAATGGTGTAGTGCATGAGCCCGGCATAAGGGCAGGACTCACTGACGGGACGGCTGGCAGCCTCCTGTCAGAAGCCTGCCTTGACGATGGAAAAGGCGGACTGTACCGGATATGGCTACAGGGGTAAATCAGAATGATGCAGCCGACCGCAGCCACACCGGTTCGCCACAATACACCATCAACTGCGCTGCAGGATTTCTTTAAGGTCTTTCTGCACATCCCAGTAGGTGACATCAGCATCATAGACCCCAAGGCAAGTGGGTTTGGCGAGGTAGCGCTGGGCATTGCGACTATCCATGGAGCAAAACAGCAAGCGCTCCTTTTCCCAGATGACGATGCACTGGCCTTTTTTGGAAAGCCGGTCGATCAGGGTACTAATCTGTTCGCTGATCACCCGGGAAGACAGATTGCCGGTTTGCTTGCCGGCTTTGCACGGTTCTTTATTCATCGCTTCGGACAATCATTTCAGGGTTGTTCAATGACCTACCCGTCGTATTATCCTGAGCTGAGAAACAATACCTATCAGAAGTTTCGGAAAGATAGCCAGAACCTTTAACCCATACCCTGGTTCTCCACCCGCCTCAACAGACAGTCAACCCTCGCGCAGCAAACAAGGCCCGGGCCGCATCCACTACCGCCGAAGCGGCGGCCGGGGTGTTGGCCAGCGGGTAGTCCAGTCCAAGTTCTGCCCATTTGGCTGCTCCCATCTGATGAAAGGGCAAAACCTCCACCCGTTGCACGATACTGCCCAGACTGGCTGCGTAGTCTGCCAGGCGGGCGATATCAGCCGCGCCATCGGTCAAACCCGGCACCAGCACATAGCGCAGCCACATCGGCTTGCCCAGCCGCTTTAGCCGCTGGGCAAAATCCAGCGTCGGCTGTAGCGCCTGTCCGGTAATCAGCTGATAGCGCACCGGGTCGCTGTGCTTGATGTCCAGCAATACCAGATCGACCTGGTCAAACCAGGCATCATCCACATTGGCATGCAAGAAGCCCTGGGTATCCAGCGCGGTGTGCAGGCCGTAGCGCTGCTTGATGGCAGTGAATAGTGCCCCGACAAATTCTGCCTGCATCAGCGGCTCGCCACCGGATACAGTCACGCCACCGGCAAATTTGAGAAAGCCGGCATAGGGTGCGATTTCCGCCACTGCCTGTTCAACCGTCAACTGCCTTCCCGCATGCAGCTTCCAGGTGTCCGGGTTGTGGCAGTACTGGCAGCGAAACTGGCAGCCGGACATGAAATAGACAAAGCGCATGCCCGGCCCGTCCACTCCGGCACCGCTTTCGGTGGAGTGGACATAGCCGGTCAGCTCACCCTGACTGAGCGGCACATGCACCACATGCTGCTGGGTCATGAAAACTCCCGATGAAAAACCCGCCCGTCAGCATCTGCCGGCGGGCGGGTGGATGGACAAACCGTGACTGGCTTACAGGCTACCGTGGAAGGTACGGTTGATCACATCCAGTTGCTGTTCACGCGTCAGTTTGACGAAGTTCACCGCATAGCCGGACACGCGGATGGTGAGTTGCGGGTACAGTTCTGGATGCTCCATGGCGTCCAGCAGGGTTTCACGGCGGAACACGTTCACATTCACATGGAAACCGCCGGCAGCGGCAAAGCCATCCAGACAATGCGACAAATTGGCAACGCGGTCCTCTGCGGTATGCCCCAGCGCATCCGGCGTTGCCGATGCGGTCCAGCTGATGCCATCCAGCGCGGCGGCATAGGGCAGCTTGGCCACCGAGGCACCGGCAGCAACAAAACCATGCACGTCACGACCGTTCATCGGATTGGCACCCGGTGCAAACGGCTCGCCAGCGCGACGGCCGCACGGGGTGTTACCGGTTTTCTTGCCATACACCACATTGGAAGTGATGGTGAGTACCGACTGGGTGGGCGTGGCATTGCGGTAGAAATACGGCTGGGCCTTGATCTTCTGCATGAAAGTTTCGGTCAGCCACACTGCCATGCTGTCCACCCGGTCGTCGTTATTGCCATAGGCCGGGTAGTCGCCCTCGATACGGTAGTCCACTGCCAGGCCGTCTTCGTTGCGGATGACATGCACGCGGGCATGCTTGATGGCCGACAGCGAATCCGCTGCCACCGACAGCCCGGCAATACCGCAGGCCATGGTGCGCAGGATGTCACGGTCGTGCAGTGCCATTTCGATACGCTCGTATGCGTATTTGTCGTGCATGTAATGGATGCAGTTGAGCGCCTTCACGTAAGTGGCGGCCAGCCAGTCCATCATCTTGTCGAACCTGGCCATCACTGTGTCAAAGTCCAGCACATCATCGGTAATCGGCTCGAAGCCATGTGCCACCACGGCACCGCTCTTTTCATCGCGACCGCCATTGATGGCATACAGCATGGCCTTGGCCAGATTGGCACGGGCACCAAAGAACTGCATTTGCTTGCCGATGCGCATGGCCGACACGCAGCAGGCAATGCCGTAATCGTCGCCCCAGTAGGGCCGCATCAGGTCGTCGTTTTCGTACTGGATGGAGCTGGTATCGATGGACACCTTGGCGCAGAAATCCTTGAAGCCCTGCGGCAGCGCGGTGGACCACAATACGGTGAGGTTGGGCTCCGGTGCCGGCCCCAGGTTGTACAGGGTATTGAGGAAGCGGAAGCTGTTTTTGGTCACCAGCGTGCGGCCATCCTCACCCATGCCGCCAATGGATTCGGTCACCCAGGTGGGGTCGCCGGAGAACAGCTGGTCGTATTCCGGGGTGCGCAGGAAGCGTACGATGCGCAGCTTGATCACCAGATCATCAATCAGCTCCTGTGCCTGTGCTTCGCTCAGGATGCCTGCCGCCAGATCACGCTGGATATAGATGTCGAGGAAGGTGGCAATGCGGCCCAGCGACATGGCGGCACCGTTTTGCTCCTTCACCGCAGCCAGATAGGCAAAGTAGGTCCATTGCACGGCTTCGCGCGCATTCACCGCCGGACGGCTGATGTCGTAGCCGTACTTGGCTGCCATTTCGCGCAGCTCATCCAGCGCACGGAATTGTTCGGACAGCTCTTCACGCTGACGTAGCACGTCTTCGGTGAATACGGCGTCGTCCAGTTCATGGAAGGCTTGCTGGCGTTCCTTGCGCAGGAAATCGGTACCGTACAGGGCGACACGACGGTAATCGCCAATAATGCGGCCACGACCATAGGCATCCGGCAGGCCGGTGATGATGCCGGATTTACGCGCGGCCAGAATTTCCGGGGTATAGGTATCGAACACACCCTGGTTATGGCTCTTGCGGTATTTGCTCCAGACTTCCTTGATCACCGGGTCCAGGGTAAAGCCATAGGCAGCCAGACCGGCTTCCACCATGCGCAAACCACCGTTTGGCATGATGGCACGCTTGAGCGGCGCATCGGTCTGCAGGCCGACAATCAGTTCCAGCTTGGGATCGATATACCCAGCGTCATGCGCCGTGATGGATGTTGCGCGGTCAGCCGAGACATCCAGCACCCCCTTCGCGCGTTCCTGTGTCAGCAACTCCCCCAGCGCCTCCCACAAAGCCTGGGTGCGTTCGGTAGCGGCGGCAAGGAAACTGGCATCGCCAGCATATGGTTGGTAATTGCGCTGGATGAAGTTGCGTACATCGACACGGGTTTGCCAGTCTCCGGCGGCAAAATCCCGCCACGGGTCAGCTTGTACGGCTTGTTGAGCAATCGATTCCATGACTATCTCCTGATTGAAGCCCGAAATTGTTCTCTATGGAAACAATACTACATTCGATATCGAAAATAACAGCTTGATGCAGATCAAACCAGGACCGCACAAAGCGCCCTGACTGCCCAACAGGGAAAATCCAGCCCCCGCCTGAGCGGCAAGGCGTCTGGCACCGCATACGCAGACCTGTTGATAATCAACACCATAGCAGCAAAACAGGCAAAGTGCATGCCGTGCAGGCGCACCTGCCGTCTTTTGCCGCCAAAGCCACAAGCACCGACAGCAACAGCACAACGACCCCGCGCGCAGAATAAGGCCACTCAGTAACGAGCAGGCTAATATGTTCGATTTCAAACATTCATGTTTTTCATAGTGAATGTTAACTACAGGTGATGCGCAAGAATATATGTAGCATTACTACGATAAAAAACAGGAACTCTTGCCGCCCCAGACACTCTGCCATCGTTCACAGTACCAGGAGCCATCATGATCTCGCACAGAAAAGTCATGGCCATGACAGGGCTTTGCCTGCTGACCGCCTGCAGCCAGCAACAAAGCGAACAGGTACAGCAAGCGGCCTCAGCCGCCATCGGCGTAGCCCACAATAGCCTGCAAGCCAGCAGCGCACCGCTTGCCGCACTGCGCCAGCAGGCAAGCAATGTCACGGCCGAAGCCAAGCAGCAGGCGGCAACACTGCTCACGGAGAATCCGGCACTGGGCAATGCCATGGCCATCCTGAAACAGGCATCAGGCAAGGCGGATGGCAAGCAGCAATGGCAGGCGCTGGAAAACAAGGTAGGAAAGTACCCGGCCGACATCGGCCTGTACCAGACCGGCGTGGTGGCGGACGCGTTGCGGCAACTGCTGGGCAGCAAATTTGCCGTGTTCCAGCAGAACATGCAGGTTAGCGGCCCGCTAAGCCGGGACCAGCTGCTCTATGTCAGTGGCAACAAGCCGCACGAAGGCGGCAGCGAGATGGCCTACCTGCTGCTGGACCCAGCCAGCAGGCAGCTGGAAGTCGGCCTCATCGAACAAGGAAAACTGACGGTGTATCGAAGCGGCCCGGCCCTGTATCGCCCGGCGGAAATCACCACCATGCTGAGCAATATCGATGGTCAGCCCTGAGAACAACCGGCAGCGCTAGCGCGCCAGCCCGCGAGGCCACAGCCGGCCAGTGTGCTGCATATACTGGCGATAGGCATCACCCAGCCACTGCAGCAACAGCCCTTCCTCCCGCCTTACGCTGCGTCCATAGCTGAACAGCAGGGCAAGCACACCGCCACTGCCCGCCAAGCCATCCTGCACCAGCAGGAACTGGGCCAGTGCCGCCAGCCACAGGGCCGCATACAGCGGATGGCGAATACGCTGATAAACCCCGCCCGGCCATGGCTTGCGCTGCGCATTGCCCAACAGCACATCATGCTGACTACGCCAGAACAGCCAGCATGCATACGCCAGCATCAGGCAGCCCACCGGCCCGGCCAGCGGTGACAGGGCCAGCGAAAACCGGTGCGGCCAGCCCGGAAACGAGGCCAGCAAGGGCAGGATCACCATGCCAAGCAGCACAGGCCAGCGCAGGATGCACTGCCCCACCAGCAGGTGACTACTACGCCGCAGCAATGGCCGGTAAGCAAACCGCGTCAGCACCATTACCCCCACTCCGCATAGCTGAATGATTGCCCACAGCATGACATCACCTCGCTCATTTGTTAATGACAATCATTATCATTTACATGCACAATCATCGCAAGCAGATTTTATCGGCTCAAGCCCCCCACCAACCCTGAGCTGATCGCACGGCAAGGGCGACTTTCCGGCAGGCCCTTGCTATTGTTGCTGGCAGCATCCGGCTTGTGCCGGTACTTCCCGGAGAAAACGCATGCATGTCCGTCACCTGCTTATCCTTGCCTGCCTGATGCTGCCCCTGTCGGCGCAAGCTGCCGAACGCTGCCCTCAGGCTGCACCACCCGGCATGCACGTCCTGCCCGGCCTGTGCGCCGAAATCATTGCCAGCGGCCTGAAAATGCCGCGTGGACTTGCCATCCTGCCGGACGGCAAGCTGCTGCTGACCGAAATGACACGCTGGGATGCCCCGCAAGGCCGTCTGCTGCAACTGGAACGCAAGAACGGCAGCTGGCAGCAGACTGTGCTGCTAACAGGGCTGGACCGTCCGCACGGCGTGGCGCAAGGACCGGATGGCAAGATTTACGTGGGAGAAGTGGGACGCATCATCCGCTTTGACCTGGCAGCGCCACAACAACGCGAAACCGTCATCAGCCTGCCAGCGCGCCAGCGTCATCCGCTCACTACCTTTGCCCTGGCCGCCAATGGCGATCTCTACGTCAATATCGGCAGCTCATCCGACAATTGCGAAAACGCATCGCCAGCCGAGCAGGCAAGCGGACACTGCCCCGAGAGTGAGCAGGACCTGGCCGGCGTGGTGTGGCGCTATCACATCGATAACAATGGCAAGGTCAGCGATATGGGGGTATTTGCCCGCGGCCTGCGCAACAGCATGGCACTGGGCGTGCATCCGCGCAGTGGCATCCTGCTGCAGGCAGAAAACAGCCGCGACGCCATCCAACTGAAACTGCAGTTGCCCAACGACAATGAACTGCCACACGACGAGCTGAATCTGCTGCAAGCCGGCAAGCACTATGGCTGGCCCTTTTGCTACGACAAACAGGTGGCGGCACCGGAGTTTCCCGCCTACGACTGCAGTCAAACCATCGCCCCCTACCGCCTGTTACCCGCACATGCCGCACCATTGGGACTGACCTGGTGGCTGGGGCCCAAGGCCGCGCCACGCTTTGCCGGCTGGCTGATTGTCGGATTTCATGGTTATCGCCAGCATGGCCACCGCCTGATGGCCTATCCGACCGACCGCCAGGGCCTGCCCACTGGCCAGGGGCTGGAACTGATCAGCAACTGGAAAGACAGCAAAGGCCCCGGCGGCCCGGTAGAAATCCGCGCCGGTGCCGACGGCGCACTCTACATTACCGAAGACCGCCACGGCCAGTTGATCCGCCTGTATGCCCTGCGCTGAGCGGCAAGCTGCTTTTCCCCGGGCGGCAAAGCCCATATCATCGCTACATCCAACCTGCCACGGCCTGCCATGACCCAGCACCAGCAACAACAATGGACTGCCCTGCTCTCCACCCAGCGCTTCAAGGTGGTACAAGGGGAAATCAAGCCCACCCGCACCCCGGCTACCGATGAAGGCAGTGCCGGACTGCGCAGCGACTTCCACATCGACCATGACCGGGTAGTGTTTTCCAGCGCCTTCCGCCGCCTGGGCCGCAAGACCCAGGTACATCCGCTGGCCCAGAACGACCACACCCACAACCGGCTGACGCACAGCGTGGAAGTGGCCAGTGTCGGCCGCAGTCTGGGCAACCGGGTTGGCGTGATGATGCAGCACGCCGGCGTCATGCCTGCGGGCTACAGCCCCTTTGATATTGGTGCGGTGGTGCAGGTAGCCTGCCTGGCACACGACATCGGCAACCCGCCGTTTGGCCATACCGGCGAAGATGCACTGCGCGACTGGTTCCGCGATGCACGCAACGCCCATTTCCTGCACACGCTGGATGCCGCCCAGCTCCGCGATGTGCAGACCTACGAAGGCAACGCCCACGGCCTGCGCATGCTGGCCACGCTGGAAATGTACAACCATGAAGGCGGCATGCGCCTGACTGCCGCGGCACTGGGTGCGCTGATCAAATACCCATGGACATCCGACGCACCCAAGGCACTGGTGCGCGACAAGTTCAATATCTACCGTACCGAGCTGGCCTATTTCGAGCGCATTGCCACCGAGCTGCAATTACCGCGCAAGGGCGAACTGGAATGGAGCCGCCATCCGCTGTCTTACCTGATGGAAGCGGCCGACGATATCTGCTACGCCATTCTGGACCTGGAAGATGCGGTGGAAATCGGCATTCTGGACGTACACGAATTCGAAGGCCTGTTTGCCCGCTTCACCGAATACGAAAAGGTGTGGAACCTGCACGACGTGAAGCAGAAATGCGCCACCTTGCGCGGCATCGCCATTGGCCGCTGCGTGGCCGAAGTGGCGCAAAAATTCATGCTGCACCACAACGCCCTTCTTGCTGGCGAATTTCCGGCCAAGGACCTGATCAACCTGACGGATGCCGAGGTACAGGAAGCACTGATTCAGGCCAAGGAACTGGCCAGCAACAAGGTATACCGCCACCGCACCAAACTGGTTACCGAACTGGCCTCCTACCCCTGCATTGCGGCCATCCTGGACGTGCTCATCCCTGCCGTGCACGCCTTGGTCACCCGTGGTGCAGAACAGCTGACCCCGCGCCAACACCTGGCCATGGGGCTGCTGGAGCAACACATCAAGCCAGAAGACAGCCTGTATCAGGCCTATATGAAAGTACTGGATTTCGTAGGGGGCATGACCGACAACTACGCCGCCAACCTGGCGCGTGAAATCTCTGGTGTCGGCATACTGTAATCCCGCTTCAACCGCTCAACCATCCGGAAACACCCATGCCCATCACCCGTTTTTGCCTGATCCGCCACGGTGAAACCGACTGGAACCGCGAGCGCCGCCTGCAAGGCCATCTGGATATCCCGCTCAATGCGCGCGGCTTGCAGCAGGCCGAACAGCTGGCCGCCGCACTTGGCAGACAGCAACTGCAGTTTGCCGCGCTGCATGTCAGCGAGTTGACCCGCGCCCGCCAGACCGCCAGCGCCATCAGCCGCCAGTTGGGCCTGCCGCTGCAAACCCACCCCGCGCTAAAAGAACGGCATTATGGGGCCTTCCAGGGGCGCACCTTCGACGAAGCACGCGAGCATATCCCGCACATTTACCGGCTGCACCAGGAGCGAGACCTGCATTTTGACCTGCAAGGCGGCGAAAGCCTGCACGCCTTCAGTCAGCGCATCATGCACTGCATGCAGCAACTAGCGGAGCAACATCCGGGGGAGCAGATTCTGGTGGTCAGCCATGGCGGCGTGCTGGAGATGGTGCACCGCACCGCCAGTGGTCAGGGACTGAACGGCGCACGCAACTTTCCCATCCCCAATGCAGCACTCAACTGGGTCAGCTATCGAGATGGCTGCTGGGAAATTGAAAAATGGGCCGACGAGACCCATCTGGACAGCAGCCTGGACGAACTGTAAGCCTGCCACGCGTCAGATCAAGCCAGCAGCCACGACCAACAGCCACAGCCCCACCTCAAGGAATGGCCATGAACGACCCGAAATCCATCAGCGATGCCGACTGGCGTACCCGGCTCAGCCCGGAACAATACCGTGTCGCCCGCCAGGGCGGCACCGAACGCCCGTTCAGCGGCGAACATTACCTGCGCACCGAGCGCGGTGACTATTACTGCATTTGCTGTGGCAGCCTGTTGTTCCACTCCGATACCAAGTTTGATGCAGGCTGCGGCTGGCCCAGCTTCTGGGCCGAAGCTGCCGGTGAACGCATTACCCGCCTGCGCGATACATCACACGGCATGCTGCGCGTAGAGGTGCGTTGCACAAACTGCGATGCCCATCTGGGCCATGTATTCCCGGATGGCCCGGAACCCACCGGCGAGCGTTACTGCATCAACTCCGTCTGCCTGAGTTTCAAACCAGCCGACTGAGCCACAGCTGCTGTAGGGACGCTAAATTATTGAAGTTAATAACTTTACACTTGTAGATTAGATTTGCACCAGCATTGGGCACCCCGAGAGGGCGTGCCCATTTTTTTTGCCGCTTCCCCGCTATTGCAGCTCCCTAAAAACACAGGCAGAAACAAATCTGCTGATGTGTTTTGCCAAAAATCGTCCAGGATGCGACAGATGATTTGCTACGCGTACACTGGCCATGTGGCCATGCTTCCCCGCCCTTAGCCCGGACTGTCCCGCTTTTATTTTCAATGTGAAATTAATAAAGCAATATCAAGCCAACATTAATTATTAGTATTACTCAAAATATCTTCTCACCCGATCTCCCCTGCACATATCCCCAAAACCAAAACCCTGCTTAATGCCAGCTCAGGTTATTTCATGCAAAATATTCAGCATAGGTAAGTTTACTAAGTAAAAAGCATGTTGTTCCCGACATCAGACAAACCTAGCCTGAACAAGCCGCAAGATAAATACCGGCAAAAAGTCTTCTCACCATGCACGAAGGGAATAGTCATGCTTGCCATTTCAGACCGCCTCAACTTCATTAATAATCTACAACTACCCGCCAGCAATTTGACCTTACAGTCCAATCTATTGGCAAACACCACCACTCCACCACCCGACGATAGCAAAGGAGGTTATGTCGTAGATGGCAGTCTGGTTTCATTTGTGGCAGGCCTGGACAGCCAGAACAAATCGGACGTATTGAATTCCACATTACTTGCCCAGCTGGCAGCCAACAAAAAATATGACCGGGAGGTACAAACCCAGGATTGGTATAAATATTATCAAAGTGTGCTGGAACCACTAGGCTGGGTAATCCAGGCCTTTAATTTTGACAAATACAATGCCGCTGGTGATTCATTTGAAATGAACAAAGCAGTGATTGAAATATTGAAAGCGATTGCATCGGAAGATGAGGCCGCTGTCTCGCAGGCGACGATTGATGCCTTGGGTGCACTCGATAGCGGCAGTCATGGCCTGGTATTATGGAATAGCTCCAGCAGCAGCGTTACCGCTGGTAATTTCCAGATTGCTCCTTGCGGCTTGTCAAATGGTTCGGTGGTCATGAAAAACGCATCCTTCTACTTCAACACTACCGAATCAACCACCGGTTTTCTCTGGTTTACCTACTCCACATCCAAAATGTCTTTATACAAATCCACCAATACCATGACGTTGGATGGCGACATTTACACCAAAGTCAGACAAGCCGTTATCGACAAACTGGGAGACAAGGCCATTCAGTTTGTTGCAGACCTGGATATTTAACGTTTATTACTCGCTGCACAGAAAGGCAGAAAATGAACGAAATCATCGATGCAGGTCAGCACTGGCCAATGCAAAACCCCAAAGTTGCCCAACAACAAATCCGCGTTACCATGGCGGGGCAAAATGGACTAACCGCGGTGAGCAGTGGGCATCACCGTATCGGCCAGGCCGTTGTCAATGGCAACGTCTATCAGATTCAACTGCCCGGGCTGCAAGGTGGTGGCCTGGATGCGGAGTTTACCCGACAATAAAATTTACCACTCAAAAGAAAAGCCGCATTCTGCGGCTTTTCTTTTGTCAATACGATGCTACGGCCTGTGGCTTGGCTGTGTTCTGGTAAGAATCCTAGCGACAGCAAGATCTTTCAATGGTTTTGCCGGGAAAACAATTTTTCCGGAACACGGTGTCGCTTCCACTGCGATGCCAGCCCACACTGACTTTACACTCCGACATCGCTCAACCCGCCACTGCCGCCGGCACTACACCAACAGGGCTGACATGGACCCGATTGCGACCATTGTTCTTTGCCTCATACAAAGCCTGGTCGGCACGACGGCATAGCTGATCAAAACTTTCGCCACCATGCCAGTCCGCCACGCCAATGCTGATGCTGTAGCGGCAATCGCCAAAACTGCTGCTGACCAGATGCTGCTGGGCATGTAGTCTCAGCCGCTCGGCCACCTGCCATCCAGCCTCCACGGTGGCATCGGGTAACAGAATGGCAAATTCTTCTCCACCCAGCCGGCCCAGGGTGTCCTGCCCGCGCAGATGCCCATGCACCATGTCAGCGAAAGCCCGTAGTACTTCATCGCCAGCGGCATGGCCAAATGTGTCGTTGATGGTTTTGAAGTGATCCAGATCGATCAACAGCAGCGTCAATGGCTGATGTGATGCCGCCGCGTGCAGTATCTGCTGCTGACCGATGGTGAAAAGGTGTTTGCGTGACAGTGCGCCGGTCATGAAATCACGATTGGCAGCATTCTCGGCCTCCGTTTGCAAGGACTCGTGCAGCATCAGTACGGCAGACATCGACAGGGCAGGCATGATGGCAGCGCCCAGGCACAGCAGCACGATATTCCAGCCGCTGGCCAGCATGATGCTGGTAGGTGCCGGGTGCAGTGTGTAGAAGTAGATGCTGCGCGCCAGTTGTGACAAGGCAAAGATACAGGCCAGCCCGGTAAGCAAGCGATAATGCACGCTGCTGCGCCGACCACGATAATGTTTCAGCATCAGCCAGGCGGTAGCGGTACACACCACGGCACTGTAAGCGGAAATGGCCATCACCCGCATGGGCAGGCTGTTGTCCCCGTAGCGCCAGTAGCTTACCGCCAGCACCTGCAGCAGCGCACCACCCAGCAGCCAGTTCCAGCGTGGTGGCTGGCCAAGAAAATGGGCACAGCCGGCATAGTACAGGGCTACAGACAAAGCCAGGATGCCATTGGCGGCCACAATGGAAATACTGTCGGGCACTATCCCGCGCAAACCCAGCAAGGGCAGATAAACCACGACGGCAAGATTGGCTAGCAACCACTGCCGCACGCCGGGCAGGCCGCTGCGCCGCAGCGAAGCCAGCGCCATGCACAGCGCCAGACTCAGCAATTCGGTGGTCAGGAAGATCGGGGCCAGAACCAGTACGGGGTCGATAGTCATGATGGGTATCAATACCGGCTTGAGCAGCCGGGAAGCCCGCCTTGCAAACGGACAGGGCCTGATTTGCAAGATGCAATTCAGCTTTATACCAAAAATGACAGCCGACATCAGCATTTAAAACAATTATTCACATTAGGCACGGCAACAGGCACAATCGCTGCAGTTTCCACTCTGTCCGGCCACATCATGCCCGCTACCGGAAAAGCCCCCCAACCCCTCCGGCAATGCCTGGACTGCCGCCACTACCATATCAGCCATGATGCCCGCTTTCCTTACGCCTGCACTGCCCTAAAAATCAAGAGCAAGCGCCAGCCCTGTCTGGATGTGCTGGAAGCATCTGGCCAGCCCTGCCTTTACCGGCAGCAGAAAACCGGGCGGCAGTCTTGAAAGCCAGCGCCGGCGTCACCATTTAGCAAGGTTGATTGCGGTTTTCCTTTTCCCTGCCCCAGCGGCGCATTACCATGCAGGACAGGAATTCCAGCGGCAGCAGACCAGTGGAGTTTGCCACACACACGTCACGGATAAACAGCGGCTGGCAGGACCACTCCCACGGGCAAGCACCCGCGCCAGGGCCATGCCAGTCCATCGAAGATAAAGGCCAAAGCCACCATGAGCAAAACGGATAACAACGCCATGAGCACCGATAGCGTGTCCTCCCGCATACGCTACCGCCTGCAGAATGCCGGCGTGCGCTTTCACGCCAATGACAATATTGCCGATTTCATCGAGGGCGATGAGCTGGACTTGCTGCAACAGGAAGTGGCAGCCAAGATGCAAGGGGTGCTGGAAAGCCTGGTCATCGACACGGTTAACGACCACAACACGCAGGACACGGCACGGCGCGTTGCCAAGATGTTCGTGCGCGAGGTGTTTCGTGGCCGTTATGTTGCCAGCCCGCCCAATACCGAATTCCCGAATATCGAACAGCTGAACGAATTGATGATCGTCGGCCCCATCACGGTACGCAGTGCCTGCTCCCACCATCTGTGTCCCATCATGGGCCGGGTTTGGGTCGGGGTAATGCCGAATGAGCATTCCAACCTGATTGGCCTGTCCAAATACGCGCGCCTGATCGACTGGATCATGACCCGTCCGCAAATCCAGGAAGAAGCGGTGATGCAGATTGCTGACCTGCTGATGGACAAGCTACAACCGGATGGCCTGGCCATCGTCATGGAGGCAGATCATTTCTGCATGCACTGGCGCGGCGTGAAGGACAACAATTCGAAAATGACCAATAGCGTGATGCGCGGTTCTTTCCTGCGCGACGCCAATCTGCGCCGGGAATTCCTGTCGCTGATGCACAGAGGAAACTGACATGCTCGTTCGCCTGATTTACGCCAGCCGCAGCGCCACCCCAATCACCAGCGAACTGGTGCGGCTGATTCTGGATGCCGCCCATCAACACAACCCCGAGCGCGGCATCACCGGCGTGCTGTGCTATGGCGATGGTGTTTTCGTACAGGCACTGGAAGGTGGACGCGCCGAAGTCAATGCGCTGTATCAGACCATTTGCCGTGACAACCGGCATTGCGACGTTACCTTGCTTAGCTACGAGGAAGTCGAGCAGCGCGAGTTTGCCTGCTGGTCGATGGCACAGGCACCGCTAGACAAGAAAAATGCCGCACTACTGCTGCGGCACTCTTCCAGCCCGGTGCTGGACCCCTTCCGCCTGAGCGGCAAGACCACCTGCCGCCTGCTCAGCGAACTGGGTAGTTCCGGCGGCCTGCGCTCCAAGAACTAGCAAGGCTAGGCCGTAGCCAATGGCAGGGTGATGCTGACACGCAGCCCGCCCTGCGGCAGATTACTTGCCTTGATGCGGCCATGGTGGGTCTGCACGATGCGGTGTGCCATGGCCAGGCCCAGACCGTAGCCACCCGGCTGGCTGTTCTGTTCGCTGCGGAAGAAGGGCTCGAAGATGGTTTCCAGCTCATGCTCCGGCACACCGGGGCCGCAATCGCACACTTCGATGGTGACATCCGTAACAGAACGCACCACCGCCAGCGACACCGCACTGCCCTTGCGCGTATGGTGGATGGCATTGCGCACCACGTTTTCCAGCGCCCGCGACAACAGCTCCGGCTGCATCATAACTTCGGCCATATCGGTCTGCAGCAGCAGAATGCTGCAGTCATTGGCCTCAGCCTCGAATTCGGCGTCGGGAATCAGCTCTTCCAGCAATACATCGATCGCCAGCCGCTCCGGCGGATGCTGTGCACCTTCGGCATCCAGCCGGGCCAGCGCCAGCACCTCGCCCACCAGCGTATCCATGCGACCGGACTCACGTTCGATACGTCCCAGCCACTCATCCAGACGATCTGGCTGCTGTCGCGCCAGATCGACTGCCGCATTCAGCCGGGCCAGCGGCGAGCGCAGTTCGTGCGATACATCGTGAAACAAACGGCGCTGGCCCACGATCAACTGCTTCAGCCTTTGCGCCAGGCTGTCGAAGTCACGTCCAAGATCGGCCAGTTCATCGCGGCGTCCACCAATGCGGCTGGCCAGATTGACATCCATATTGCCCTTGGCTACCGACTGGAATGCTTCGCTCATCAGGTGGATGGGCTTGGACAGATAGCGCGCAAGAATGGCACCAAACAACAGGCTGCCCAGCAAAGCCCCCACCACGGGAATCAGCGGAATCGGTCCCGGATCATCCGGGCCACCATGCCCCGGACCACCCGGACCACCCGGCCCTCCGGGCAGGCCTGGCGGCGGCCCCGGCGGTAGCAACACCAACCGGTAATGCGTGCCATCCGGCAGGCTTACCTCCCGCGTGGGTCGGTGGGCGAGCAGCTCTGCTGCCGGTGCGGCACGATCCAGCAACTCATGCCCATGATCGTCCAGTATGTACAGATAATCGCGCCCGCGCGAACTCATGCCTTCCAGCTGTTTGCGCAAACCGGCACTACCTTCATGACGCAGCAAGCTGGCCGCCAAGTCCAGCACCGTACCGTCCATGGGGTGGCGTTGCTCGACAGCGGCGGCCGTCTCGTTACGGTGCTTGATCCAGAATACCGCCCCCACCCCGACCACGGTGCAGATCTGCGCCAGCCACAGAATGAGAAACAGCTTCCAGAACAAACGTCCCATGCTCAGGCCTTGATGAACTGGTAACCGCGACGTACCACGGTCTGGATGCAGATACGGCCCGGAGCCACCCGCGACAGCTTCTGCCGGATGCTGCTCATGTGTACATCCACGCTGCGGTCAAAACGGGCCAGCGGACGGCCCAAAGCCTGCTTGGACAGCACATCCTTGCCCACCGGCTGACCGGCATGGCGCACCAGCAGTTCCAGCAGGCTGTATTCGGTACTGGTCAGCTCCAGCAGGTCTTCACCCCACTGGGCACGGCGCTCGCCCGGCCACATGGTCAGCGGGCCTTCGCGCAGGACGTCAGTTTCATGCGCCGGCTGCGGCTGATTGCCAGTGCGGCGCAGGATGGCACGGATGCGTGCCAGCAGCTCGCGCGGTGTGCATGGTTTGGGTACGTAGTCATCGGCACCCAGCTCCAGACCCAGCACTCGGTCGGTATCGTCACCACGGGCCGTCAGCATCAGCACCGGCAGCATGCTGTGTTCGCGCACACGCCGCAGCACTTCTACCCCGCTAAGCCCAGGCATCATGACGTCCAGCACCATCAGGTCGAACTGACCGGACAGTGCTTGTACCACGGCGCTGGTACCATCACTTACTTTCTGTACCAGGCAGGACTCTCGCTCCAGGTAGCTGCCCAGCATGTCGGCCAATTCAATATCGTCATCAACCAGCAGTATTCTCATTTTCCATCCTGATTTATTGCATTACCCCCCTCTCCCGGGGGCTGTCGGCAGACATAATCCACATCGCAGCCTGTTGCGGGTGAAGTTTTACTGCCATTTACACTGATTTATAGCGCTTTACCGGTCGCTAACCGTTTTTAACGGATCAGCCGCGCATGATGGCAAGCGGTAGCCGCCTGCCCGCTTGCCCCGGGTCCCTCTCTCATTCGGGCGGCTGCCATCAGCACCAGGCGGCAAAAATTGCCTGACGGTAATCAAAGAGTGGTGACAAGCCACTGTCTGCAATGAATATTTACAATTTTGCAACGGCAGCATATTGCCGACGGCGGCAATTTTTTCCAGCACGTGCAACAGGCTACAAGCCAAAGCAGGCAACACCTTAGCAGAGCACGGGAATTTTTCCGCGCCTCACGACAATCGCTAACATTTTCTAACATGTTTTTACATTTAAGCCGTAACTTACTGGCCTGAAACTTGCCTTGCAGCAGCATCGCGCCTGTCGCCGGCCGCAGCACTCATCGCGACACCGCACCGCTCACTTGCAAGCATCAGGAGCCGTCATCATGAGCATTTCAGGCATTAGCAGCAGCACATCCATTTACGGCAGCCTGCTCGGCAGCAGCCAGACCAGTACGACATCAAGCAGCAGTGATGTCCGCCATCACGGCAAGCACCGTGGTGGCAATGATGCCTTCATGCAAAGCGTGGAACAGGCATTAAGCCAACTGGGTATTTCATTGCAACCGCCATCGTCCAGCAGTAGCAGCAACAGCACGGGCAACAGCAGCAATGGCTCGCTTGCCGGCATGCCGCCACCGCCGCCACCGCCGCCAGATGGCGACGGTGACAGCGATGACAGCCTGAGCAGTACCGGCAGTACGCAAAACCCGATGCAGGCCATGCACACTTTCATGCACGACCTGTTTGCCGCGCTGAAGTCCTCCAGTACGTCTGCCAGCACCTCAGATAGCAGCAGCGACAGCAGTACCAGCGCCTACGGCAATACCGAAAGCCAGCTGCAAAGCCTGATCCAGCAGCTGTCCAGCTCCTCTGGCAGCACCAGCAGCTCCAGTGCGCTCAGCACCCTGCAAAGCGATTTCAACAATCTGCTCAGCAGTGTCCAGCAGGCCAATGGCAGCAGCGCCAGCGACAGTGCTACGTCCGGCAGCAACACCTCGGCCAATCTGCAATCTTTCCTGAGCGCCCTGCTGCAAAACCTGCAGCACAGCCAGAGCAATAGCTACACCAGCTCGGTGGGCAGCCTGCTAAGTACGCAAGGTTGAGTTTTATGGATCAGGCCTGATCCAACGCGGACTGCAGCGGTGCCAGCACGTGCTGCTGCAGTCGCAGCTGCAGGAATTCGCGCAGGCGTACAACCAGTGGCGACAGCATCATGCGATGCGGGCAGACCAGATACAGCGGTGCACGCTCGGTCTGGTAATCCGTCAGCAAGGGTAGCAAGCGGCCGGCACGCACATCGTCCAGCACATCCAGCCGGGATTTGTAGGCTATCCCCTGTCCATCTACCGCCCAGCGCCGGACGATTTCACCATCGTCGCTATTGCGGCGTCCGCTCACCATTACCGTGCTCCACTCGCCTTGCCGGACAAAACGCCAGCGTTCATGCAGCGCATCCCCCAGCACCAGCCGCAGGCAGGCATGGGCAGCAAGATCTTCCGGCTGCCCAGGCCAGCCATGCCGCGCCAGATAGGACGGGGCAGCACACAGTAGACGCCGGTTATCCGGCAACATGGGCAGGGCCACCAGGCTGGAATCCTCTGGCACACCGTAGCGCAGGGCCACATCCACCGGCATGCGGTACAAATCAGCCAAGCGGTCGCTGATATGCAGTTGCAGCCGTACACCCGGATGCTCATCCAGAAACACATCCAGCCAGGGACGCAGCAATTGCCTGCCAATATCGGAGGGCATGGACAGGCTGAGCTGCCCCTGCAGCGTCTGGCGACCGGCAGCCAGCGCCTGCGCACCGGCCTGTAAGGCATCCAGCGCAGTTCGGGCATGCTCCAGATAGCGCTCGCCATCGGCGGTCAGGCGCAAGCTGCGGGTAGAGCGAACCAGCAGATGGGTACCCAGTTCGCTTTCCAGCCGCTTCAGTGCGGCACTAGCCACCGCAGGGCTGATGTCCAGCGCGCGCGCAGCGGCTGACAGGCTGCCCAGCTGTGCGGTATGCAGCAGGATTTGTACGTCTTCCAGCCGGACCATGCTTTCTCCTGCGACAGTCGTCGTATCCGGTAAGAACAAATGTGGAAACAAAGGTACAGCCAGCCGCCACCTGCGGCTCAGGGCAGAAAGGGCTTCATATTGTACTTGCGTACCAGTTGCTGATACGCCGGGCTTTGCCTGAAGCTGCCCAAGGTGCCGACATAGGCATCAATCCGCTGCGCAGACATGGCCTTGCGCGAGAACCCAAGGTAGAAATCGCCAATCAGCCAGCGCGGCTCGCGCAGGGCAACTACCTGGGATTGCAGCTCCGGCATCTGCGCATCCAGCGACTGCAAGGAAGTACCATAGGCCACCGCGATATCGATACGCCCGGCCAGCAGCTTGGAAAACACCTCTTCCTTGGAGCTGGCCGTCATGTCGATCTGCCAGCATTCACGCATCGCCTGCTGCACGATGTCGCCGTAAAAGTAGTTACTGGCTGCCGCAATGTGATAACCCGCATAACTGCAAGGCTTGGTGGTATCGGGAAAATGCTGACGCTGGGAACGCCGCACAAACAGGCCGGCGAACTGACGATGTTGAATGGCAGCCGGCAGAAACACGGCATAGGCATCACGCTCCGGCGTACGCGCCAGATAGCTGAGCGCATCCACCCGGCCCAGTTGCAGACTGCGCAGGGCACGCTGCCAAGGCATGGGCTTGTACACTACATGCCAACCCAGCCGGGCTGCAACCTGATCAATCACTTCCAGATGAAAGCCACCGTGCGTCTTGCCATCCCCTTGCACATACTCAAAGGGATGGTTGTCGGACTCTTCCACCGCAACGGTAAAATCCTGCGCCGCCACGGATTGCCACAGGCAGAGCCCTGCCAGCAGCAACAGCCACCGGCCAGATGCCAGGCCGGTCTTTGCTTGCGTCATGAATGCCAGCTACCCTGTCAGCCGCCGGTACCGCCAACGGTCAGTCCGCCATCAATGCGCAAGGTGGGCTGGCCCACCCCCACCGGCACGCTCTGACCTTCCTTGCCGCACACGCCCACGCCCTGATCCAGCGCCATGTCATTGCCTATCATCGACACATAACCCAGCACATCCGGGCCATTACCGATCAGCGTGGCCCCCTTGATAGGGTAAGTCAGCTTGCCATCTTCGATACGCCAGGCTTCCGAGGCAGAGAACACGAACTTGCCGCTGGTAATGTCCACCTGACCACCACCGAAGTTGGCGGCATACAGGCCGTCCTTTACCGAAGCGATGATTTCCTTGGGATCATGCTGGCCACCCAGCATATAGGTGTTGGTCATGCGCGGCATCGGGATGTGGGCATAGGATTCGCGCCGGCCATTGCCGGTGGGAGCCACCTGCATCAGGCGGGCGTTCATCGCATCCTGCATATAGCCCTTGAGGATGCCGTCTTCAATCAGCACGGTACGGTTGGTCTGATTGCCTTCGTCGTCGATGGCCAGCGAACCACGCAGACCATCCAGCGTGCCGTCATCCACCACGGTAACGCCGGCTGCGGCCACACGCTGGCCCAGCTTGCCGGAAAAGGCCGAAGTGCCCTTGCGGTTGAAATCGCCTTCCAGACCGTGGCCGATGGCCTCATGCAGCAGCACACCCGGCCAGCCGGAACCCAGCACCACCGTCATCTGGCCGGCTGGTGCCGGACGGGCTTCCAGATTGATCAGCGCCTGGTCCACCGCCTGACGTACATACAACTCCACCAGCGCATCGTCAAAGCGCGTCAGGTCAAAACGGCCACCACCACCACCGGAGCCCTGCTCGCGCCGGCCATTGTGCTCGGCAATCACATGCACCGACAGCCGTACCAGCGGACGCACATCGGCTGCGCGCACACCGTCATGACGTGCCACGTATACCACGTCATATTCCGAGGCCACACCAGCCATCACCTGGATCACGCGCGGGTCCATGGCGCGGGCCAGTTTTTCCACCTTTTCCAGCAGCGCTACCTTGGCAGCTGCTTCCAGACTGTGGCAGGGGTCGATGGCCGGGTACAGCGCCCGCGCACGTTGCGGGGACTGGCGACCAGCACTGCCATCCCCACCCACGAGGCCGATGGCACGCACGGCGTCGGCCGCACGGTTGATGGCGTCTGCACCGATGTCGTCGGAATAGGCAAAGGCGGTCTTGTCGCCGGAAACGGCACGGACACCCACCCCCTGATCGATGCTGAAGCTACCGGACTTGACGATGCCCTCTTCCAGACTCCAGCCCTCGCTGCGGGTGTACTGGAAGTAAAGGTCGGCATAATCGATGGCATGCTGACGCATGCGGGCAAAGGTTTTCTCGATCATGGTTTCATCCACGCCATAAGGCGCGAGCAACAACTGATCGGCAATACTGAAAGCGTCTTGCATGGTGAGTCTTTCTGTCAAAGCACACGGTGAGCCAGGGCCGGCAGGCCACTGCGCACCGAATGCAGCAATTCGGGGTCAATCTCTGCCAGTACAACACCGTCACCACTGGCATGTTGCGCCAGAATGCGCCCCCAGGGGTCGATGATCATGGACTGGCCATGGGTTTTGCGGCCGTTTTCGTGGGTACCACCTTGTCCGGAGGCAATCACGAAGCATTGGTTTTCAATGGCACGGGCGCGCATCAGTACTTCCCAGTGAGCTTCGCCGGTGGCTGCAGTAAAGGCCGCCGGCAGAATCATCACATCAAACGGTGCCAACTGGCGGAACAGCTCGGGAAAGCGCAGATCGTAGCAGATACCGCATGCCACTTCTGCCAGACCGATATCCACCTTCACCGGCGTACTGCCAGCCAGAATACTGTCGGACTCGCAATAGCGCTCGCCATTTCCGGTATAGCCAAACAGGTGGATCTTGTCGTAGCGGGCCTGTACGACGCCATCCGGGTCGAATACCAGCGTGGTGTTGAATACCTTGCCAGGCTCCGGGCTGCGCAACGGAATGGTGCCGGCGGCCAGCCAGATCTTGTTGTCACGCGCCATGGCCGCCAGTGCCGTCTGCAGCGGGCCACTGCCTGCAGCTTCGCAAATGGCCACCTTGTCGCCATCCTTCCTGCCCATCAGGCAGAAGTATTCGGGCAACACCACAAAGGCGGCACCGGCAGCCGCCGCCTGTGCCACCAGCGCCGCGGCACGGGCCAGGTTGGCAGCGACATCGGTACCGGACACCATCTGCACGGCGGCAGCGATAAATTTCTGTTTCATGGCGTGATGATCCGCTTGCTGTTTTTCAAAGGTTCCGCTGCCTGCTTGTCCACCTTGGGATTGGCAAACGAGCCGGTCAACACATATTCGACCGACAGAATCTTGCCGACCGGGTCCTGCAATACTTTCTGCGCCGCCAGTGCGGCAACGCCCACCACTGGATTGAGTAGCGCCGCCCCGGCAGCCAGTGCCACGCTCTCGGCCAGATGGGGCTGTACCTTGATGTGCACGTCCTGGGTTTCATTGGCCAGATTCACCTGGCCACGCAGATAGACATCCGCCGCCGGGCCTTTCATGTGCACATTATCAGAAACAAACACGCCCTTGCTGATACGGGCATCACCGGTGATGGAGTCAAAAGCGAAACCGTCGCTGAACACATCGGTGAAATCCAGCTTTACCCGGCGTGTCAGCGACTGCAGGCTCAACACGCCAAGCAGGCGTGCCACCCCCGGGTCCACCTTGGCAAAGCGACCATTTTTCAGGGCCAGCGTCATTTCGCCGGAAAGCTGGCTGGCGCTGACATCAAACAGCCCCCCCGGCCAGCTCATATTACCGGTGAGGGTGCCTTCACCCTTGCGGAAGGTATCCTGCAGGCCGACGCGTGCCAGCAGCTTGCCCACATCGCTGCTGTCCAGCTGATAGCGGGTCTGCACTTCCTTGCCACTATCACTGCGACGCACGCGGGCACTGCCCTGCAGGCTGCCTTCCGCTGCCACCAACCGCAGCGGATTGAGCACCCAGTCACGCCCTTCGCGGCGGGCACGCATTTCCAGCCTGCCAACCGATCTGTTCTGATAAACCAGGTCACCCACGCGAATATCCAGTGCCGGCCAGTCGCCTTTGTCGGCCATGGCGGTGTCGCCATCAGCTGAGCTGCCCTTTTCCGGCGGATTGAGCAAGGCATAGGCCAGATTGGCACGCACCAGCCCATTGCCCTCGGGCAGGTAATCGATGCTGCCGCTCAGTTCATGCGCCCGTACATCCAGCGACCAGCCATTGTGGATACGCCGATTACCCAGCGTGGCCGTCACCTTGTGCAGGCTGCCACCCCAGCTGTCCAGCTGCGGGGTTTCCAGCTCTATCTGCAAAGGCAGGTCGAACTGCAGCGATTTGCCGGCGGAGGCCGTATTGCCATGCAGTCCGGAAGGCCCGGCAATGGTATCCACCCAGCGTGGCAAATCCACCTTGGGCGCGGCCAGGCGCAGTACCAGGCCCTCGTCCGGCAGCTTGCCCTGCGGACGGCCGGAGGCAATCACCCCGCTTTTGAGATTGCCATGCTCATCCAGCAGCAGGCTGCCACTGGCCACCGTGCCCACATCCAGATCCAGCCTGAGCGGCTGCTGGGCAGTTTTGCCGGGCGTTAGCCGTAATGACAGCGGCAGCACATCAGCCGCCTGCTTGCCGGCCGGGGCCGGTGCCAAAATGCTGCTACCCTGCAGGCTGGAGCTGACCACCAGGTTTTCCAGCCCCTTCTGCACCACAAACTGCACCGCAAACGGCGAGTGGCCGCTGACATAGGGCGACAGCAAGGGCAGGTAGTGGTCCAGCGCCTGCTTGCTGTCGGCTTCGCCATGGATATCAAAATTCATGCGCCCGGCCGGGGTGCTGGCCGCCTTCAGCAGGAAGGAGCCGCCCAGGGCATTAAAGCTGACGCCATTGGTTTCGACACCATGCTCGGTAAAAGTCAGCGTACCGCGCGCATCATGCAAGGTGGGAATAGGCAGGGTGCGAAAGCCCAGCTGATTACCCGCCAGCAGGATGTCGCCCCTTACCCTGACCGGCTCCTTGCCTGACAGGGGAATGCCCAGCTTCAGGTTCAGCTCAGCATTACCCGACCCTTGCAGATTGCCGGTAAAACCATCCAGCCAGCCATCTACCGGGCTGCTGGTGGTGAATTTCAACATACTGGCCAGCGGGCCCCGGGCACGCCCCAGCACAGTCAGAACCGGCTGAGCAGCACCCAGATTGTCTATGCCCACCTGTACGGCAGACAGCGGCACACCCAAGGTACTGCCGGAACGTGCGGCAATCAGCATCTTTTCATTATGAAAACCCAAATCAGCCTGAATATTGTCTATGGTCGGCCAGCCTTTTTCGTACAGCAACTTGCCCTGCTCAACCTTGGCATCCACGCTGAACTGCCCTCCCTTGCCACCGGCAAAGGGAAAGTCTGCCAGATCTCCTTTCAGAATCATGCGCACATCGCTGGCCATACCGCCTTGCAGCGACTGCTTGAGCCAGCGCAGGGTGTCCTCACCCACCGCATGCGGCAGATAGGCTGGCACCCGGATGGCAGACACCTTGTCTACGCTGGCGGTGAAATCCACCACGCCCGGGCCCTTGTCGCCATGATGGTAATGCCCGCCAAAGCGGCCATTCAGATCGGCATTGGCAAAACTGACCTCATGAAACTCCACATCAGTCTGATTGCCCTGGTTTTTCCAGTCCACGCGGGCATTGAGCTGATCGAAGTTCAGCAACTGGGGGAAAACTGCCGGATAGTTTAGTGTTGCATGGTGACTGTCCAGTTGCAGGCTGCCACCCTGCTCGCCAAATCGTAGCGAGCCGCTGACCCCGCTGATACCCGGCACCGATGAAAATGCCTGCCAGGCAAGTTGATCAAACCGGGTCGCCACTGCGTACTGGCGTGGAGACTGCAACGGCCCCTTCCAACTGAGTGACAGGTTTTTCAACTGACCGCTGGGGGCAAAGCGCGAAAATAGCGAGTTACCATCTCCCCCCAGCGCCCGGATGAAGGGCGTCAGATGCGCCACATTGACATTATCCAGCGTCAGTTGGCCATGGCCCTGCTCGCCCGGCAGCCAGTCACCACGGATGCTGGAATTGTCGAACGCCAGGCCGCTGGCACTGGCCAGCGTCAGCTTGGAAGCATTAATGACATAAGCACCTCCGCCAGAGCGCTCCAGTTGCAGCTTGCCACTGATGACCGGCAAAACCAGGGTGCGGGCATCCCGCGGGGTGTAGGCTGCATTGCGGATGCTGACATCGGCATCCAGGCTGTTGATATGGCCATCGGAAAAATCCGCCTCCAGCGTGCCACTGCCTTCACCGCTACTTACCAGACCTATTTTCTCCATGTAGCGCGACAGCATGCCTGCCTGCGCGCCATTGAGCCGCACACGTGCATTACCAGCCCAATTCCGCCACTGACGAAAATCATTACCACGCCACGACAACTCCATGTCAAAACCCTTACCCAGGGTGGCAACCGGCCTGCCCGACAAGGTCAGGCGATGGCCAAGCAGCGTCTTGCCCAGAATCAGCTGGCCTTGCTGCAGATCCAGCCTGGGCAGCCCCAGCAGCTTGTCTTCCCAGCTGATATGCGCCTGGCTGATTTCAATGTGCTTCTGCCGCAGCAGCCAGTTGGCGGCAGGTTCGCTATCCGTGGCCTGTGGCTGGTCCGGGCTGGCTGTCAGGTCGAAACCATTAAGCAGGATATGTCCATCGGCATTGCGCATCAGCGCCACGCTCGGCCCCTGGATCACGATGCTGGAAAACAGCGGCTGCCAAGTCAGCAACGACCACCATGAGGGCAGCACCGTCACCTGCTGCAGCGTCAGCGCTTCTCCTGTAACCGGGTTGGCAATGCGCAGACCGCCCAGCCGCAACCTCGGAGCCACGCCCTGCCACTGACCGGACAAGGTGGCCACGCTCACCTGTCGGCCCGAGGCCTGGGACAGGCTTGCTTCCAGCTCGGGACGAAATTGCTCCAGCCGTGGCAGGAACCACCAGTTGAATACCGAAAAAGCGCTGCCCACCACAATGCCTGCCAGCAACAGCAACAGGCCGCCGACTCGCAGCATTTTGCGCAGCAGGCGAATGACGTGGATTCTGGCAAGCAGGTGCAGGGGCTTTTCCAAATGAGCTAAACCGATACAATGAGGTGTTATCAGGACCAACCAGCGAGTGCAGCGCCATTATGCCAGCAAACCCGGAGCATGCCATTGCCCACAGTCGTGCCTTTTCACTTTATCTGGACCGGCTGCTGACTGCCCGGCCCGAACAGCATGCCTTGCTGCTCAGCCGTCTGCACCAGCCACTGGATGCAGCAGAAATGGCCGGCTTCGCCGACTGGGACCTGCTGAACGAACCGGACAGCATGGCCTCAGCCCTGCGCCGGCTGCGTCAGGCGGTAATGGCACGGCTGATTACTCGCGATCACAACGGCCTGGCCAATCTCGATGAGGTCGTCAGCACCATCAGCCTGCTGGCCGAATTTGCCGTGCAGCAATCACTGGCCTGCGCCTGCCGCTCGCTGCCGCAATATGGCCAGCCCATCGGCGAGGACAGCGGCGAAGTGCAACAGCTCATCGTCATCGGCATGGGCAAGCTGGGCGGTGGCGAGCTGAATGTCTCCTCCGACATCGACCTGATCTTCATCTATCCCGAAGGCGGCGAAACCAGCGGCCCGCGCAAGATCAGCAATCACGAATACTTCAGCCAGGTGGGCAAACGCATCATTAGCCTGATCAATGACGTCACGCTGGATGGCCAGGTATTCCGTGTCGACATGCGCCTGCGCCCGTATGGCGACTCCGGCCCGCTGGTGATGAGCTTTTCCGCCCTGGAAAACTACCTGCTCACCCAGGGCCGCGAATGGGAACGCTACGCCTGGATCAAGGCCAAGGCGCTGACCGGCGATATCGCAGGCCTTTCCGACATGGTTCGCCCCTTCGTCTACCGCAAGTATCTGGATTACAACGCCTACGGTGCCATGCGCGAGCTGCATGCACAGATTCGCCGCGAAGTAGCACGGCGCGATATGGTCGACAATATCAAGCTGGGGCCAGGCGGCATTCGCGAAGTGGAATTCATCGCCCAGGTGTTCCAGCTGATTCGCGGTGGCCGCGACAAGAGCCTGCAACTGCGCAGTACGCGCGCCACGCTGGAGCGGCTGGCCGAACTGCGCCTGTTGGAACCCGCCGCCGTGGCCGAATTGCAGGAGGCCTATGCCTTCCTGCGCAATCTGGAACACCGCCTGCAATACCTGGACGATCAGCAAACCCAGACCCTGCCCTCCGGCGAAGAAAACCAAGCCCGCATCGCCGCCAGCATGGGTTTTGCCGGATGGCAGGATTTTCTCGATGCACTGAATGCCGAACGGCGCAAGGTAACACGCCACTTCGAGCAGGTGTTCATCCTGCCCACCGAAACTGCGCCTGACCACCCACTATCCTGCCTGTGGCGTGACATTTGCGAACAGGACCCGACCGAACAACTGGCCACCCTGGGCTTTGATGATGTGCCGGGCGTGGCCGGACAGCTGCGCGCACTGGCCCAGAGCCAGCGCTATCAGCAGATTCCGCTGACAGGCCGCAAGAAATTCGATGCACTGATTCCGCCGCTGATCGAGGTATCCACCCACTTCCCCAATCCGGCCGCCACCCTGTCGCGCATCATCGGCCTGATGGAAGCCATCAGCCGTCGCGCGTCCTACCTGGCGCTGCTGACCGAATACCCGCAAACCCTGCAACGCCTGGCTACCTTGTGCTCGGCCAGCGCCTGGGTGTCCACTTACCTGACCCGTCACCCCATCCTGCTGGATGAACTATTGGATGCCCGCGTGCTGTACGCCACCCCGGACTGGCCAGCCCTTACCGCCCAGCTGGAAGAACAGATGGCGCAGTGCGATGGCGACATCGAGGCCAAAATGGATACGCTGCGCCACTTCCAGCACGCCCAGGCCTTCCGCCTGGTGGCACAGGACATTGCCGGCATGTGGACGGTGGAGGCACTGTCCGACCAGCTTTCACTGCTGGCCGATACCGTGCTGGACGCCACGCTACGCCATGCCTGGCGTGACATTCCCAGCCGCCACACCGACACGCCACGCTTTGCCATCATCGGTTACGGCAAGCTGGGCGGCAAGGAGCTGGGCTATGCCTCCGATCTGGACATCATCTTTCTGTACGACGACGAGCACCCTGACGCCACCGAGCTGTACTCGCGGCTGGCACGCAAAATGTCCACCTGGCTGACCAGCGCCACCAGCGCCGGCGTGCTCTACGACATCGACTTGCGACTGCGCCCCAATGGTGCCAGCGGCCTGCTGGTCAGCTCGCTAGCAGCCTTTCGCAACTACCAGGAAAAACAAGCCTGGGTATGGGAACACCAGGCGCTGACCCGGGCACGTTATGTAGCCGGCGATGCCACCATCGGTGAAGGCTTCGAAGCCATCCGCCATGACGTGCTAACCCAGCCGCGCGAGCTGGCCAAGCTGCGCAGCGAGGTTCTGGCCATGCGCCAGCGCATGCTGGAAAGCCATCCGTCGCACGAGCACGACGTCAAGAATGCGCGCGGTGGCATCATCGACATCGAATTCATCGTGCAGTACCTGATCCTGGCCCACGCCGGCCAGCTCCCCGCCTTCACCCGCAACACCGGCAATATCGCCCTGCTGGCAGTTGCCGCCGAAGCCGGACTGATCAGCCCGGAACTGGCCGAACAGGGACGCGCCGCCTACCGCTACTACCGCAAGCTGCAACATGCAGCCAGACTGAACGAAAGCAGCAAGGTCGAAGTCAATGAAACGCTGCGCCAGCACTACCGGCAGGCACAGGCACTGTGGCAGCAGGTTTTCAGTACCGACAACCCGGCTTGAAACGGTTTTTCACTGACGACGGTTCACAAGACCACGGCTGACGGTATAATCGCCAGCTACGCAAAACACAATGACGGAGAGCTCCAAGATGTCGATGGCAGATCGTGACGGATTCATCTGGTATGACGGCAAACTGGTTGACTGGCGCGATGCCACCACCCACGTGCTGACCCACACCCTGCATTACGGCATGGGCGTGTTCGAAGGCGTGCGCGCCTACGAAACCCCCAAGGGCCCGGCCATTTTCCGCCTGCAGGACCACACCGACCGTCTGTTCCGCTCTGCCAAGATCCTGGGCATGGACCTGCCATTCAGCAAGGATGACATCAACCAGGCCCACCTGGACGTGGTGAAGGCCAACAAGCTGTCTTCCTGCTACTTCCGTCCGATGGCTTTCTACGGCTCCGGCAAGCTGGGCGTGGCACCGAAAAAGGACGACGTGCGCATCATCGTGGCCGCCTGGCCCTGGGGTGCCTACCTGGGTGAAGAAGGCCTGGAAAAGGGTATCCGCGTGAAGACTTCGTCCTTCACCCGCCACCACGTCAACATCACCATGTGCAAGGCCAAGGCCAACGGCAACTACATGAACTCCATCCTGGCCAACAACGAAGCCACAGCAGACGGCTACGACGAAGCCCTGCTGCTGGACGTGGACGGCTTCGTGGCTGAAGGCTCGGGCGAGAACATCTTCATCGTGCGCAAGGGCAAGCTATACACCCCGGACCTCACCTCCGCCCTGGAAGGCATCACCCGCGACACCGTGGTGCAGATCGCCCAGGAACAAGGGCTGGAAATCATTGAAAAACGCATTACCCGTGACGAAGTGTATAGCGCCGACGAAGCCTTCTTCACCGGCACCGCCGCCGAAGTCACCCCGATTCGCGAGCTGGACCGCCGTGCCATCGGTGAAGGCAGCCGCGGCCCGATCACTGCCGCCATCCAGCAGAAGTACTTCAATATCGTGAAGGGCCTGGATGCCGAGCACGAACACTGGCTGACCTACGTCAAGTAAACACACCCCTGCAGCAAGGGCCGGCGCCGCCGGCCTGACAAGGAAAGACAATGGCTGAACTGAAAGAAAACACCCGCCGCATCATCGAAGTCACCGCCAAGGACCTGCCCCTGCACTGCCCGATGCCGGACATGGTGGCATGGAATTCCCACCCGCGCGTATTCCTGCCGGTACACAAAACCGGCGAAGCACTGTGCCCCTACTGTGGCACCCAGTACAAGCTGATCGGCCCGGTCGGACATCACCACTGAGCCAGCGCCTGACTGACGGCATGCGAAAGGTGCGGGCTTCCGCACCTTTTTCGCTTGCCCGCTCACCAAATCAACGCCAGCTTGCCGCCAAACCTGGCACAGGCTGGCGCTGATTTGGAAGCGGAATCCTCATGAAGAAAAAAATACTGGTCATCGGCCCCTCATGGGTTGGCGACAGCGTCATGGCCCAGCCGCTATACCAGCGGCTGCACCAGCGCCACCCGGGTCTGGAACTGCATGTATTTGCCCCGGCCTGGACTCTCCCCCTGCTTGCACGCATGCCGGAAGTGGCCAAGGCACACCTCAATCCTTTCGGCCACGGCGCGTTGCGCCTGCGCGAACGCTGGGAAACCGCTCGCAAGCTCAAGGCCGAAGGCTTCGATCAGGCCATCGTACTGCCCAACTCCATTAAATCGGCCCTGATCCCGTTCTTTGCCGGCATTCCGCTGCGCACCGGCTTCATTGGCGAATCACGCTACTGGATCCTCAACGACACCCGCGAGCTGGACGAACAGGAACTGCCGATGATGGTGGAGCGCTTCTGCGCACTGGCGGAAACACGTGATACGCTGCTGCCGCGCCCCATCGCCCATCCGGCGCTGGTAACCAACCCGCAAAGCCAGCTGGAAACAGCCCGCCGCCTGCAACTGGACACCAGCCGTCCGGTTGTTGCCTTCTGTCCGGGTGCCGAATACGGCCCGGCCAAACGCTGGCCGGCGCGCCACTTTGCCGAACTGGCCAAACGCTTTGCCGCCGCAGGCTTTGCCGTCTGGCTGTTCGGCTCCGGCAAGGACAAGGACATCGGCGAAGACATCGCCCGCCTGGCAGATGGCACAGCCATCAATCTGTGCGGCAGCACCGGGCTGGAGGAAGCCATCGACCTGATGGGCCTGACCCGCCTGGCCGTGTGCAACGACTCCGGCCTGATGCACGTTGCCGCCGCCCTTGGCAAACCACTGGTTGCGCTGTACGGATCCTCCAGCCCGGACTTCACCCCGCCGCTGTCGGATCAGGCGGCGGTAGTCAGCCTCAATCTGGATTGCAGCCCCTGTTTCGAGCGCAACTGTCCGTACAAGCACACCAACTGCCTGGAACAACTGGGCCCGGACATGGCCTGGCAGGCTGCGCAGCGTTTTCTGCCCGAACTGGGCAATACCACCATTCAATTTACCCGCAGTACATAGGCTGAATCATGAGCATACAAGACAAGAACAATCAGCCAGAAGAAAATAGCCGCCGCATGGAGCTGGTGCGCGCTGCCGCCAAGCTGTTCCGCGACCAGGGCTATGAACGCACCACGGTACGGGATCTGGGCAATGCAGTAGGACTACAGTCCGGCAGCCTGTTCTACCATTTCCGTACCAAAGAGGAGATTCTGGTTGCGGTGATGGCCTTGGGCATTACCGCAACTACCGAACAGCTGGGCGAAGCCATTGCCCGGGCACGCCACCCGCGTGACAAGCTCTCGGCCCTGTTTCATGTACACCTGAGCTCACTGCTGGGAGACAACCAGGCCGCACTGGAAGTGATGCTGTATGAATGGCGCAGCGTTTCCGCCGCCGCTAAACCCGGCCTCATCGTACTGCGGGACCGCTATGAAGCGCTGTGGCAAGACGTGCTGGACGAAGCCGCCGCCGCCGGGCTGGTCAAACAGGATACCCGCCTGCTGCGCCGTACCTTGCTGGGCAGCCTGCATTGGTCGGTGCAGTGGTATAAATCCGACGGAGAACTGAGCGTGGACGAGCTGGCAGAGCGCATGCTGGCGCTGGTACTGTTGAAGTAAATCCACACCATGGTGCAACACTGACTGATTTATCAGCAAACCCAGCGTAAAATGTTCTAAAATCACAGGGTTAGCCTATTTGATCAGGAGTTGCGCCATGGACAGCATCTCTCGCCTGCAAAGCAGCAGTGCCAACACCACGGCCAGCCTGTTGCAGCAGAGCCGCAACAGCCGCGCAGCCAGCAGCAGCCAGACGACCAGCGAAACCAGCGCACCGTCCACCCGCAGCCAGGGCACCACAGAACAACTGCAAGCCAGTGGCCAGCAGGCTGCAACGGCCAACAGCCAGTCACGACAAAGCCAGAACCGGCAGCAAGTGGAACAGCAACTGGCAAGCCAGCTCTCCTCCAGTCAGGCAGTCAATATCAGCACCGAAAGCACCCGGACCGTCAATGCCAGCCGAGCAAGCAGCGAAACCGACTCCACCAGTAACAGCACCACAGCAGCCATCAGCAATCGCAACCGCGACAACACCAGCAACCGCAGCAATGCACGCGCCAGCGCAGACAGCAATGAAACCACGGCCAGCAGCCAGTCAGCCCCGGTTCGCAATCAGGCCCAAGTCACACTGGAAAGCCAAAAGAGCAGTGGCCAGATAGCTGTTGCGCAATACCAGAACAACCAGTCGCTATTGGAAAGCTCCACTCAAGCAAGCAGTCGCCGGGTTAGCGAACAGGCTTGACCCCCTGCTTGCCAAGAAAAAACCGGGCATCCACCACTACACACAGCCCAGAAACTGACAGCCGCAAAAAAAGCGGCTGTCGCCGCTTTGGAATCCGTCCAGCTCAATCAGGCCCTAACATCAACGCTCTGACCAAGATGAGCCGGATTTGATGCCGCCTGGCTGATTTGCGTACCGGCATCACTGGCACCTTGCACCAGAGACAAAACCGACTGGCCTTCTGCCTGCAGCGACTTTTTCAGGGCGAACACCTGAGTGGCCGATGAAACATTCTGTCCGCTTACTTGACTTATTCCGTCCATGCCCCCACCTCCCGACTCATTACATATCTTAACCAGTCCAGTTTAGACCGCATGCGCCATTCTGTCATGGCAAAGCTGCTAAAATGACTGTCCAACGACCTAAAACAGGAACAACACGATGAGCAACACCCGTCACAGCCCCCTCCTGATCCTTGGTTCCGGTCCTGCTGGCTACACCGCCGCCGTTTACGCAGCACGTGCCAACCTCAAACCGGTCCTGATTACCGGCCTGGCACAAGGTGGCCAACTGATGACCACCACCGAGGTAGACAACTGGCCTGCTGATGCCAGCGGCGTGATGGGCCCCGAGCTGATGCAGCGCTTCCAGCAGCATGCCGAGCGCTTCGGTACGGAAATGATCTTCGATCACATCCACACCACCCACATGAATGAAAAGCCGATCCGCCTAGTAGGCGACGCCGGCGAATACACCTGCGATGCGCTCATCATCGCCACCGGTGCATCCGCCAAATACCTGGGTCTGCCGTCTGAACAAAGTTTTGCCGGCAAGGGTGTGTCTGCCTGCGCCACTTGCGATGGTTTCTTCTACCGCAACCAGGATGTTGCCGTGGTTGGTGGCGGCAATACCGCCGTGGAAGAAGCGCTGTACCTGGCCAATATCGCCAGGCACGTTACCCTGATCCACCGTCGCGACAGCTTCCGTGCCGAAAAAATCATGATCGACAAGCTGATGTCGCGCGTGGCCGAAGGCAAGATCACCCTCAAGCTGAATGCCAAGCTGGATGAAGTGCTGGGCGATGACAGTGGCGTAACCGGTGCCCGTTTGAAATTCAACGATGGCAGCAGCGAAGACATCAAGCTGATGGGCGTGTTCATCGCCATCGGCCACCAGCCGAATACCGACATCTTCAAGGGCCAACTGGAAATGGATGCCACCGGCTACCTGATCACCCGTGGCGGCCGCGAAGGCAATGCCACCCTGACCAGTGTGGATGGCGTGTTTGCCGCCGGTGACGTGCAGGACCATATCTACCGCCAGGCTGTCACCAGTGCCGCCTCTGGCTGCCAGGCAGCCCTGGACGCCGAACGTTATCTGGACAGCCTGAAGTAATACCTTGAAGGCCTTCAAGGATACATTGAAGGAAATCCGCCGGCAGGCACGTCGTACTGATGTGCCTGCCGTGCGTCCGACTGTCCCCGTTCCGGCACCGCCACCCGAACCGGACTTCAAGCAGCTGTTCAGCGATGTCATCCCGCTGAAAAGCCCGCCGCGCCATATTCCCCAACACAAGAAACCCAGTCCCCATCCACGTCGTCGCCATGGCCAGCATGGCCTATCAGCACAAACCGAAATGGAAGTACTGCGGCACATGACCGGTCTGTTCGAACCCCAGGACAGCCAGAACCAGTACGCCCGTCCCGGAATGCCCGGCCAGACGCTCAAACGTTTGCGTAGTGGCCACTGGCCAGTTGCCTGTCAGCTGGACTTACACGGCATGGACCGTTATCAGGCCCAGGATGCACTGGCACTGTTCCTGCACCGTGCCCGGCAGCGCGGTCCCTGCCTGCGCATCATCCACGGCAAAGGGTTTGGCTCCAATGGCCAGCCGGTGCTGAAAAAGCTGGTACGTACCTGGTTGAGCCATCACCCGGAAGTACTGGCTTTCTGTCAGGCCAGCGAGGCGATGGGTGGTGAAGGCGCGCTGCTGGTGCTGATACGACGTGGTCATTATGAAGAATGTGGCTCAGAATAAGGATGACAATAGTAAGAAATTTCCGCTAAGCTCAAAGCAAGGCGGTTGCATTCCCACCAACCTCCACCGTCAGGAGTCTTGCATGTCAGGCACACCCTGCCCCGACTTCACCCTGCCCGGCACGACCGGCACCACCTTCTCTCTTTCTGCCGCGTCCAAGCCGCTGGTGATCTACTTCTACCCCAAGGACAACACCCCGGGCTGCACCAACGAAACCATGGATTTCCGCGACCTCCATACCCAGTTTGCCACAGCAGGCATCAGCATTGTCGGTATCTCGCGTGACAGCATCAAATCGCATGAAAACTTCAAGGCCAAGCTGGAATTGCCGTTTGAATTGCTATCCGATGCGGAGGAAACTGTTTGTACCCTGTTTGACGTCATCAAAATGAAAAACATGTACGGCAAACAGGTAAGAGGCATCGAGCGCAGCACCTTCGTGATCGATGCCAGCGGTGTGATCGTGCGCGAGTGGCGCAAAGTAAAAGTGCCCGGCCATGCCGCAGAAGTTCTTGCCTTTGTAAACACTCTCTAACGCAGCGCCCCGGTCTGTCGACCGGGCACTGCATCGCCAAGGGGTCCATCATGGTAAGCCGTAAAAAAAGCAAAACCACCAAGCTGTTCGTTCTGGACACCAATGTATTGCTGCACGACCCTACCAGTTTGTACCGCTTTGAAGAGCACGATGTTTTCATCCCCATCATCACCCTGGAAGAGCTGGACGCCCACAAGAGCGGCATGTCGGAAGTGGCGCGCAATGCCCGCCAGACCAGCCGTTTTCTGGACGATATCGTCAGCGGCTGCGAAAACAAGATCGAAGCCGGCATTACGCTGAAGAATGCCAGCCGCGAGGCTGCCACCGGCAAGCTCATCCTGCAGACCCAGGCCATTCACAGCGTACTGCCCCCTTCTTTGCCAGTGGGCAAGGCTGATAACCAGATCCTGGGTATCGTGATGGCACTAAAGGAGCTGCACCCAGAGCGCTCCGTCATCCTGGTGTCCAAAGACATCAATATGCGCATCAAGGCCCGCGCACTGGGCCTGGACGCAGAAGATTATTTCAACGACAAGGTACTGCAGGATTCCGACCTGCTGTACACCGGCACCCGCGAGATCGACGAAACCTTCTGGGAACGCAATGGCAAGGACATGAAGTCGTGGCAGGAACAAGGCCGCAGCTTCTATCAGGTAAAGGGACAGGACGTCCCCAATCTGCTGATCAACCAGATGCTGTGGCAGGAAGGGCCGCAGCCCCTGCAAGCGCGGGTGATCAATGTTGAGGGCAAGAATGCCGTCATCCAGACCCTGAAGGACTACAGCCATCACAAGAATAATGTGTGGGGCATTACCGCCCGCAACCGGGAACAGAACTTCGCACTAAACCTGCTGATGGACCCTGAGGTGGACTTCATCACCTTGCTGGGTCAGGCAGGCACCGGCAAAACCCTGCTCACCCTGGCCGCAGGTCTGGCCATGACGCTGGAACAAAAACTGTACTCGGAAATCATCATGACCCGCGTCACCGTACCGGTGGGTGAAGACATCGGCTTTTTGCCGGGGACGGAAGAGGAAAAGATGGCCCCCTGGATGGGCGCGCTGGAAGATAACCTGGATGTGCTGAACAAGAGCGACGACGATGGCGGCGACTGGGGCCGTGCCGCCACTCGCGATCTGGTGCGCTCGCGCATCAAGGTGAAGTCACTCAACTTCATGCGTGGCCGCACCTTCCTCAACAAGTATCTGATCATCGACGAGGCGCAAAACCTGACACCCAAGCAGATGAAGACACTGATCACTCGTGCAGGTCCGGGAACCAAGGTAGTCTGTCTGGGCAATATTTCGCAAATCGACACGCCCTACCTGACTGAAGGCAGTTCCGGCCTCACCTATGTGGTCGACCGCTTCAAGGGTTGGGAACATTCCGGCCATATCACCCTGCAACGCGGGGAACGCTCACGACTGGCAGACCATGCCGGAGAGGTACTCTGATTCAATGCAACCACGCCTCGAACTGATTCATGAGGCAGCAACAGGGACGGCGCGCAACGCGCCGCCCCTTTTGTTTGTCCACGGCGCATTCTGTGCCGCATGGTGCTGGCAGGAAACCTTCCTGCCATGGTTTGCCCGCCAGGGCTATGACTGCTGGGCGCTCAGCCTGGAAGGACATGGCGACAGCGACGGGCGGCAATATCTGGCAGCCATCAGCATCGACGACTATGTACGTAATCTGAGTGCAGCCGTAAAGCGCATCAAGCACACCCCCATCATGATTGGTCATTCGATGGGTGGCTTTGTGCTGCAGCAATACCTGATCCGTCATCGCCTGCCGGCAGCCGCCTTCCTGGCATCTGTCCCGCCAACCGGGCTGGCCTCCTCCAGCCTGCGCCTGCTGACCCAGGCACCGGGCCTGCTGCTTAATCTGAATCTGTATCAGCAGGGCAGCTACAACCCGGCCCAGGAAGAGCTGCGCGATCTGCTGCTCTCTGCCGATGCCCCGGACAGCACCACCGACTTGCTAGTGCGGCGTTGCCAGCTGGAAAGCCAACGTGCGGTCATGGACATGACCCTGGTCAACCCCTTGGGGATAGCGGCCATCCCGCCTTTGCCGGCCCTGGTGCTGGGCGCGGCCGAGGATATGCTGATCTCGCCGCAGGACGTAGTGGTTACTGCCGAGCGGCTGGATGTCAACGCGGAAATCCTACCCCACATGGGCCATATGATGATGCTGGACACGCACTGGGAACGCACGGCAGAGCGTTTGCTACAGTGGCTGGAGCATTTGCCGCCAGAAGTGCTGGTGCCTGTCGCCAGCCACGCTAAAGCCTGAATGCAGCCAAGGCGATAAGAAAAGCCGCTCCTTGGAGCGGCTTTGTTGACTCCAGCCAGGCTAGCATCATTCCCTGCGATGCGGCTGCCACAACACATCGGGCTGCCCCAGCGCCTTGTTCAGATGCCGTGCCAGAATGAACAGGGCGTCCGACAAGCGATTCAGATACTGCCGGGCGGCCTGGGAAACTTCCCCCTCATGCGCGGCCGCTACCAGCGCCCGCTCCGCCCGGCGACATACAGAACGGGCCTGATGCGCCAGCCCGGCCGGCCGAGAACCGCCCGGCAGAATAAACTCCTTGAGCATGGGCAAACCGGCATTCATCTGGCTTACCCACTGCTCTAGCGTCACCACGTGCTCTGGCTTAATCGCCGCATAACCAGGCACCGCCAACTCCGAACCCAGATCAAACAGGTCGTGCTGCACCGCCAGCAAGTGCCGGGAGACGTCCTCAGGCAAATCCTCAGCCAGCAGCACGCCAAGTACCGAGTTGAGTTCGTCCACCTCGCCCAGCGCGTGTACCCGCGTGCAATCCTTGGCCACCCGGCTGCCATCACCCAGGCCGGTCGTACCATCATCCCCGGTACGGGTGACGATGCGGGATAGACGGTGTCCCATCAGTCTTCTCCTCCAGAAGGACCATGCTGGCCCTGCTGCTCGCGCCCGAGGGCCAGAATGGCCTGCCGCAGGCTTTCCTTGAGGGTTTCGCCAAACAGCATGTCGTAGTCTTCCTTCAGCTGCTGCATCACCCCGGACAGCATGTTCTTGGCCTGCAGTTCCAGAGCATCCTGCAACCACAGCGACAGTTCCACCTTCATGCGTGGCAGCAGCTTTTCATACATGGCTTCCACCAGCGCACGCTCGTCCACCACCGCCACGGTTTCGTCCTTGTGACTGGCCGGATTCATCAGCGCCGCCGCTGCCGACGCCGTGGTAACCGCAGCAACGCTAAGCACCTCCACTGCCTTGCCGCTATCGGGCAGTGCAGGTTGAGAACCTGTCTGCGGCATGGCGGCAGCAAAGCTGGCACCGGTCAGTGTCTTCAGTGCGGCAGGGTGGACTGCCTGCGGATTGTCGACAGCCGGTGGCTCCGCCGTGGTGACAGCTGACTCCGGCTCGATGTCGGTCAGTACCGGCAGGTCTGGCACAGCGGCGGGCGCACCATCTGGCACTGCAGGCGACGGTGACGGCAAGGCATGCTCGGCGACAAGCGGCGTGATCTCTGGCTCACGCTCACTGGCAAACGGCGACTCTGCAAACAATGCCGCTACCGGCGTTGTCACCGGCAGGGAAGCAAACGGTGCCGCTTCGCTGGCGCTGGCAATCATCTCTTCTGCATCATCTGCAGGAATGAAGTGTGCTTCCTCATCCAGCACTGGCAAATCCTGCGGCAGCGCATGTGGATGGCTCGCCACAGGCGGGGTGATTTCCGTTTCCTCCGGCAGGCTTAGCTCGGTTTCATTGGCACGATCAACATCGCCCAGGCCCGGCCAGCTCTCTTCCATTTCAACCGACAGTGTGTCATCCGTCGTCTGCACTGGCAGCTCTGCTGCCGGCAGCGTCGCCACCTTGTCGTATTCACCCGCCCATTCATCCTGCAGCAAGGGTGAGGCAGCCAGAACGTCCGCCTCATCCTGCTCTGCCGATACCGCAGCCTCAGGCAGCATGGCTTCGCCCAGTCCCGGCCAGTCCTGCTCCATCAGTCCAGCGGGCTGCATGCTGGGCAAGGTCGCCATGGCTTCCAGCAACTCGGCTTCGCTCAGGGAGGTGAATGACTTTGCCTCCGGTGCCACAGGGGCAACCAGGGGTGGCAGCAATGCATCCTGCTCAGCAACAGTCTGCTCTGCCAGTGTCTGTTCGGCTGCGCGCAAGACTTCATCAAGCGAGCCCGGCGTGGCTGCAACCAGCGCCTGTGCCCGTGCCAGCAACTCGCTGGCCGAAGGCGTTTCCTCCTCCAGCCGTCCGATACCGCCTCCCAGCACTCCGGCCGGCAGGCTATCCAGGGAAATGGACAGGCCGCCAGGCAAGGCCGGCGGAATATCCGCCGGTAAAGACGGCTGCGCTTCGTCAGAACCCGCAGCAGCAGCTTCCTTGATTTCTTCACCCAGGATGGGTTGATGATGCACGCCTTCGGCCTGCGGTACAGATTCCGCGACAACCGCTGGTTCGGCCATGCTGTCCCAGTCAATGTCCAGTTCATCGGACAGATCAGGAATCTGCAGCTCTTCCACCACCGGAACTGCCGCAGACGCTGCCACTGGCTCCGCTACCGCGACAGCCGGCATGGCAAGTGTTTCTGCAGCCGGCAGCGGGAGGGGCTGCAACTCTGGCTCAATGGCTGGTGCTGGTGCTGGTGCTGGTGCTGGTGCTGGTGCTGGTGCTGGTGCTGGTGCTGGTGCTGGTGCTGGTTCATCCAGCATGAATTCAAAACCATCCACTGCCAACAAGGGCGCTTCCGGTCTTGCCATTGCTTGCGACTCCGGCGTAGCGGCTACTGCACGCCCCTGATCACCATGCAGTACCTGTGCAAGATCAAGCTCACCTGCGGGCTCGGTCAGATCCAGCGAAGGCAGGCTGGCCAGATCCAGTGCCGCAGCCCCTGCCGTCGACGGAGCAACATCCAGATCTTCCAGTGTCAGTTCTGGTATTTCCAGTTCCGCCACTCCCTCTGCCGGCATGGGCAAACCGCCCTTTACGGCCTCCATCTCACTGGAAAAATCAAAATCCGGGACGTCCAGCACTTCCTCTGCCAATACAGGAATGGCGGATTCATCCACCACTTCGTCCAGCACTGGCAGGTCCAGCTCGTCCCAAGAGGGCAGATCAGGCGTTGGCGACTGGTTCATGGTCACTTGTGGCTCATGTCATGATGTTGGATGGCGTAACCCAGAGCGCGATAAGCCTTGAAGCGGTGGCGGGCGGTATCCAGCGCGGCCTCATCGGTTCCGACAATCTCCAGAATACGGGAAAACTGCGCCGGCGCGGGCGGTAATTCCGGTCCCAGATTCAACAACACCGGGTGCTGCAAGTCTGCCGGCAGTGTGGCGGTAAGCCAGATCGGAGTTTCCGCCGCCTCGGCAGCATCCAGCCGGCAGTGGGCAATGAACTGGATGTCACTGATGCACCACAGCCGGTTGCTGAAGGTATCGAGCGCCCGCTCGTCCTCCAGCCACACCAGCAGGCGCTCCTGTTTGCGAAATACCGTTGCGGCCAGCTTGCAGGCAAACTCCTGCGGCTGAGCCACATTGGTATAAAAATCAATCCGCGTCATCTTCTACAACTTCTGGCGATTCGCGACGCGGACGGCCACGGCGCACGACATTGCCCAGGGCGATGTCGGCGCGGTCTTGCAGGAATTGCACCAGCAGCGGCACTGGGCGACCGGTTGCGCCCTTGTCCTTGCCGCTCTTCCATGCGGTACCGGCGATGTCCAGATGCGCCCAGTCGTAAGCCTTGGCAAAGCGCGACAGGAAGCAGGCGGCAGTAATGCTGCCACCCGGACGGCCACCAATATTGGCCATGTCGGCAAACGGGCTCTTGAGCTGTTCCTGGTACTCATCCCACAGCGGCATGTGCCAGGCACGGTCGGCCACTTCCTCGCCTGCGGCCAGCAGCTCGCGCGCCAGGCTGTCCTGGTTGCTGTACAGGCCGGTGGCAACATGGCCCAGGGCGATGATGCAGGCACCGGTCAGGGTGGCGACATCAATCACGGTTTCCGGATTGAAGCGCTCGGCAAAGGTCAGCGCATCGCACAGGATCAGGCGGCCTTCGGCATCGGTATTGAGCACTTCGATGGTTTGGCCGGACAGGCTGGTGATGATGTCACCGGGCTTGACAGCATTGCCGGCCGGCATGTTTTCGCAGGCCGGTACAATGGTGACCAGATTGATCGGCAACTTCATTTCCACGGCAGCGCGGAAGGCACCCAGTACCGAGGCTGCGCCGCACATATCGTATTTCATCTCGTCCATGCCTTCACCGGGCTTGAGCGAGATACCGCCGGAATCAAAGGTGATGCCCTTGCCCACCAGTGCCAGCGGGCGGTCGTTCTTGTCCTTGGCACCCTGGTAGTGCAGCACGATCAGCCTGGGTTCCACCACGCTGCCACGGGCGACCGACAGGAAGGAGTTGAGCCCAAGCTCTTCCAGCTGGCTCTGGCCGTAGATTTCCACACCTGTGCCGAATTCGGTGGCAATGCGCTCCGCTTCTTCGGCCAGGTAAGCAGGCGTGCAGACATTGGGCGGCAGGTTGCCCAGATCCTTGGCCAGCTTCATGCCGTTACCAATGGCCAAGCCGCGCAGCAGGCCTTTCTCACCATCGGCCAGATCGCTGCGGCGCGGCACGGCCAGGGTAAGCTTGCGCGGCTCACGCACGCTGTCATCCTGCTTGCTCTTGAAGCGGTCGAAGCGGTAGAGCACGTCCAGCGTCACCACGGTGGCCTGCTCGATCATCCATTCGACATCGTGTTTCTTCACGGTCAGCTCGGTCAGGTAGCTGACGGCTTCAGTCGCGGATGTCTGGGTCAGGCTGCGCACCGAGCTGCGCACGGCCTCGCGGTACTCCTTGGCGCGGAAGTCGCGCTCCTTGCCCAGACCGACCAGCATCACCCGGTCGCACAGGGTATGCGGCACAGAGTGCAGCAACAGCGTGCTGCCCAGCTTGCCTTCCATGTCGCCACGACGAATCACGTCGCTGATAAAGCCGTTGGAGATGCGATCAAGCAAATCGGCGGCAAAGGTTAGCTTGCGCGATTCATAGACACCTACTATCACGCAGGCAACGCGCTGTTTTTCCGGGCTGCCGCTTTTTATGTTAAATTCCATCTTGTACTCCCGTGTAATGCGAGTGTCAGTTATTCCACTTCCTTGCAGGCTGCCAGCAGTGCCTGGCGTGCCGGAAAGCCCTGCCTGTAGCAGGCGAAGACAGAAGCTGCGTCCATCCCGAAATTTGCCGGAAACGGCGTTTCAGAGTTATCAAATCAAATTATCACTACGCAAGTCATAAAAAGTCAAAAAGGCACTGATAAATGGTTTTTCGTAAAAGCCTGACCCGAGAATTGACTTTTACCGCCCTGGGCGTTTTTGTCGTCCTGCTGGCCATCATTCTCTCTACCCAGGCCATCAACCTGCTAGGCCGTGCGGCCGAAGGCCAGATTGCAAACGAAGCGGTTACCGCACTGATCGGTTTCTGGGCGCTGGGCCTGTTTCCCCTGCTGATGATTCTTACCGTATTCGTCACCGTACTGGTGGTGATGACCCGCATCTGGCGTGATCACGAAATGGCGGTATGGTTGTCATCCGGCCTGTCGCTGCGCGACTGGATATGGCCGGTAATGCGTTTTACCATTCCACTGGCCCTGCTGGTGGGCATTGTGTCGCTGTTCATTGCCCCCTGGGCGGAAGAGCGCAGCCAGGTGTATGCCGAAATCCTCAAGCGGCGCGAGGAAATCAGCGCCATCGCTCCCGGCGTATTCAAGGAAACCGGCTCGGGCAGCAAGGTTTATTTCATCGAAAGTTATGGCGGTCAGCATGGTGCCGCCACGCGCATATTCATGCAGGACGTAAGCGAAGGCAAGGTTTCCAGCATCTTCGCCCAACGCGGCTACATCACGGTGAATGCTGACAACGAACGCGTGCTGGTATTGGAGGATGGCCGCCGCTATGTGGGTGAGCCAGGCCAGTCGAATTACGAAGTGGGCAGTTTCAAGCGCTACAGCGTGCTGATCGGAACCAACCAGAAGCTGGCGGCTGCGCCCAACAATCGCCAGGCGCAAAGCACCAGCACGCTGATAGGCAGTAGCGACCCGGCCTTCCGCTCGGAGCTGGTATGGCGGCTGTCCATGCCGCTGAGCTGCCTGGTGCTGGCGCTGCTTGCAATCCCACTGTCGTACTACAACCCGCGCAGCGGCCACGCCTACAACCTGGTAGTAGCCTTGCTGGGCTTCTTCCTGTATCAGAACAGCCTGACCCTGGTACGCAACTGGATCACCCAGGGCAAGGTGGGCATGGCCAGCATTCTGGTGGTACATGTCATTGTGCTGATCATTGCCGTTCTGCTACTGAAATATCGTGATCGCCCAGCGAGTTCCGTGAGCCAGACCCTGAAATACTTCCTGCACAAGCACTGAATCCGATGAAACTGATTTATCGCTACATCATCAGCGCGCTGACCCAGTCCACGCTGTTTACCCTGGCAGCCTTGCTGGGCCTGTATGGTTTCTTCGATATCATTCATGAAGTGCCAGATCTGAACCACGGCAATTACAGCATCACCAAGATGCTGGGCTACATCGCACTGCAGGCGCCGGGCCATGCCTACGAACTGATGCCGCTGGCCGTGCTGATTGGCGGCATGGTGGCAATGACCCAGCTGGCCAGCTCCAGCGAATACACGGTGATACGCACCTGTGGCATCACCCTGGGGCAGATTGCCCGCACGCTGCTGCTGTTCGGACTGGGCTTTGCCATTCTCACCACGGCGCTGGGCGAGTTCATCAGCCCCTATGCCCTGCAGCAGGCCGAGCGCATGAAGCTGTCGGCCATGCGCTCCATGGTGGCGCAGGAGTTCCGCTCCGGTATCTGGGTGAAGGACAACAACAACTTCATCAATGTGCATGAAATGTTGCCTGACACCACCTTGCTGGGCGTGCGCATCTACACCTATGACGACAACTACCAGCTGATGACCACCCGCTATGCCGAACGCGGCAACTACCAGCGCGCTGCCCACGTATGGCAATTGCACAATGTGGTAGAAACCCGTCTGTTCCCGGACCATGTGGAAAGCAAGTCGGTGCCGCTGGCGCAGTGGACCTCGATTGTGGAGCCGGACATCCTGAATGTGCTGCTGGTGGTGCCGGAACAGATGTCGGCGATGAACCTGATCAAGTACATCGAACACCTGAGTGCCAACAAGCAGCAGACGCAGCGTTACGATATTGCGCTGTGGAGCAAGCTGTTCTACCCACTGGCCTGCGTATCCATGGCGCTGGTGGCACTGGCGTTCACCCCGCAGCAGCGCCGTCACGGCCAGTTGGGCGTGCGCTTGTTTTCCGGTATTTGCCTGGGGGTGGGCTTTCACTTCATCAACCGCCTGTTCGGCCACCTGGGCTTGCTGTACAGCTGGAATCCGATCATTTCCGCTACGGTACCGACATTGATGTTCCTGTTTGCCGGCATCGCCATCATCCTGAAACAGGAAAGACGCTGACATGGACCAACACGCTAGCGACCCGACTCAAGACCTACGCAAACAGCTGGCCAGCCAGCGCCAGCAACTGCTTGAACAATATCGGGTCGGGCGTGACCCGCAGCACTACCTGAGCCAGCACAGTCTGTTGGTGGACAACGTACTGCAGCAATTGTGGCAGCAGGCCGGCATGGACGAGACTGCCACCCTGATTGCAGTTGGTGGCTATGGCCGTGGCCAGCTGTTTCCCAGTTCCGACATCGATGTGCTGGTGCTGTTGCCCAGCCCCACTCCGGCAGATTTGCCGGAACGCGTTGCCGCACTCATCGGCCGCATGTGGGATATCGGCCTGGAAGTGGGTCACAGTGTACGTACCACAGACGAGTGCCTGCAGGAGGCGGCAGGTGACATCACCATTGAAACCAACCTGCTGGAAAACCGTCTGGTAGCCGGTGCTGCCGCACCCTACCACCAACTGATCAGCCAGCTGGATTGCCAGCGCGATCCGCTCGCCTTCTTTGAAGGCAAGACGCTGGAACAACAGCAACGCCACAACCGACATTTTGGGGTTACCAACAATCTGGAACCCAATATCAAGGAAAGCCCCGGCGGCCTGCGCGATCTGCACACCATTTTGTGGATCAGCAAGGCCATTGGCCTGGGGGAAAACTGGAGTGATCTGGTACGGCGCGGCATCCTCACCCCGGCGGAAGCCAGGCTGATTCACCACAGCGACCGTCAGTTGCAGCGCCTGCGCATCGACCTGCACATCCTGGCACGCCGCCGCGAAGACCGGCTGATCTTCGATCTGCAGCAAAGCATGGGACTGGCCTTCGGCCTGCAGGACACCCCGGCCAAACGCGCCAGCGAGCAGGTAATGCAGCTGTATTTCCGCGCGGCCAAAACTGTCAGCCAGCTCAATGGCATCCTGCTGCCCAATCTACGCGCCCGGCTGTACTCGCAAGTGCCGCGCATCACGCAAAACCTGAACGAGCGCTTTTACTCGGTCAACGGCATGCTCGGCATTCGCCGCCCCGATGTATTTGAAAAAGAGCCTTCCGCCATTCTGGAAGCCTTCCTGATGCTGCAGCGCAATCCGGAACTCACCGGCTTTGCCCCGCGTATGCTGCGCGCCCTGTGGCATGGCCGCAGCCATATCAACGACCGCTTCCGCAAGAACCCGGAAAACCGCCGCCTGTTCATGCAGATGCTGCGCGAACCCGGCCTCACCCGCTGCCTGCGCCGCATGAACCTGTACGGCGTGCTGGGCCGTTATCTGCCGGGCTTTGGCCGCATCGTCGGCCAGATGCAGCACGACCTGTTCCATGTCTACACCGTGGACGAACACATCCTGATGGTGGTACGCAACCTGCGCCGCTTTGCCATCAGCGCCTTCAATCACGAATACCCCTTCCTGTCCCGCCTGATCAATGATTTCGAACGGCCGGAAGTGCTGTATGTGGCCGGCCTGTTTCATGACATTGCCAAGGGCCGTGGCGGTGACCACTCCACGCTGGGTATGGTGGACGCACGTGAATTCTGCGAACAGCACGAGCTGTCCGCCGAGGACACCGAACTGGTGGTCTGGCTGGTGGGCCAGCATCTCACCATGTCCAGCATCGCGCAGAAGCAGGACATTTACGATCCGGACGTGATCCAGCGCTTTGCCGAGCTGACGCAAACCCCGCGCCGGCTGGCGGCGCTATACCTGCTGTCGGTGGCCGACATTCGCGGCACCAGCCCCAAGGTATGGAATGCCTGGAAAGCCAAGCTACTGGAAGACCTGTACAACGCCACGCTGCGGGTATTGTTGCGCGGCGGCGAGGTGGACCTGAACTCGGAACTGGAAGAACGCAAGACCCAGGCCCTCAGCCTGCTGCGCCTGTATGCCGTACCTGCAGGGGTGGAACAGAAACTGTGGTCGCAGCTGGACATGCTGTACTTCCTGCGCCACGAGGCCAAGGAAATTGCCTGGCACGCCCGCATCCTCAACCGTTTCGTCAATATTGAAACCCCGATGGTGCGCGCCCGCCTGTCGGACGACCACGAGGGCATCCAGGTACTGGTGTACACCCCGGACAAGCCGGAACTGTTTGCCCGCACCTGTGCCTTTTTTGGCCGCACCAATTACAGCATTGCCGACGCCAAGGTCTATACCACGCGCCACGGCTATGCGCTGGATACCTTCCATGTCTTCATTCCCGAGCATCACGACGGGGATTATCGCGACATGATCAATTTCATCGAATTTGAACTGGCTGAATGCCTGCGGCTGGAAACCCCGCCGCCGCCGCCGGCCAATGGCCGCATCAGCCGTCACCTGAAGCACTTCCCGATTGCGCCGCAAGTACTGATCCGTCCGGATGACAAGGAAAACTTCTACGTGCTGTCCATCGTGACCGGTGACCGACCCGGCCTGCTGGCACGCATTGCCAAGGTGCTGGCCGATTACCGCCTGAGCGTGCAATCGGCCAAGATCATGACGCTGGGTAGCCGCGCCGAGGACTCCTTCCTGATCAGCGGCCCCGGCCTGAAGGATGACAAGATGGTACTGGCCCTGGAAAGCGACCTGATCGCCGCCCTGCGCATCTGAGTGCCACCCTTGCCCGACCGGGCAAGGGCTTTGACCTGCCGGGCGGGGCATCGTATGCTGGACAGCCCAACTTACGTTTACGTCAGCCATGCTCTACTACGAAGACCTGACCACCGGCCGCCGCTTTCAAACCGCCAGCCATACCCTGAGCGAAGACGAAATCATTGCCTTTGCCAGCCAGTTTGACCCGCAGCCCTTCCATACCGACCCGCAGGCAGCCAAGACCAGTGTCTTTGACGGTCTGGCGGCTTCCGGCTGGCACACCAGCAGCCTCACCATGCGCCTGATCACAGCCAGCGAGCTGAAGGACGTGGCCAATGGGCTGATCGGCATGGGCATCCGTGACATGCGCTGGCCACGCCCCACCCGTGCTGGCGATACCCTGCGTGCGGAAGTCGAAGTGCTGGGACAAAAGCCTTCCACCAGCCAGCCCGGTTTTGGCGTGGTGCAGTTGCGCTGGACGACCTTGAATCAGCATGACGACATTGCCATGCAACTGGAGACTTCCATCTGGGTAGCCCGTCGCCCGGTGACCACAACAGAGCCAGCATGAAAAAAGCCTGCCCCGAGTGACCGTGGGCAGGCTGTTGCATGGGTAATGCTCAGTACGTCAGCGCTTCTGCCATTTGCTGAAATCTTCGGTCAGCTGTGCCAGATCCACCGAAGTTTCGGCCAGACGACCAGCACTCTCGCCGATGGAATGCGTGGTGTTAAGATCCTGCTCGGACAAGGCATTCAGCTGCTCAAGTGCAGCAGCCATCACATTGATGGAGTCGGATTTGCTGCTCATTTCCCGCGCCAGTTGCTGTGCCTGCTGGCTGGACTGCTCGGCGGCCTCGATCAGCCCCTGCAAATTGCCGGACGACAGGCGAATCTGGCCATTGACCTCACCAACCTCTTCCACCGTAGCATCCATGCTGCTGACAGCGGAGTGAGTGATCTTGCCGATCTCCTCGACAATCTCGCCAATCGAATCCGTGGTTTTGGTGGTGCGCTCGGCCAGCTTGCGTACCTCATCGGCCACTACGGCGAAACCACGCCCCATCTCACCGGCACGCGCGGCTTCGATTGCAGCATTCAGGGCCAGCAGATTGGTCTGGTCGGCAATCTCGCGGATCAGGCTGGTCATGCTGCGGATGCGGATCATCGCCTCATCCAGCTCCACCATGGCGCCTCGCGATTGTGATACCACGCCCACCGCACGCTCGGCGGCAGAGGTAGCTGCGTCCATGGTCTGGCGGCCTTCGCGCGCTACTTGCTGGGTATGACGCGAATCCTGCTGGTTATGCTCGGCCAACCGCACCACATCCTGTACCGCCAGGCTGAGCGACTCCATATTGTGGCTGATCTGGTTCAGGCCCTGGCGCTGCTGTACCGATCGCGCAGCCAGTACATGCATATCATCCAGCAAGCCATGAGCCTGTTCCTTGGTATGAAAACTGGCCCGCATCACATCGGCAATGGTGGCGCGGTAATGAATACGCAAGGCCTCCAGCGAAGATAGCACCTTACCCAGCAGGCCACCTTCATGTGCCATGGTGGCATGATCCAGCCGCCCTTCCTGCAAGTCCTGGAAGCGCCCATCCAGCACCATGAGTGCCGATCTTACCCGCAGCCACGCCCAGGTGCCGGCCCCCAGGGCCAGCAGACAGCCGGCCATGCCGCCGACCACGCGCAGCCATTGCAATGAATCCGGCAAAAAGAACGACACCATGGTCACCAGCAGCCCCAGTACAAACAGGAGGGGTGCCACTTTCAGTACATCGGACTGCCGCGCATAACGCTGCAGGGTGGATGGCAGGCTGGCCTGCTTGTCCATCACTTGCCGGTACAAGGCGGCAGCGGCTTCCACATCCTGCCGCTTGGGTTGGGAACGTACCGACATATAGCCCACAATGCGCCCATGTTCGGTAATAGGGGTAACGTAAGCCTCCACCCAATAGAAATCGCCATTCTTGGCCCGGTTCTTGACAATGCCCCGCCAGGGTTTGCCGGTTTTTACCGTGTCCCACAAGTCGGCAAAGGCAGATGGCGGCATGTCGGGGTGACGCACGACATTGTGGTTCTTGCCCAGCAGTTCGGCCTCACTAAAGCCGCTGATTTCAATGAAAGCGCGATTGGCATAGGTAATGCTGCCTTTCACATCGGTCTTGGTAACGATGGGATTGACAGGGTCGACAATCAACTCGTTGGCGGTAACAGGCAGATTGATCTTCATTTGATGTGAGTTCTTTTGTTAGTTTTAATTATTTAAAACAATTTATTTAATATTAACATTCTAACAATAAAGTCCATGACTCAGAATAAGAAAACTGCACCTCATTACCAGCCTGATACGTAAAAAAACCCGCACAAGGCGGGCTGTTTGCTGTACTGCAGGCGAATGAACCGGTTTCAGCGGGACACCTGGATCATCTCCACCGATTTCAGTGCAGCCAGATCTCGACCACCGGCATAGCTGACCGAGGACTGCAGGTCTTCCTTCAGTTCACGCAGCAGTTTGCCGATGCTGCCCTTGTATTCCACCAGGATTTTCTTGCCTTCCACATTGACATAAGCCCCCTTGTTGAACTGCGAGGCACTGCCAAAGTATTCCTTGTAATGCTTGCCGCTGATCTCGACAATTTCGCCGGCAGATTCGTCATAACCGGCAAACAGCGAACCGGCCATGATCATGCTGGCACCACAGGCCAGCGCCTTGGCCATGTCGCCATGCTCCACGATGCCGCCATCCGCAATCACCGGCACGCTGACTGCCGACACACAATCGCGCACGGTGGAAATCATCGGACGATGAAAACCGGTCTTGTTCTTGGTAATGCACACCCGGCCACCGGCAATACCGGCCTTGATGGCGTCACACCCCCAACTTTCCAGATCACGGGCGGCCTCGGCGGTGGCAATATTGCCGCCAATCAGGAAGCTGCCCGGAAAGGTAGCCTTGATATGTTTGATCATGCGCTCAGCCTTGACACACCAGGCATTGGCCACGTCCAGCGTGATGTACTCTGGCGTCAGCCCGGCAGCTTTCAGCTCGGCCAGCTGTTGCAGGGTGTCGTCATTGACGCCGACACTGATGGAGGCAAACAGACCCTTTTCCTGCATGGCCGCGGTAAAGCGGCAGGCATCCACATTGAAACGATGCATGGTGTAAAACCAGCCCAGACGGGCAAAGGCTTCGCAAGTTTCTTCATCCACCACCGACTTCATATTGGAGGGATAGATGGGCATGTCAAAACAGCGTGGCCCGAATTGAACCGAGGTATCGCATTCCTTGCGGCTGTCGACAATGGTTTTTCTCGGGACGAGGTACACGTCGCCATAGTTCAGTTCGGTAGTCATCATGCAAGTATTCCCTTCAGGCTGTAGACGATAAAAATGCAGGGGCCCCAATAAAAAGCGGGAGCCACATGGGCTCCCGCTTACGGATTCTCCTGCGCCGCCATCCTTTGGCTCGCACGCAATTACCGGTCGAATCTACGCCCGCAATATCTTCACGTCAAGCATTTATTTATTCACATGAAGATTATTTATCAAACCAGCACGCATCATCCGCCTCGCCCAACCAGCGCAAAATGGGCTTCCAGGCAGCTCTGTCTTTCTGGGTGCGGGATTCGGGCAGATCAAACAGCGTCATGCCGGATGCTGCCGCCTGCACGTACAGCTGGGTATCACGCAGCCAGCTGAGCACCGGTACATCGTGATCGGCCAAAAAGCGCTCCAACTCTTTGGCCGAGCGGGTGCGCGGATCGACCCGCATCCCCACCACCGCCATGAACACCTTGTTCTTGCGAATGGCTTTTTCCGCCAGCAACTGCTCGAAAAACTCGCCGCTGGCCCACATATCGAAAGGGGAAGGTTGAATCGGTATCAGAATGCGCTCGACACGGGAAACCAGCGTCGCCATTTTCTTGCCATGCAGGCCAGCACCGCTGTCCAGGATCACCATTTCGGTACCCTTGGGCGGTTTAGCCGGCTCACCGACAGCCACTTCCCATCCCTGGATAGCAGGCAGACTGGAGGAACGCTCTTGCAACCAGCGCAGTGAAGACTGCTGGCGATCCACGTCGCCCAGCATGACCTTGCGGCCGGAACTGGCAAAGTAGCCAGCCAGATTGGTGGCTAGAGTGGATTTTCCACTCCCGCCCTTGGGATTCGCTACCAGCACAGACTGCACACAGACCCCCGATTGCTTGGTGATCGGACCACTATACCAGAGTCATTACCCTTGCAGGCAGCCGCCTGCCGCATTAGGCTGACACGCCGGAGGAAAGCAAACCAATGAAACCAAGCATGCAAGCCATCCTGTTCGACATGGATGGGCTGATGATAGACACCGAGAGCATCAGCGGCCAATCCTGGCTGCGCGCCGCAGCCGAGGTGGGCGTGGAGATTCCCGAAGCGGTGATCCTGGGCATGGTGGGCCTGTCGGTCACCAAAAGCCTGGACTATGTTGCCCAGCACTTTCAGGACCGCACCCTGGCGGAAACACTCAGCCAGCATTGCCGTCGTCATTATCGCGAACTGCTGACCCATGGCGAGCTGAAGCTCAAGGACGGCATTATCGAAGTGCTGGACTGGGTAGAAAGCCGGGAGCTGCCGCGCGCCGTGGCCACCTCCACCCAGCGCCAGATGTGTGACCTGAAACTCAATCGTACCGGCCTTGGACGTTACTTCCAGCACACGGTGGCCGGGGATGAAGTGGCCAATACCAAGCCGGCACCGGACGTCTACCTGGCCGCCGCAGCCCGGCTAGACATCCAGCCTGCAGATTGCATCGTGCTGGAGGATTCGCTGACCGGCATGCAGGCCGGGCTGGCCGCCGGCATGCGGGTGATCCTGGTTCCCGACATGGTGAAACCACAAGCCCATCAGACCACAGAGGCGCTGGCGGTATGTGACGATCTGCACCAAGCACTGCTATTACTCAAGACGCTGTAACACCGGTATTGCCAGCGGGCAGACAGTAAAAAAGCCGCCAGTCTGGCGGCCTTTTTCATGGCATCACCATCACGCCTGTGCCCGTATGCGCGAAATCAGCTCGTCGCGAATGTCTTCGTACTGATCGACGCTTACCTGGCAAGTACCAGCCGCCTCATGGCCACCACCACCGTATTGCAGCATCAGCGCCCCCACATTGGTGCGGCAGCCGCGATCGATAATGGACTTGCCGGTGGCAAACACGATGTTCTGCTTGTTCAGGCCCCACATCATGTGGATAGAGATATTGCACTCCGGGTACATCGCATACACCAGGAAGCGGTTTGCCGGATAGATGGTTTCTTCCAGCAGCAGGTTGAGTAATACCAGATTGCCATGCACCTTGGCACAGCGTTCGATCTGCTCGCGTGCCTGATCCTGATACTGCATGTACAGGTCCACCCGCTCTTTCACATCGGGCAAGGCCAGGATTTCTTCGATGCTGTGATCCCGGCAATAGCCGATCAGGTCCATCATCAACTGGTAATTGCTGACGGTGAAATTGCGGAATCGCCCCAGCCCGGTACGGGCATCCATCAGGTAATTGAGCAGCACCCAGCCACTGGGGTTGAGGATTTCATCGCGGCTGAACTGGGCGGAGTCGGCCTTGTCGACCGCCTCCATCATCTCGTCGCTGATGCGGGGAAAAGCCTGTTTGCCACCAAAGTGGTCATATACCACGCGGGCAGCAGATGGTGCGGCCGGATCGATGATGTGGTTGGCGTGCTGGCCGTTGCGCAGGGTTTCAGACAGATGGTGGTCGAACGCCAGGTAGGCACCCGGCACATACGGCAGGTTGGTGGTGATATCACGCTCGGTAATTTCGATCTTACCGTCCTGCATGTCCTTGGGGTGAACGAACTTGATGTCGTTTACCATGCCAAGCTCGTTCAACAGGACAGCACACACCAGGCCATCAAAATCACTACGCGTCACCAGACGGTATTGCTGCTGCGACATTCATTTCTCCCCGTAAACAAGATTCCGTTCCGCCAGATCCTGCGATTATCCGCCACATCCTGCACCAGGACGGCAGGCTTAATTCTCATGCGTCATGAAATATACCTCACCGGCCAGCAGATCATGCAAGCGCATTTGCAAGGCCTTGCACTCTAAGGCAGGCAGACTCAAGGTCAACTCCACCTGCTCGGCATAACTGGCCTCACTCACCGCAATCTGCAAAGCATCACAGTGTCGACGAAAACGTGACTCGTCGGCAAAGGCAATACGGGCGCGGCACTGCGTCATCACAACCACCGGCACCAACTGCGCCAGCAGCAGTGCCTCGTTCAGCGCCTGGGTGTAGGCCCGCACCAGCCCGCCAGCACCCAGTTTTATCCCGCCAAAATAGCGCACCACCACCGCCAGCACATTGTGCAATTCCTTGTGCATCAGCACGTTATACATGGGGCGGGCGGCTGTACCAGAGGGCTCGCCATCGTCGTCCAGCATGGAGTCGCCGCTAACTAGCAGCACCGCGCAGTAATGGCGGGCGTCCGGGTAGCGGGCGCGCAGATCGGCCAGGTGCTGCATGGCCTGTTCGCGCCGCTCAACGGGGTAGACGTAGGCTAGAAAACGGCTCTTTTTGATGTCGATTTCTGCAGCAACAGGGGCTGCCAATTGAAACATTTATACCTGCCCTGAAGTCTTAGTTAACAGTATTGCCTGCATGGTAACGCGCTTTGCTGCCGGCGTACGCCGTGATCCTGATTTCTGGCCAGGAGACTACATCATGACCCTGTTGCTGATTTCCCTGACATTGCTGGCAGAAGCGCTGTGGCTGGCATTGGACAAGTTCTGGCTTGATCCAGCGCAAGCTGCTGTACTGCTGACTACACTTCCCGACCGGGATCACTGCTAAAAGCAGTTGTCAGCGGTCGGTTTCGGCATGAGAATGCCTAATCTTTCGTCATGAAAGCTGTTTAACCTTGACTCATACCATGTGGTTGATCGCTGCCTTGCTGGCGCTGGTGACTGAATTCATGACCGGCACTTTTTACCTGCTGATGCTGGCATTGGCACTGGCAGTAGGTGGTGTTGCCAGCTTGCTGGGGGCAGACGAAGCCACCAGCTGGTGGCTGGCCAGCCTGAGCGGCATTGCCGGAGTAACCGGTGTTGCCCGCTGGCGTAGCCGCCGGGCCGCCGGCAACGGTGACACCGCCCGCAATGATAACGATCCGGACATCGGCCAGCCGGTGCGCATCATCGCCTTGCAGGACGAGGGCATGGCCCGTGTCCACTATCGCGGTACCGAGTGGCAGGCCCGTCTTGCCGGCCACGGTCCCTGGCATGTCGGGGAAACAGCCCATATCACTGGCCGCGACGGAAACGTGCTACTACTTTCTTCCACCCATACGGAAACAAGATAACCATGGAATTCGTCATCGTCCTGTTCATTGCCGTGATGGTGTTCATCATCAAGGCGGTCAAGGTGGTTCCGCAGCAGCATGCCTACATTGTCGAGCGCTTGGGCCGCTATCACGCCACGCTGACGCCGGGCCTGAACATCCTGATTCCCTTTGTCGACCGCCTCGCATACAAGCACAGCCTGAAGGAAGTACCGCTGGATGTACCCAGCCAGATCTGCATCACCCGCGACAACACCCAGCTGAAGGTGGACGGCATTCTGTACTTCCAGGTAACCGACCCGCAGCGTGCTTCCTATGGCACCAGCGACTACCTGCTGGCCATCACCCAGCTGTCGCAAACCACCCTGCGCTCGGTCATCGGCAAGATGGAGCTGGACAAGACCTTCGAAGAGCGTGATGAAATCAACCAGATCGTGGTGGCCTCGCTGGATGAAGCCGCCATCAACTGGGGCGTGAAGGTGCTGCGCTATGAAATCAAGGACCTGGTTCCACCACAGGACATCTTGCATTCCATGCAGGCGCAGATTACCGCCGAGCGCGAAAAGCGTGCCCGCATCGCCCAGTCCGAAGGGGTGAAGATGGAACAGATCAATCTGGCCAACGGTGCGCGTGAAGCGGCCATCCAGAAATCGCAGGGCGAAATGCAGGCCACCATCAACAACTCGGAAGGTAACAAACAGGCTGCCATCAACAAGGCCCAGGGCGAAGCCGAGGCGCTGCGCCTGGTGGCTGATGCCACCGCCGATGCCGTGCGCCGTGTGGCCGAGGCAGTAAAAGTGGATGGCGGTATCGAGGCAGTTAACCTGAAAGTGGCCGAGCAATACGTCGCTGCCTTTGCCCAGTTAGCCAAGCAGAACAATACCGTCATCCTGCCGGCCAATGTAGCCGATGTCAGTTCCCTGGTTGCCACCGCGCTCAGCGTGGTCAAGCAAAGCAATCGTTAACACTTACGTCATGACAGCAGCCTTGTCCTGTCTTGTATAACAGGCAGGCTGCCCCCATAATCAGCCGCATGAAATTCTTATCCGACTTCCTTCCGGTAGCCCTGTTCTTCGGCAGTTACCTGATCACCCACGACATGTTCCTGGCCACCAAGGTTCTGGTGGCGGCTACTGCCCTGCTGTTTGCCTGGACCTGGTTCAAGCACCGCAAGGTGGACGCCATGCAATGGATCAACCTGGTCCTCAGCGTGGTACTGGGTGCGGCTACCGTGATTTCGCACAATGACCTGTTCATCATCTGGAAATTCACTGTGCTGTACTGGTTGATGGCCATTGCGCTGCTGGTCAGCGACCTGATGGGCAAGAACGGCCTGAAACTGCTGATGGGAGAGCAAATCCAGCTGCCACTCCTCATCTGGCGCAAGCTGGCCTATGCCTGGGCACTGTTCTTTGCCTGCATGGGGGCACTCAACCTGTATGTGGCCTTCAATTTCAGTCGCGAAATCTGGCTGAGCTTCAAACTGTTTGGCAGTCTGGGCCTGATGCTGGTATTCGTGGTGGCACAGAGCCTGTTCCTGTCCAAGTACATCGAGGAAAAGAAATAATGCTGTATATCATCAGTGGCCAGGACCACCCCGGCTCCCTGGACAAACGTCTTGCCGCCCGTCCGGAACATCTGGCCCGCCTTTCTGCCCTGCAGGAGCAGGGCCGTCTGCTGCTGGCCGGCCCCTGCCCGGCCATCGACAGCGTGGACCCGGGTAGTGCCGGTTTTACCGGCAGCCTTATCGTGGCCGAATTTGCCAGCCTGGAAGAAGCCCGCAACTGGGCAGATGCCGACCCCTATGTCGCTGCTGGCGTTTACGCAGCGGTGGAGGTGAAGCCCTTCCGCAAGGTATTCCCGGCATGAGCGATACCGTCGCCCTGCTGCAGGCTGCCCTGCAGGCACTGGCACCGGAGCATCTGGAAATCCATGATGACAGTGACGCACATGCCGGCCATGCCGGTGCGCGTTCTGGTGGCGGCCATTTCGATGTCCTGATTGTCTCCAGCCGCTTTGCCGGCCTGAACAGCGTGGCGCGCCACCGTCTGGTGTATGCCACGTTGGGCGATCTGATGAAAACCAGGGTGCATGCGCTGGCCATCCGCGCACTGACACCCGAAGAACTTTGACCCGAGGAAGAATCGCCAATGAAAAAGACCAATATTGCCGCCCTGCTGCTGGCTGCCTCCATCAGCATCCCGGCCATGGCCGAATCCATTGCCATGGTCAATGGCAAGTCCATTGACAAGACCGACCTGGACAATGCAGTTGCCATCGTCGTGCAAAACGGCAACGGCAATGTGCAGGACTCCCCGGCGCTGCGCCAGCAGGTCAAGGACACCCTGATCAACCGTGAAGTCATCCTGCAGGAAGCCCAGAGCCGCAAGCTGGATCAGCAGCCGGCCTTCGTCAAACGCATGGAAGAAGTGCGTCAGGACATGCTGCGCGAAGCGCTGTTTGCCGATCTGCTGAAAAACATGCCGATCAGCGATGCCCAGCTGCAAGAGCGTTACAGCCAGACCCAAAGCAAATTTGCCGGCACCAAAGACGTGCACGCCCGCCAGATTACCGTTGGCAGCGAAGCTGATGCTCTCAAGATCATCGACAGCCTGAAAAAAGGTGCCAAGTTTGAAGACCTGGCCAAGGCGCGCTCGCTGGACCCGGTCGCCAAGCAAAATGGTGGCGACATGGGCTGGGGCAACCTGGCACGCATGGAACCACAACTGGCCGAGCTGCTGAAAGATCTGAAAAAAGGGCAGTACAGCAGCAAGCCAATGCAGACCCGCGTGGGCTGGATCGTGTTCAAGGTAGAAGATATCCGCGATGCCAAACTGCCACCGCTGGCTGAAGTGAAACCGCAAATCGAGCGCCAGCTGCAGGAAGAAGCCATTGCCAAGGCAGTGGACGATCTGCGCAGCAAGGCGAAAATCCAGTAACTCCACACCACAGTAACAACAGGAACCAACATCATGCGCAAGACTTTGCTGGCAAGCGCCCTGCTGGCCGCTCTGAGTACCGCCGCCGTTTTTGCTGCAGGCCCGTCCGTGAATGGCACTGAAATTTCCCCGGCCCGTATTGACGCCGTGGTACAGATGATGGCCGCACAGGGGCAGCCTGCCGATGACAAGACCAAGGACATGGTCAAGGATCAACTGATCACTGCCGAAGTCCTGCGTCAGGAAGCCATCAAGAAAGGCATCGACAAGACTGCCGATTTCAAGGCCGAACTGCAGAACATGGAAGCCATGGCGCTGGCCAACCGTGTGATCAAGGATTTCCAGAAAACCAATCCGGTGACCGACGATCAGCTGAAGGCTGAATACGACAAGCTGGTGGCCTCCGTACCGGAAACCAAGCAATACCACGCCCGCCACATTCTGGTTGGCAGCGAAGCCGAAGCCAAGGCCGTGATCGAAGCACTGCGCAAGGGCAAGGCCTTTGACTTGCTGGCCAAGGAAAAGTCCAAGGACCCGGGCAGCAAGGGCAACGGTGGCGATCTGGGCTGGCAGGAAGCTGGTACTTTCGTACCTGAATTCTCCGACGCCATGGCCAAGCTGAACAAGGGCCAGGTTACCGCCAAGCCGGTAAAAACCCAGTTTGGCTGGCACGTGATCAAGCTGGACGATGTCCGCACCGAGCGCAATGTACCGTCGCTGGATGATGCCCGTCCGCAACTGACCCAGCGCATCATGGGTGGCCGCATCGAGAAATATGTCGGCGACCTGAAAGCCCAGGCTAAGATTCAACAGTAATCACGGCTGCCATTCAGGCACAACAAGGGATGCTGCGGCATCCCTTTTTCTTTGTCTGCGCGCCGGATGATTTGGCACCATGCCCGCCAGCACGCAGGCAACCCACTCCCGCTTCCTGCCCCGCGTCCGTGCAATAACACCAGTGGCGATCTCACCGGGCAAGCTGGCCCGGTGTGCCAATACATTCCCTGCCCTTGCCTTGCCGCCTCACGCCGTCGGGCCTAAGTAAAAACCGCAAAATACCGCGACCATTTGCCCCTGCTGGCTGCGACTGTCAAAATCTGTTTGTCATCATTTCTTCATTTTGCTGCGCGCCGGGCAGCTTGCTGCTTCGGCCAACCTTCCATGCCAAGTATTTACGATCTCAAATCCCGCTTTCAAAACTTGCTGCGTCCGCTGTTGAAATCCCTGGTCCGTAGCGGCATCACTGCCAATCAGGTCACACTGACCGCCATGCTGGGCTCCATCGCTTACGGCCTCTGGCTATGGCTGGATTCCTCCCGGCCACTGGCCTGGCTGCTGCTGCCCTTGTTTCTGTTCCTACGCATGGCACTGAACGCCATCGACGGCATGCTGGCGCGTGAATTTGGCCAGCAATCACGTCTTGGCGGCATTCTCAATGAAGTAGGCGATGTGGTGTCCGACGCCGCGCTCTATCTCCCCTTTGCCGCGCTGAGCACGCACCCCGTACTGGTCGTGCTGGCCGTACTGCTGGCGCTGCTGACCGAATTCGTCGGCGTGCTCGGGCCCGCACTTGGCGCACCGCGCCGTTACGACGGGCCGATGGGCAAGAGCGACCGCGCCTTCTGGTATGGCGCCTTCGCACTGCTGGTGGGCTTGATGCCCACCGCCGCCGCTTACGCTGACTGGTTGTTCGGCCTCACCGCACTCCTGATGTTGCTGACTGTATTCAACCGCGCCCGCGCCATTCTGAAAGAAAGCCGCCATGTTTAAGTTGCTATTGCCGCCACCGCTCCTGTGGGCGCTGGGCGGTGTATTTGTCCTGCTGGTGCTGGCCAGCGTTGCCATCCGCCTGCTGGAAGCGCGCAAGCCGGAAAAAAACTGGCTGGAACTGAAACTGCGGATCAAGACCTGGTGGTGGATTGTCGGCTGCTTCTCGCTCACCCTGCTGGGCAGCGTCCCGCTGGCGCTGGTGGTATTTGCGCTGATCAGCTTCCTGGCGCTCAAGGAATACCTGACGCTGTGCGCCACGCGCACCGCAGACCACGTGGTGCTGTTCTGGGCCTATCTGAGCATTCCGCTGCAGTACTACTGGCTGGGCATTCACTGGTACGGCATGTTCATCATTTTCATCCCGGTTTACATCTTCCTGTTTGTGCCCATGCGCATGGTGCTGATTGGCGAGACGCAGGGCTTTCTTAAAGCGGCGGCCTCGCTGCAATGGGGCCTGATGATCAGCGTGTTCTGTCTGAGCCATATGGCGGCGGTGCTGACCCTGCCGCAACTGACCGGCATCGGTGTACCGGCGCAGGGGGCGATGATGCTGTTTTACCTGGTGGCACTGACCCAGTTGAACGATGTGGCGCAGTACCTGTGGGGCAAGTCCTTTGGCAAACGCAAGATTGCCCCCAAGGTATCACCCAACAAGACTCTGGCAGGACTGCTTGGCGGGGTACTGACCACCGGCCTGCTCGGCTGGCTGCTCGGCCCCCTGCTCACACCGTTCAGTCCGCAGCATGCCGCACTGGCAGGTTTGCTGATCGGCTCCATGGGTTTTATCGGTGACATCGTGATTTCAGCGGTGAAGCGTGACATCGGCGTCAAGGATTCCGGTCGTCTACTGCCGGGCCACGGCGGCATTCTGGACCGCCTGGACTCGCTCACTTATACCGCACCGCTGTTTTTCCACTACGTACACTACCTGTACTTCTAAGCGCCTTATGAACAAGCTGCTGCGTATTCTCTTTGTCATGCTGCTGGCTCGCCCGGTGGTGCGCCTGTGGCTAGGGATGACAGTACGGCATCAGGAACGGCTGCCCACCGCCGGCCCTGCCATCGTCATTGCCAACCATAACAGCCACCTGGACATTCTGGCGCTCTACAGCCTGTTTCCCTTGGGGCTGATCCCGCGCGTGCGCCCCGCCGCCGCGGCGGATTACTTTCTGAAAAACCGCTGGATGGCCTGGTTCGCCACCAATGTGGTGGGCATCATCCCGGTGGTGCGCGGCGGCGTGGGCGCTGGCCGTGACCCGCTGGCCGGCTGCCGGCAGGCACTGGAAGCGGGCGAGATTCTGGTGCTGTTTCCCGAAGGCACGCGTGGTGAGCCAGAAGCGCTGTCTGAAATCAAATCCGGTATCTGGTACCTGCTACGTGATTTCCCCGACATCCCGGTCGCGCCGGTGTACCTGCACGGCCTGGGCCGGGCGATGGGCCGTGGTCAGTGGCTGCCGGTCCCCTTCTTTGTCGATGTCGCCATAGGACGCTCCCTGTGCTGGCAAGAGAACAAAGACAGCTTCCGGGCACACATTCGCGACACTTTTTTGCAGTTAAAACAAAAAACCCTGCCCGCCGAACCTGGCCCGGACAGCCACTGACAAGAAAACTGAAAGGTCTCTGCCATGCGACAAGCCCTGGAATCCCGCTTCACCAGTTTCGATGGACAAGCGCTGTTCTACCGCCACTGGCCGGCCATCACCACGCCGGCACAGCGCGCCATCCTGCTATTGCATCGCGGCCACGAGCACTCCGGTCGCTTACAGCATGTGGTGGACGAACTTGACCTAGCAGATACACCGGTATTCGCCTGGGATGCACGCGGCCACGGCCGCAACGACGGACCGCGCGGCTTCAGTCCCAGCATCGGTACCACGATTCGTGATCTGGAAGAGTTTGTCCGTCATCTGCAAGCGGAGCACGGCGTGCGGATTGACCAGTTGATCGTCATTGCGCAAAGCGTGGGCGCGGTACTGGCGGCAAGCTGGGTGCATGATTACGCGCCGCGCCTGCGCGCGCTGATCCTGGCTTCGCCGGCCTTCAAGGTAAAGCTGTACCTGCCTTTCGCTCGCCCCAGCCTGCGCCTGATGCACAAGCTGCGCGGCAATTTCTTCGTCAACTCCTATGTGAAGGCCAAGTTCCTGACCCACGATGCAGAGCGCATCGCCTCCTACAACAGCGACCCGCTGATCACCCGGCCCATCTCGGCCAACATCCTGCTGGCCCTTTACGACACCGCCGAGCGCATCATCGCCGACGCCGGTGCCATTACCGTGCCGACGCAGTTGCTGATCTCCGGCGCGGATTTCGTCGTACACAAGGCACCGCAGGAAACCTTTTTCCAGAATCTGGGCAGCCAGTGCAAGGAGCGCCACGAGCTGCCCGGTTTCTATCACGACACACTGGGCGAGTGCGACCGCGCACTGGCCTTCGACAAGATGCGCGCCTTCATCCAGCGCGTGGAAGCCGGCGTAGCCAGACCTTCGCTGCTGGCAGCCGACCAGCACGGCTACACCGCCCAGGAATTCAATCGCCTGCAACAGCCGCTGCCCGCCCTGTCGCCCAAGCGCTGGAACTTCGCCCTCACCCGCCTGACGCTGGCTACGCTGGGCCGGCTGTCCGACGGCATCCGGCTAGGCTGGCAAACCGGTTTCGATTCCGGCAGCACGCTGGACTACGTTTATCGCAACCAAGCCTCCGGCATCACGCCGCTAGGCCGGCTGGGCGACCGCGCCTATCTGGACAGCATTGGCTGGCGCGGCATTCGCCAGCGCAAACTGCACCTGCAGGAGCTGATCTCGCTGGCCGTCTCGCAATTGGAGCAAGCCGGCATGCCGGTGCGGCTGGTGGACATCGCCGCCGGCCATGGCCGCTACGTGCTGGATGCACTCTCTGGCGACGCCGACCGCGTCGAACACCTGCAACTGCGCGACTACAGCGACATCAACGTCACCGCCGGACGTAAGCTGATCGCGCAACGCGGCTTGCAAGGCAAAGCACGCTTCGATCAGGGCGATGCCTTCGACGGGGCCGATCTCGCCGCACTACAGCCACGCCCCACGCTGGCCATTGTCTCCGGCCTGTATGAACTGTTTCCCGGCAACGCCGGCATTCGCGACTCGCTGGCTGGTCTAGCCGCCGCCGTGCCGGCAGGCGGCTATCTCGTCTACACCAATCAACCCTGGCATCCCCAACTGGAGATGATTGCCCGCACGCTCACCAGCCATCGCGGCGGCAGCGACTGGGTGATGCGACGCCGCACCCAAGAAGAGATGGATCAACTGGTTGCCGCGGCGGGTTTCGAGAAAATCTGCCAGCGCATCGATGAATGGGGCATTTTCAGCGTGGCCATCGCGCGCCGCCTGCCCGCCACGCCGCACCAGAGGCAAACCGTGCAGGAACAAGCCACGGCATGAGCCCGCCCACCAACCGTCGCCTGTGGCCCGAAGCCCTGCAGTGGCTGGCGCTGCTTGGTCCGGCTTTCTTCTTGCTATACGGGGCGGCCAATCACTACGCCGCCAGTCTGCCGCCATCGGCAGTGGGCAATATCGCCATGGACTGGGAACGGCGCATCCCGCTGTGGCCGTGGACCATCCTGCCCTACTGGAGCATCGATCTCCTCTACGGCCTGTCGCTGTTCATTTGCACCAGCCGGGAGGAGTTGCGCCGACATGCGCTGCGGCTGCTGAGCGTCACCGTGCTCTCCTGCCTGCTGTTTGCGCTGTTTCCGCTGCGCTTTGGCTTTGAGCGCCCGCCGCTGGACGGATGGACGGGCCAGTTATTCACCCTGCTGGCTGGCTTTGACCAGCCCTTCAATCAGGCACCTTCGCTGCACATCAGCCTGCTGACGGTGTTGTGGCTACGCTATGCAGTACACACGCCGCAGCGTTGGCGCTGGCTGCTACATGGCTGGTTCGCGCTGATCGGCATATCGGTACTGACCACCTGGCAGCATCACTTTCTCGACATCCCCACCGGTTTCGCCCTGGGCATCGTCGTGTGTTATCTGCTCCCCATGCCACTGCCGCCTTATAGCCGGGTAGCTGATATCGAACAGACACGCCGCCGCCAGTTGAGCAGGCCTTATGCAGTGGGCGGGCTGGCGCTGACCCTGGCCGCCAGTTGGCTTGGCGGCTGGTACTGGCTGCTGCTTTGGCCGGCACTGAGCCTGATCCTGCTGGCAGTCGGCTATGGCTACCTTGGTGCCGGGGTATGGCAAAAAGTCGCAGGCCAGCACAGGCTGCCCGCACGCTGCCTGTTTCTGCCCTTGACGCTGTTCATGCGGCAGATACATGCCCGGTTGTTGCGTGGACATTCACATGCCAGTTTGATTGCAGACGATGTCTGGATAGGCCCGGCTATTGCTGCCCGTGAAACATGCTTTCACAGCGTGCTGGACCTGGCGGCGGAATACTGCCGTCAGGCACACCCGGCAGCGCACTATGTGGATTTGCCACTGCTGGATTTACTCCTGCCAGATCGCGCCGGAATGCACAATGCAGTCGCACAACTGGAAACCCTGCGGCATTCTCGCCCAGGCCCGATCCTGGTCCATTGCGCACTGGGCATGAGCCGCAGCGCGGCGGTGATCATGGCCTGGCTGGTGATGACGGGACGCTGTAGCGATCTGGCGCAGGCCAAACAAATCCTGCAGGCCCAGGGCCGCAAGATTGTGCTGTCACCGCAGCAATGGCACTGGATCCAGACCTGTTGCACCCCAGGAGCCGGTCATGATGCCTGAGACAGCAACCCTCCGCCTGCATGCCGCGGCCTTACGCAGCACCCGCTGGCTGCTCTGGCCGGGCCCCTGCCTGCTACTGCTGGCCAGTCTTCATGCTGGCGAATGGCGGCTACAGACCGCTTCCGCCATGGCCATGCTGTTGCAAAGCTGGTTCTGCTGGCGCTTGCAATTGGATGCTGCGCTACTGGCAGCACTCGAAAATGCCCCGTCACTGACAGTGCTGGATGACACGATTAATGGCTTGTTTGGCAAAGCCGCAGCAGGACGTGACTTTGGGCAGAGACAACAAGGCATGCGGCGCTTGTTAATCCGCTTCTTCATGACAACAGCCTTGTGCTGGATACTGGCCATCTGCGCCATCATGCTCCCCATGGCCTAGCAGAATGCCATCCTTCCCGCTCACCATCCCGGTCGTGGAGGGTGACAACGGACAAGCCCACCGTACAAATGGGTGATTTTGTTCAATACCGCCCAGGCCGGGCAGCCTATCTTCGAACACTCTTCCCATCCATCGAGGATAGACATGCAAGTTTTGCTCTCCATGGCCGCCTTTGCGCTGGCCGCTTCCATTTCTCCTGGCCCGGTGAATATCGTGGCATTCGGCTGCGGTGCCAGTCATGGTTTTCTGCCCAGTCTGCGTCATGTCAGTGGTGCCACCATCGGCTTTACCATTCTGTTTCTGCTGACCGGACTTGGCCTTGCCGAACTGCTCAACGGGTTGCCAGCAGCCGCCCGGCTGATCCAGTACGCCGGCGTCGCTTTTTTGCTGTACCTGGCCTGGAAGCTGGCCAGCGACCAAGGCGAACTGGGAGACGCAAGACAACGGCCATCATTCCGGCACGGTGCGCTGATGCAATGGCTGAATCCCAAGGCCTGGCTGGCCTCACTGGCCGGCATGGGCGCTTTTGCCAGCCATGGCGATGCCCTGCTGGTATGGCGTTTTGCCGCCATCTATTTTGTCATCTGCTACCTGTCGATTGCCTGCTGGGCCTGGGCCGGCGCACGCCTGCAACAGCATCTGCGCCAGCCGGCACGCATGCGCCTGTTCAACCGCCTGCTAGCCCTACTGCTGGCCGGCAGCGCGCTATACCTGCTGCTGGATTGATTCAGCCAGCACTGCGACAGTACTGACCGGGCGTGGCGGCCACCAGCCGCTTGAAGGTGCGCTGGAAATGCGCCTGATCGGCAAAGCCCAGGGTCTGGGCGACCTGGGCGATGGACTGGCCGCTGCGCAGCAGTGTCTTGCCACGCCGGATGCGCCTATCCAGCAGATATTCATGCGGCGTCATGTGGTAGCGCTGGCGGAAGGCGCGGATCAGATAGGAGGCGGATAAGGAGGACGCGGCGCAGATGTCCTCCAGCCGCAGGTCTGAGGCGTATTGATCGTCAATGAACTCAGCCACCCGTTGCAGCCGCCGGTGCTGCTCCGTGCTGCCGGGCGTCACGGTGTGCAGCCGGGTGTGCAACTGAGCGAAGAAGCTTGTGGCCGCTTCCTGCTTGCCAAGCGTGGCATAGTCCGCGCTCAGGCAGCGGGCCACCAGTTGCTGCAGGTCTCGGAACAGCGCGGCATCCTCGCTCAAACGCGGGGAAAAACAGTGAAAATCCTGATTGGCGCTCAGCCCAATCTCATGCTGCAGCTGCGCCAGCCAGGCGGTATCCACATACAGCATGTGGTAGGACCAGGCCTGATTGGCAATCGGGTTGCAGGCATGCACTTCACCGGGGTTCATCAACACCACGCTGCCATGCGCCACCTGATAGCGGTCTTGCAGACTCAGATAGCTGCTGACACCGCCGGTGATGGCACCAATGGAAAAATGCTCGTGGGAATGGCGGGCGTAACAGACCTGGCGCCCATCCTGCACGGTGCGGATTTCCAGGAAGGGCAAGGCAGGGTCGCGCCAGAACAAGGGAGTGTGCTGGGTGTTGGTAGCGGCGTGGTCAGCAGATAGACGGGGCATCCGCTCAGCATAACGTAGCGACCGTCTGGCCGCTACGTTAATCATGCCGTGTGCATCAAAGCTGCTGTGCGTGCAGCAGGCCCTCGAAGATATCGGCCGGAACCGGCTTGCTGAACAGATAGCCCTGGCCGCAATTGCAACCTTGCTCCACCAAAAACTGACGCTGTTCGTCCAGCTCCACTCCTTCGGCCACCAGGTCCAGCCCCAGGCTGCGGGCAATCGAGATGATGGCCTGGGTGATGGCGGCATCGTCACGATCCTGGTGCAGGTCCATGATGAAGCTCTGGTCGATTTTCAGGCCGCGCACCGGCAGGCGCTTGAGATAGGACAGGCTGGAATAACCAGTGCCGAAATCGTCAATGGAAAGATAGATGCCCAGCGCCTGCAGCCGGTGCAGCACTTCCACCATGCCACTGTCTTCATCCATGGCCACGCTTTCGGTGATTTCCAGCTCCAGCGCGCTGCTGGGCAGGTCATAGCGTTCCAGCATACTGGCTACGGTATCGACAATGCTGGAATATTTCAGCTGCCTGCCAGACACATTCACTGCAATGCGCCCTTGCAACAGCCCGGCATCACGCCAGCGGCGGATGGAGGCACAGCTGCTGTCCAGCACCCACTCGCCAATGCTGGTAATCAGCGAACTTTCTTCGGCAATCGGAATGAACTGGGCGGGTGAAATCAGCCCCATGTCCGGGTGCCGCCAGCGCAACAAGGCCTCGGCACCGATAATGCGGCCGGATGACAGCTCCACCTTGGGCTGATACCACACCTCCAGCTCGTCCTGCGCCAGTGCGCGGTGCAGGCTGTATTCCATTTTCAGCCGTTCTATCGCCCGGGCATTCATGTCCGCCGTGTAGAACTGGAAATTGTTCTTGCCGCGCTCCTTGGCCCGGTACATGGCGGTGTCGGCATTCACCAGCAGGGCATCGGCCATGGCACCGTCTTCCGGGAACATGCTGATGCCAATGCTGGCAGAAATGAACACCCCCTGCCCGGCCACGGTGGATTCGGCGGAAATGGCATCCAGAATGCTCTGCGCCCGGCTGGCCACTTGTTGTACGGTAACGATGTTTTCCAGCAGCACGGTGAATTCATCACCGGACAGCCTGGACACGGTGGACAGGCTGGGCGCAATGCGCTGCAGCTCGCTGGCAATACGCACCAGCAACTCATCCCCGGCATGGTGGCCCAGGGTGTCGTTTACCATCTTGAAGCGGTCAAGATCGATAAACAGCAAGGCAAAGCGGCGATCATACTGGCGCGCTTGCTCCACCGCCGACTGCAGTTTTTCGATGAACAGGGTGCGGTTGGGCAGACCGGTGAGCGCATCATGGTTGGCCAGAAAATGCAGCCGTTCCTCGGCCTGCTTACGCTGGGTGATATCGGAAAAAACCGCCACGTAATGCAGGCACTCACCAAGCTCGTCCCGGATGGCGGTAATGCTGAGGTGTTCGGTGTACAGCAGGCCGTTCTTGCGGCGGTTCACCACCTCGCCCTGCCAGGAGCCATCATTGCGCAGGCAACGCCACAGGTATTCGTAGAACTCAGGCGACTGTTTGCCGGATTTGAGCAGCGCCGGCGTCTTGCCGATGGCCTCTTCGCGGCTGTAACCGGTGATGCGGGTGAATGCCGGGTTGACCGACTGGATAAAGCCATTGCCATCCGTAATGACAATGCCTTCCATGGTGGCTTCAAACACCTTGTCCGCCAACAGCAGGCTTTGGCGCGACTGAATCAGCGCCTCATCACGCTCGCGCAGCGCACCGTGCAGTTCCAGCAGGAATTCGTGCTCTATGCTCTGGATGATTTCCCGGAAACCGACAATATGCACCAGCCGCTCTTCGGCATCAAAAACTGCCAGATGGCGGATTTGGTGCTGCAAGATCACGCGCCGGGCCTGCAACAGGCTGGTGCTGACCGAAACCCCGATCACCGGGCGGGTACAGATTTCGCCCAGTTCGGCATGACCACGGCCAGAAGCCACCAGCCCCACGACGTCGCGCTGGGTGAGAATGCCATAGCTGCCATCGGCAAACTGCACGCCAATAGCGGTCAGTTCCTGCTCACGCATGTTGGCCAGTGCTGCCGCCAGGCTATCACTGGACTGCAGCACCACGGCGGGGCGGGCCTGAATGCCATCCAGCCGTTTCAGGCCGAGAAAGGCCTCGGTCCCCTGACACAGCACGACATCGGACAACGATACCAGCCCGATAACTTCACCCTGTTTTTCCACCAGGGCGTGACGGATGCAATTACTGCGAAAGCGCCCCACCACATCGTGCACGCTCATGTGATGCGGCATGGTCACCACCGGGGTACTCATGACGTCTCGTATGGGCAGGCAGCGGGAAGCCTCGTCGGTCAGGTCGATCGACAGCGCATCGGTTTCGGTCCAGATACCAACGGCCTGTCCGGGAGCGGAGAACACCACGATGGAGCCGCAGCCGCTCTCCATCATCATGGCTGCCGCTTCGTGAACCAGGGTCTCCGGTGTGCAACTGAGAATATCAGTCGAGGCAATTTGCTCTATGGGCTGCATCAGCGGAGACATCATCGAACACCTGTAAGCGATTTACTGTTCATTACAGCAGCATTATACATTTTCTACTTAATACCCTATAGCTGACATCAGCATTTTATTCATGGCGCATGCCAGCGTTTTATTTTCCACTTTGCCGCAAAACTGCAAACAAAGTTTACAGCACATTTTCCAGGCTGCATGGCAAACCCCTGTTTTAACACTATTTTTCATGCCAATTACCCTGGCACGGAAATTGAAAACCAGGAACAGGTTGCAACACAGCCAGCCTGTCCGGACAGATCACTAAAAACGCAGATCCGGCACAACAAGAAAACACACATAATGCCATATGCATGGCATGGAGGAGCGTAAACACATGGAGACTTTCTATCAAGCCATGCGTCGCCAGGGCGTGACACGGCGCAGCTTTCTGAAGTTCTGCAGCCTGACCGCCACCTCGCTGGGCCTGGGCTCGGCTTTTGTCCCCCGCATTGCCTACGCACTGGAAACCAAACCGCGTGTGCCGGTGATCTGGCTGCACGGCCTGGAATGCACCTGTTGTACCGAGTCCTTCATCCGCTCAGCCCACCCGCTGGCTAAAGACGCCATCCTGTCGCTGATCTCGCTGGATTACGACGACACCATCATGGCCGCCGCCGGCCATCAGGCCGAAGCCATTCTTGACGACCTGATCAAGAACCACAAAGGCAATTACATCGTGGCCGTGGAAGGCAACCCGCCGCTCAATGAAGACGGCATGTACTGCTTCCCCGGTGGCGAACCCTTTGTGGAAAAACTCAAGCGCGTATCGGCCGATGCCAAGGCGCTGATCGCCTGGGGTTCCTGTGCCAGCTGGGGCTGTGTGCAGGCCGCCAAGCCCAACCCCACCCGCGCCACCCCGGTACACCAGGTGATTCTGGACAAGCCGGTAATAAAGGTGCCGGGCTGCCCGCCGATTCCGGAAGTCATGGCGGCCGTGATCACCTATATGGTCACCTTCGACAAGATTCCGGAGCTGGACCGCCAGGGCCGACCGAAGATGTTCTACGGCCAGCGCATCCATGATAAATGCTATCGCCGCCCGCACTTTGATGCCGGTCAGTTTGTCGAGAACTGGGACGACGATGGCGCACGCAAGGGCTACTGCCTGTACAAGATGGGCTGCAAAGGCCCCACCACCTACAACGCCTGCTCCACCGTACGCTGGAACGACGGCGTGTCCTTCCCCATCCAGTCCGGCCATGGCTGCATCGGCTGCTCGGAAGAAGGCTTCTGGGACAAGGGTTCCTTCTACGACCGCGTCACTTCCATTCCGCAGTTCGGCGTGGAAGCCAATGCCGACAAGATCGGCTTTGCCGTGGCCGGCACCGCCGGGGCTGCCATTGCCGCCCATGCCGCGGTCAGCGCCATCAAGAGCACCATGCTGAAAAAGCAGGACCTGCAGCCGCTGGATGCCGCCGCACCCACCGAGAATAAAGACAAGAACGAGGAGAAAGTCTGATGTCCTACCAGACCCAAGGTTTTACCCTGGACAATAGCGGCCGCCGCGTGGTGGTGGACCCGGTGACCCGTATCGAAGGCCATCTGCGCTGCGAAGTGAACATCGACAGCAACAACATCATCACCAATGCCGTGTCCACCGGCACCATGTGGCGCGGCCTGGAAGTGATTCTCAAGGGCCGCGACCCGCGTGACGCCTGGGCCTTTGTCGAGCGCATCTGCGGGGTATGTACCGGCACCCACGCACTGACCTCGGTGCGCGCGGTGGAAGACGCGCTGAAGATCAAGATTCCGGACAATGCCAACCTGATCCGCAACCTGATGCAGGCCACGCTGTATGTGCATGACCACCTGGTGCACTTTTACCATCTGCATGCGCTGGACTGGGTGGACGTGGTGTCCGCGCTCAAGGCCGACCCGAAAAAAACCAGCGAGCTGGCACAGAGCATTTCCGACTGGCCGCTGTCCAGCCCCGGTTATTTCCGTGACCTGCAATCGCGGCTGAAGCGCTTTGTCGAATCCGGCCAGCTTGGCCCCTTCCGCAATGGCTACTGGGGCCACCCGGCGATGAAACTGCCGCCGGAAGCCAACCTGATGGCCGTGGCCCACTATCTGGAAGCGCTGGATTTCCAGAAAGACATCGTCAAGATCCACACCATCTTCGGTGGCAAGAACCCTCACCCCAACTGGCTGGTGGGTGGCATGCCCTGCGCCATCAATATCGATGACGTGGGCGCGGTGGGTGCCATCAATATGGAGCGGCTGAATCTGGTGTCCAGCATCATCGACCGCACCATCACCTTCTGCGAGCAGGTTTACATTCCGGACGTGATCGCCATTGCCGGCTTCTACAAGGACTGGGCGTCCATCGGCGGCGGCCTGGCCAGCCAGAGCGTGATGTCCTACGGCGACTTCCCCGACCATGCCAACGACTACAGCGAAAGCAGCCTGCTGCTGCCGCGTGGCGCCATCATCAACGGCAAGTTCAACGAAATCCACCCGATCGACCTGTACGCCCCGGATGAAATCCAGGAATTCGTCACCCACAGCTGGTACAGCTATGGCGACGACAGCAAGGGCCTGCACCCCTTCGATGGCATTACCGCGCCCAAATTCGAGCTGGGTGCCAATCACAAGGGAACCAAGACCCGTATCGAGCAGCTAGACGAATCGGCCAAGTACTCGTGGATCAAGTCGCCGCGCTGGAAGGGCCACGCCATGGAAGTAGGCCCGCTGGCGCGCTACCTGATTGGCTACCACCAGAACAAGCCGGAGTTCAAGGAGCCGATCGACAAGCTGCTGCACACGCTGGGCGCACCCAAGGAAGCCCTGTTCTCCACCCTGGGTCGTACCGCCGCACGTGCGTTGGAGTCGTCCTGGGCGGCCAACAAAATGCGCTACTTCTTCGACCGCCTCATCACCAATATCAAGAATGGCGACACCGCGACTGCCAACGTGGAGAAATGGGACCCAGCCAGCTGGCCGGCAGCCGCCAAGGGCGTGGGCTTTACCGAAGCACCGCGTGGTGCCCTGGGTCACTGGCTGAAGATTGCCGACACCCGCATCGACAGCTACCAGTGCGTGGTTCCCACCACCTGGAATGCCGGTCCGCGTGACGCCAAAGGCCAGATCGGCGCTTACGAAGCCTCGCTGATGGGTACCAGGATGGCGGTGCCGGATCAGCCGCTGGAAATCCTGCGCACCCTGCACAGCTTCGATCCCTGCCTGGCCTGCTCCACCCATGTGATCGGCGAGGACGGCGGCGAGCTGGTAAGTGTGAAAGTACGTTGAGTTCGTCGCGTCCGTCCGCCCGGCGGCACCCCCTGCCAGGCAAACGGCACGACGATTGACCAGTCGGCATGGCCCTGCTCCCCCCGCAGGCCGTACCGGCGAACTTCCTGATCGTCCGCCACGCTGGCCGGAGTGCCCATCACTCCCGGGATGGCCGGCAGCGTGGCGGTACGGCGGGAAAACAGGAGATTCAACATGAAAAGCTACGGCTTCGACGGCAACGCCCCGCAGGGCATAGGCCGCAAGGTCACGTCGGTTTATGTATACGAGGCACCGGTACGCCTGTGGCACTGGGTCACCGTGCTATGCATCATCACCCTGTCGGTCACCGGCTACCTGATCGGCAAACCCTTGCCTTCGGTTCCGGGTGAGGCCACCTTCAACTTTGTCATGGGCTATATCCGCTTTGCCCATTTCACCGCTGGCTACATCCTGGCCATCGGCCTGATCGGCCGTCTGTACTGGGCGCTGGTGGGTAATCACCATGCCCGCGAGATCATTCTGGTGCCGGTATGGGACAAGAGCTGGTGGAAGGAATTTTTCTTCGAGGTGCGCTGGTATCTGTTTCTGGAGCGCTATCCGAAAAAGTACATCGGCCACAATCCCGTGGGACAAATCGCCATGGCCACTTTCCTGTGGGCGGCGGTGTTCATGTGCTTTACCGGCTTTGCCCTGTACGGCGAAGGCCTGGGCACCAAGAGCTGGGCCTACCAGGGCTTTGGCTGGGTGATCTCCGCCTTTGGCGGCAACAGCCTCACCGTGCATAACTGGCACCGGCTGGGCATGTGGTCCATCCTCCTGTTCGTAATGATTCACGTGTATGCCGCCATCCGCGAGGACATCATGTCCAAGCAGAGCATGGTGTCGACCATGATCAGCGGTTTCCGCATGTTCAAGGACTAGCCCAGGAAAACGTCAGGCCTGCTTGCCGGACTCAGGCTACTGTCTGCATCGGCGCGCCTTGTCACTGACGTTTTCATTTTCCTGACAAGACCGCGGGATTCGTTGAACTGCCGCCAGCACACGCTGGCGGCAAAGCAACGCAGCCCAACATTCCATCCCGACCAACACCATGTCCACTCCGCTCGTCAGTGCCCGCACCCCGCTGCATCCTGGCCGTTTTCTGGATAGCCGCTTTCTTGCGCCCTCCGGCATGAGCCAGACCGATGCCGCACGGCGGCTGGGCATCTCGCGGCGCAGGCTCAACGAACTGATTGGCGGCAAGCGCGGCATCAGCCCGGATACTGCCATCCGGCTGGCCTGCGTGTTCGGCCAGGACGCACAGTTCTGGATGGTGCTGCAAAGCGCCTGGGACCTGGCGCAGGCCCGCCGCCAGCTAAGGCAAGCACGTCGCGTTTAAGCCTTGCGTCGCAGCTGATGCAAGCTTGCACAGCGTTGCCATCCACGACCCGCGCTCCGTACACCATGCCCCGCCTTGCCCCCGCTCGCCTTACCCCCATGTTTCTTGCCTTCCCACCCGCAGCACTAGATAATCCCCACCGTGCCGTTCAATAGCGGCACCGGGATTGGCGTCCCGAGCTTCCCGGACTGCTACGCGCTTGCGTACCAGTCCGCACACCATTGCTTTGCCTTTTTTATGGCGGGCCATGGTGGGAGCCTCTTTTGAGGCGCCGGGAAGGAAGCCGGTAACGCCAATCCCGCCATGCGCCTGCCACCCGCGATTGGCGTCGTAGGGAGCAGATTCCAGCTGCTTTCTGGAGCCTTCTGATGCGTATCTTCCTGCTCTCTATTCAAGCACTTGCTGCTTTAAGCCGTTCCTGCGCCACCCCGCCGTTGCTATGCATATTCTTGCAGGAGCAACGAACATGATGACAAGCAACCCACCCCCACCCGCCTTAGCCCTGATGCGCCAACACATCGTGCTGCTGCAAGCCATGTTGCAGCAGGACCGCTTTGCCGCGCTGCGCAGCCCGGTGCAGGAGTTGGCACATAGCTTTGCCCAGTTGGAATCGGCATTACGGGAGCAGGCCCAGACGCTGGAGGCTGTATTGGCCTTGCTTGCCCTGCACCCGTCTGATGCCTATCGCAGCCACTTGATGCAGGGCTTGCTGGGTTTGCAGCAGCAACAACAGCAATTGCTGGCTTGAACCCGCGTAGTCACCCATGCAGAACAGCCCGGCTATTTAATGGATAGGCGGGCTGTTGGCTTAAGGCTTTTTATTCAATAGCGGTATGCCTTGCATCTGGTCCCGAAAACGTCCGTATCATCATCGATCTGATCGGCCGGAGTACCACCATCAAACTGGTGGAAGCCTACGGCGGCACCCACTTCCCGGAGACCAAGACCGTGCGCCAGGAAGGGCAATATTTTGCGGCGCTATCGGAGGCCGTGGGTGTTAGAGCCTGCTGCCATGCTGGTGAAGCATTACGGCAATACCCGCCTTTACGTAGCCAAGTGCGTCAGAGCCATCCGCGCCCTGCGCGATGCCAGCATCCGGGCCGACTACGACAGCCACTGCCTGGAACTGGGCAATAACGCCACCGTCAACAACGTGCTGGTGCCGAAATACCTACTGTGTGACCTCAGGATTGAAGAAATTCTGGATAAAGAAGATGATTTAGACCCACAAATAGCTAAGCAACACGCTCTCTTCTAAAACAATGGCCCTATACGGGCCATTTTTACATTTGAAAACTTGACTATGATGTTCTCGCAAAAAATTAGACATGCCTAAATTTATCAAAATGCATCTATAAAAAAAGATTAATCGGATGCTGTGCTATATCCTTGGAAGCTATAAATGCCTTTTTCAAATTGCTTACGTGCTACATATTCTGGAATGATAAGCGATGCCCTTACGCCACCAGACGAACTTGTCTCATCCCAATACTGACTTAGCCCCTCATTTTCATTTGGACAGTGGCGATCAAAAATATAGAAAAGAAAATCTGATTTTTTACTCTTTGGGTTTTTTATCAAAATATTAAATGCTTTTGAAAAATCCCAGTGTGACTGAATGTTGTTTTTGCTAGAGACTTGATGGTGGCGATGATAAAGATTACTAAGCACAACAAGATCTACATTTTCGTACTCATCAGATGGTGAAAATGAATTATCTACAAAAAGTCCGCATGGACCATTTAGATATCCATACCATTGGCTCATGTCCATTTGATCATCAACACAAACAACAAGAACGTTCAAATGATCAGCATTTGGAGAAGGGCTAAACTTGGAATTGGCATCTAGCAGGTATTGCTTAAGCTTTAGGTCCATGTGATGCGACTCTCCTAGTATTTTCGGATCACTCCCAGAATTAAAAATTGAAGCCAATTGAGAGTAAACCTCGCGGTAGTTGCCTAGTCTGCCCTGGCCATACATAACGAAATCCGAGCTACTTTGAATGCTATGCTGCTTTTCATAGTTGGGGCATTTCACTTCTATGTTGAATTGCATTTTCCCAATACGAAAAGCACAGTCTACGTCTTTGGGCGGGTTTATTTTTTCTTCATATAAGAAAGATTTATGGCCAGCACGGGAGAACCAGGCGCAAACAGTCAACTCCACTGCCGATTGAATGTATGTACTTTCATTGGCATCTTTATTCTCAAGCATTAATTTCTTTTTTAATAAATCATTCCACTGTCGCTTATTGAGGTGCAATCCTATGCGATTAATCTCTTTCAGCAATTCATCACGGTAAGGCCCTGTCGGAATGAATGGATTGCAAATTTTAACTGTTGTGATTTGATTTTTTTGAGATGTCAAGCCTAACTTTTTTTGCATAAACTTGCCTTTGATTTCGCCGTGAGAACTAAAATTAAAGCAGCCTAAAATATAACACGTGGCACGCTCCTAACATTCACAATACCTGCTAAAGAAACGCGAAGTGGCATGCCCAGCGTGGTTTTCACTGACAGCCGGCCGCTATTGCCGCCTATAACTCCGACCTAAAGGCCATCGGCTACCACTTTGTCCTGGACGTCGATGGCAGCAAGTCCACCGGCCGCGCCCTGGATAAAATCGGCGCGCATATGGCTGGCCACAATGCAAACTCCATTGGTATCTGCATGGTGGGCACGGATCAGTACTGCACCGTGCAATGGGGTGCACTGGCCAGCCTGGTGAAGGTATTGCTGGCCAGATATCCGGGGGTACCGGTGGTTGGTAACCACGATCTGTCCACGGACCTGAATGGTGACTGCACGGTGGAACCCAGCGAGTGGACCAAGACCTGCCCCGGCTTCACCGTCGCTAACTGGCTGGCTACTGGCATGAAGCCGCAGCCCCAAAACGTCCTGGCCAGCTGATGCACCGGCCGCTCATTTATCTGTTGCTGTATGCACTGCACCATCCGCCACTTCCCGCATCGGCCTTGTCAATTTCCGGGAACGCTTCCATTCACGACAGCTACCTGATCGACACTGGTTAGATGGTTTGCACTTTCACTTTCCATTTGTCAGGGCTATGTCCTTGCATTGCGTATGGAATAAGCGCCAAACCTCTGATCCAGCACACATTCCCTGCAAGTCCGGCACTGGCATGAATCTTGATCTGTAACCCACTCCGTTACAGCAGTATCGAGACCATGCACACCGCACACATCACCATCATGGGGCTGGGCAACCTGCTCTGGGCAGACGAAGGCTTTGGCGTTCGCGCCGCCGAGCAGTTGTTTGCCCGCTACCAGCTACCCGCCAACGTCGACGTGGTGGACGGTGGCACCCAAGGCCTGTTGCTGCTGCCCTATGTGGAAGAAGCGGACCGGCTGATCCTGCTGGACGCCATCGACTTTGGCCTCACGCCGGGCACGCTCAAGGTGTACCGCGACGATGCCGTACCGGCTTATCTCACCGCCAAGAAAATGAGCCTGCACCAGACCGGCTTTTCCGAGGTGCTGGCGCTGGCCGACCTCAAGGGCAATCTGCCCGGCCAGATCGTGCTGATCGGCGTGCAGCCGGTGCAGCTGGAAGACTATGGCGGCAGCCTGACCGAGGCGGTGCGTGCGCAGCTGGAACCGGCCATTGCACTGGCCGTGCAGCAGTTGCAGGACTGGGGCGTCAGCCTGACACCGCGCGAGGACGATGACCGGCTGAACCACGCCAGTCTGGACATGCAGCGCTATGAAGACGAGCGCCCGTCGGCCGAACTGGCCTGTCGCATCGGCGACGACCGCGTGCTGCAAGGAGAAGGCTGATGTGTCTGGGCATTCCCATGCAAGTGGAACGCTGCCACCAACTGGTGGCTGACTGTCAGCACGCCGGGCAATGGCAAACAGTGGACCTGTCGCTGGTGGGCGCAGTACAGCCCGGTGACTGGCTGCTGGTATTCATGGGTGCGGCACGCGAGGTGCTAAGCGCCGAACGTGCTTCCGACATCCTGGATGCGCTGGCCGCACTGGATGCCGCCATGAACGGCCGCTTCGACCCGGCCATCCATCTGGCCGACCTCAATCAGCGCGAGCCGCAACTGCCACCGCATCTGCAAGCCCAATTCGACGCACAAAGGAAAACCTCCTGATGAGCAACCCGCAAGACAACCTGCTGCAACGGCTGGCTGACACCAGCTACATGCAAACTGATGCCGCCAGCCTCGACAGCCTGGCAAGCGCAACGCCAAACCTGATCGTGATGCTGAATGCCGACCCGGTGAAATACCCGGAAGTGCTGGACAATGTGGTGATCGTGCCGGAAGTGCTGCGCGAATTCCCCGCCGATACCTTCCGTGTGGCCTATGCCGACCTGCCGGCCAGCCAGGCCATTGCCAAACGCTTTGGCATCCTGAAATTCCCGGCCCTGCTGTTTCTGCGCCAGGGCGACTACGTGGGCATCATCGCCGGTCTGCAGGACTGGCCGGACATCGTGCACAGCTTTGCCGACAAGCTCACCGCCCCCACCCGCCGCCCGCCTTCAGTCGGCATTCCGGTCACCAGTGCCAACAGCGAGAAAGGTTGCGCATGAACATCAAACCCTTCCCCGTCGCCGTGGTGGGCCTTGGTCCCGGTTCGCAACCGGAAGACCCGGACTTGGCCTACATGCCGCTGCCGCGTGAAATCGACAGCTTCGACCAGCCCACCCTACCCACCTCGGAAGAAGTGGAACACCTGCATGCCGCCAAACAGGTGATTGCCGAGCTGATTACCCAGTTGCAAGGCTACAAGGGCGATGCCGAGGTTTACCCGGTGCAGGACATCAGCCAGCTTGACGCCGCCAACCGTCAGCTGATCAACCAGCTGCTGGGCGAAGGCGAGGTGTCCTGTCGGGTGAAGCTGCTGGACGGGCGCGAGCTGGACATGCAGGAATCGGTATTCGCCGGCATCTGGCGTGTGCTGGAAAGCAGTGCCGATGGCCAGCTGCTGGCCGACCGCATTGAAGCCTGCCCGATTCCCGCCGCCGTATGGCAGGCCGCCCGCGCGTTTGGCAAGGCTGAGCTGGACATCCCCTCCCTGCCCGACCAGTTGATGAATGCCGGGCCGGTGCTGACCGAAATTGCCGCCACCATGCAAAACCCCGGCGACGCGGCCCACATCATCAACTTTTCCTTGCTGCCGATGAGTCCGGCCGACATGGATTGCCTGGATGCCATCCTGGGGCCGGGCAATAGCGGGGTGTTTTCCCGTGGCTATGGCAAATGCCGCATCATGGCCACCTCGCTACGCAATGTCTGGCGCGTGCAGTACTTCAACGGCATGAACAGCATTTTGCTGGATACGCTGGAAATCACCCGCATTCCGGAAGTGGCGCTGGCCTCGGAGGATGATCTGGCCGACTCGCTGGACCGCCTGCAAGAAGCATGGCAGTGGTTGCAAGGGGAATACTGATGGACGGGCGCTTCGAAGGCTCCTATCTGGGGCGCGATGCCAGCCTGGCGGACGATGCACGCATGGAGTGCAAGATCTGCTGGTGGGTGTACGACCCGGCACAAGGCGACGATGTGTGGCAGATTCCGCCCGGCACGCCGTTTTCCGCGCTGCCGGACCACTGGCGCTGCCCGGTGTGCGATGGCGCACGTGACCAGTTCATGGTGCTGGACACACCGGCATGAACCCTGCCCAGAACCCTGGCACCCAGCTGGAAAGCGTGTTCCGCCAGATTGCCGACACACGCATGCAGGGCATTCCCATCCTCAACCCGGCCTTGCAGGTACAGGCCATCGGCTTTCAGCAGTGGGACGGCCCGCATGGCCAGCTATGGGTGGGCGTGCTGCTCACCCCCTGGTTCATGAACCTGCTGCTACTGCCCGCCGCAGCCGACAGCCTGCCGCCAGTGCCACCGGGTGGCGAGGTGGTGGTGCCGCTGCCGGGTGACGCCCTGCCCTTCATGGCTGGGTATGAAGCCGCACTGGGCGACTACCGGCTGTGCTCGCTGTTTTCGCCGGTGCTGCAATTTGCCGATCAGGCCAGCGCCTGCAGCACGGCAGAAGAAGTGCTCAAGCTATTGTTTCCACCGGCACAGCCCGCCGCACCGGACCTGTCGCGCCGCCGCCTGTTTGGACTGGGCCGATGAAAGCCGATCAGATCCGTATTCATCTGAGCCAGAACAAGGACAGGAGCGCTGCCGTCAGCGTAAGCTGGCCACGCAGTGAAGCCGAGCGGCTGTTCATTGGCCAGCCAGTTGCGCAAGCCATTGCCATGACCCCGCTGCTGTTTTCCCTGTGCGCCCAGGCCCAAAGCCTGGCCGCCAGACTGGTACTGCAGCAGGCAGGCGGGCAACACGCCACGGCAAGTGATGAACAGCGTGCCACGCTGACACTGGAAGCCGCGCGCGAAACCCTGCGCAAGCTGCTGCTGGACTGGTCGCAGGCTTTTGACGGCGCACCGGCGGCGGCAGAGTGGACCGCTCAATGGCGAACCGCACAGGACTTGCCTGCGCTGCGCAAGCTGGCCGAAGCCTTTGTCTACGGCGAAGACTGCCAGCACTGGCTGCAACGCGGGGAAGACGGCTGGCAAGCCTGGTTGAAACAAGGTGCAAGCGCACCGGCACGCTGGCTGGGCATGCTGGGTCAGGCCCAGCCCGGCTGCGCCCTGCTGCCACCGCTTGGCGCAGGCATGCTGGCCGACAATCTGGCCGACTGGCTGCGCCCCGGCGGGCCGGTGTGGCAGGGACAAGCGCGCGAGGTGAGCGCACTGGCGCGCGAGGCGGAGCAACTGCCCGGCTTGCTGCAACAAGGTCTGTACCCGCGCGCACGGCTGCTGGCCCGGCTGCTGCAACTGGCGCGCTGGCTGACCGGCACACAGCTGCAAGCCAGCGCCGCCAGACTGCCCGATGGCGCACTGGCGCTGGTGGACACCGCACGCGGGCCGCTGCTGCATCTGGCGGCACTGGATGAAAATGGCCGTATCAGCCGTTACCGGGTGGTGCCGCCCACGCTGTGGCATGCGCACCCGGAAGGGGTATTGCGGGTAAGCCTGGGTTTTCTGGCGGCAGCGTCTGACGCAGAATGGCAGCGCCAGATCAGCCTGATCGACCCCTGTGTGGCATACAGTGTGAGCAAGGAAACCGAATATGCATGAAATGTCACTGGCCGAGGGCATCATCCAGTTGCTGGAAGGCCAGGCCAAGGCCCAGGACTTCCAGCGGGTAAAACAGGTATGGCTGAGCATAGGCGAGCTGGCCGGGGTGGAAGTGGAAGCACTGGATTTTTGCCTGGAAGTGGTCAGCCGCGACACGCTGGCCGATGGCGCGCGCTTTCACTTTGTGCGCCAGCCCGGTGAAGGCTGGTGCCTGGCTTGCAGCCAGCAGGTGGCCATCCACGCCCGCTTCGATGCCTGTCCGCTATGCGGCAAGCATCAGGTGCAAGTGACCGGTGGCGATGAAATGCGCGTCAGCGAGCTGGAAGTGGAATAAGCCACCACCGGCGCAAAGAGTACAGGCAGATGGCCTGGCGGCCACTGCCATCAGAACGAAAATACAAGGAGAGGCAGCAATGTGTACCGTTTGCGGCTGCAGCAAAGGCAATGTCAAGATTGAAGGCCGGGCTCCCGGCGGCGTGAAGTTTCCCTATCGTCCGCACCATGCGCACTCTCATGATCATGGCCATTCCCACGACCACGACCACGACCACGACCACGACCAGCATCATCATGCCCAGCCCGTGCCAGCCGCAACGGCGCACGCTGGGCAGGAATACCAGCCCACGCTCAGTCAGCAGGCGGGCGGTGCGGCGCTGCATTACGGTCAGGGTGCCGCCCATGCCCATGCGCCGGGCCTGAGCCAGGCGCGCATGGTGAAGATAGAACAGGACATCCTGTCCAAGAACGATGGCTATGCCGCGCAAAACCGCCAGTGGCTGCGCGACCGTGGCATTTTTGCGCTCAATCTGGTATCCAGCCCCGGCTCGGGCAAAACCACCCTGCTGGCCGAAACCATCCGCCAACTGGGCAGCGACACCCTGGTATACGTGGTGGAAGGCGACCAGCAAACCAGCAACGATGCCGAGCGCATCCGCGCCGCCGGCGCGCCCGCCATCCAGATCAACACCGGCAAGGGCTGCCATCTGGACGCCCACATGGTGGGCCAGGCGCTGGAACAGCTGAACCCGGCCGATGACAGCCTGTTGCTGATCGAAAACGTGGGCAATCTGGTATGCCCGGCGGCTTTTGATCTGGGCGAGGCGCACAAGGTGGCCATCCTGTCCGTTACCGAGGGTGAGGACAAACCGCTGAAGTACCCGGACATGTTTGCCGCCGCCGACATCATGCTGCTGACCAAGATCGACCTGCTGCGTCATCTGGATTTCGATGTCGACGTATGCATTGCCAACGCCCGTCGCATCAACCCGAAAATCAAGGTAATGCAGCTGTCCAGCAAGAGCGGCGACGGCATGGACGTATGGGTGGACTGGCTGCTGCTGGAAATGAACGATGCCCAGTTGGTAAAACAGCGCGAAGTGGCCCGCCTGCGCCAGCAGATTGCCGCACTGGAACAACAGCTGCAGGAGCGCCGCTGAATCATGCCGACACAACGCTTGCGACTGGCCATCCGCGGCCGGGTTCAGGGAGTGGGCTTCCGCCCCTTCATCTGGCGTACCGCCCAGGCGGAAGGCCTGTCCGGCTTTGTACTCAACACCGGAGAAGGCGTCACCATCGAACTGCAGGGCAGCAGCAGCCAGCTGGATGCCTTCCAACTGCATCTGCAACAGGATTTGCCGCCGCTGGCCCAGATCGACAGCATGCAGCAAAGCCTGCTTGACCCGTTGCCGGATGAAGACGACTTTGAAATCCGCAGCAGCAGTGGCAGCACCACCCAGGCCCGTCTGCCGGCAGACAGCGCCACCTGTCCGGCCTGCCTCGCCGAGTTGTTCGACCCGGCCAATCGCCGCTATCGCTACGCCTTCATCAACTGTACCGATTGCGGCCCGCGCTACACCGTTACTCACCGCCTGCCCTACGACCGCGCCAACACCAGCATGCTGCCCTTTTTGCTGTGTCCGTCCTGTCGCAGCGAATACCAAAGCCCGCACAGCCGCCGCTTTCATGCCGAGCCCACCGCCTGTCCGGACTGCGGCCCGCAGATGCAACTGACCGACCGCTTTGGCATCTCTCTCAATGGTGATCCGCTGCATGGTGCCTGGCAAATCCTGCGCATGGGCCGCAGCATTGCCATGAAAGGGCTGGGTGGTTTTCATCTGGTATGCGATGCCACCAATCCGGAAGCAGTAGCGCGGCTGCGCCAGCTCAAGCATCGCCCCGGCAAACCGCTGGCGGTAATGGCACTGAATGTGGAATCGGTGCGGGCATTTTGTGAAGTCAGCCCGCAGGAAGCCGCCTGGCTGCAACGTCCGGAACGGCCCATCGTGCTGCTGCAAAAAAAACCGGAAGCCGACCAACTGATGCCGGACATCGCACCCGGCATTGCCGCCATCGGCGTGATGCTGCCCTATACCCCGCTGCAATGGCTGCTGTTTCACGAAGCGCTGGGCCGACCGCAAGGTGAGCAATGGCGCGAGCAAGCCTGTGAGCGCATCTGGGTGATGACCAGTGCCAATCTGTCCGGCGAACCGATTGTCACCAGCAATCAGGAAGCGCGCGAACGGCTGAACAAGGTGGCCGACGTGTTCCTGCTGCACAACCGCAGCATCGTCACCCGCTGCGACGACAGCGTACTGGCATTGCAGGACGATCAGCCGCTGTTCTACCGCCGGGCGCGCGGCTTCGTGCCAGACCCGCTGCCACTGGCCGATAGCGGGCCGGACGTGCTGGCGCTGGGCGCTTACCTCAAGACCACCGCCACCGTGCTGCGCGGCGACGAAGCCTTTGTGTCGCAACATGTGGGCGACCTGGACCACCCGCTTAGCTGCGAAGCACTGGAACAGACCGCCCAGCACCTGCTGGACCTCACCGGCGTCAGCCCGCAGGCCATTGCCTGTGATTTGCAGCCGGACAGCTTTTCCAGCCAGTTGGCGCAGCAATGGTCGCAACAGCTGGGCATTCCCTTGCTACCGGTACAACACCACCATGCCCATCTGGCCGCTGTCATGGCCGAACAGGGCCTGCAAGGCCCGTTGCTGGGGCTGGCGCTGGACGGTTACGGCCTGGGCAAGAACGGCGGTGCCTGGGGCGGCGAGCTGATGATGCTGGAAGGTGCCAGTTGCGAGCGCATCGGCCACATCACCCCCTTGCCGCTGCCCGGTGGCGACAAGGCCGCCCGTGAACCATGGCGCATGGCCGTGGGCTTGTGGCACAGGCTGGCCGGCGAGCTGCCCTTGCCGCAGCACCTGAGCGAGCGCCCCGGCCTGCCCATGCTGTTGCGCCAGCTGGAAACCGGGCTCAACTGTCCAGACACCACCAGTATGGGGCGCTGGTTTGACGCCATTGCCGGCCTGGCCGGCATCTGTCCGGAGCAAAGCTTCGAGAGCGAGGCCGCGCAAAAGCTGGAGGCGCTGACTGCACCCTGCGCACCGCTGGCCAGCGGCTGGCAGGTGTCTGCCGCCAATTTGCTGGACCTCACCCCGCTGGCACGCCAGCTGCTGCAACTGACCGACCCGCTTGCCATTGCCAGCCTGTGGCATGCCACGCTGGCCCATGCACTGGCAGACTGGGCCAGCCAGGCTGCCAGCACTACCGGCATGCGCCAGCTGGTACTGGCCGGTGGCTGCTGTGCCAATCGCCAGCTGTTGCAACAGCTGCTGCCGCTGCTGGCCGCTGCCGGCCTGCAGGTCTACACCGCCCGCAAACTGCCGCCCAATGACGGCGGCCTGAGTCTGGGTCAGGCCTGGGTGGCGCGGCAACGCCTGCTGCAGAGCAATGCACCGGACACCTTGTCCTGAAACCCGCACCTGCGCAAACACAATAACAAGGAGAAACAACCATGTGCCTGGCCATGCCGGTAAGAATCAGCCAGCTGCTGCCCGAGGAGATGGCAGTAGTGGACGTGGACGGCGTCAGCCGTGAAGTATCAGTCGCCCTGATCGACGCCCCGCAGGAGGGCGACTACGTCATCCTGCATGTGGGTTATGCCATCGGCAAGCTGGACCCGGAAGAAGCGGCCCGCACCCTGGCCTTGATGGATCAATTGGCTGCGGGGGAGCAGGCATGAAGTATGTAGACGAATTCCGCCGCGGCGACATTGCCCGCGGCATGGCAGCACACATCTGCAAGCTGGTCGACCCGGCCCGTGAATACCGGCTGATGGAGTTTTGCGGCGGCCACACCCACGCCATTGCCCGCTACGGCCTCACCGGCTTGCTGCCGGACAATATCAGGCTGATCCACGGCCCCGGCTGTCCGGTATGCGTGCTGCCAATCGGCCGGGTGGATTCCGCCATCGAGCTGGCCTTGCGTCCGGATGTCATCCTGTGCAGCTATGGCGACACCCTGCGCGTGCCTGCCTCCAACAAGATGAGCCTGTATCAGGCGCGCGCCAAGGGCGCGGACGTGCGCATGGTGTACTCCACCAATGACGCGCTGCAGATCGCCCGTGACAACCCGCACAAGCAGGTGGTGTTCTTTGCCATCGGCTTTGAAACCACCACCCCGCCCACCGCACTGGCGCTGTTGCAGGCACGGCAAGAACAGCTGGCCAATTTCAGCGTGTTCTGCAACCACGTGCTCACCCCGCCGGCCATGCGCCATCTGCTGGCAGCGGGTGACGCGGTGCAGCTGGACGGCTTTATCGGCCCCTCCCACGTCAGCACCGTCATTGGCAGCGCGCCCTATGCTGCCGTGGCCAAGGAGTTTGCCAAGCCGGTGGTGATTGCCGGTTTCGAACCGCTGGACGTGCTGCAGGCGGTCGCCATGCTGGTGGAGCAGATCAATCAGGGCCGCACCGAGGTGGAAACCCAGTTCAGCCGCGCCGTAACCCACGAAGGCAATCAGAAAGCCCGCGAGCGGGTGGCGCAAACCATGGTGCTGCGCGACAGCTTTGAATGGCGCGGCCTGGGCCAGGTGCCGCACTCCGCGCTGGCCATTCACCCGGACTTTGCCGAATTTGACGCCGAGCTGCGCTTTGCCCTGCCGTATCGCCATGTGCCGGACCACAAGGCCTGTGAGTGCGGTGCCATCCTGCGCGGCCAGAAGCAACCGCAGGACTGCAAGGTATTCGGCATTGTCTGCACGCCGGACAACCCGCTGGGCTCCTGCATGGTGTCCAGCGAAGGGGCCTGTGCCGCGCATTACCACTATGGCCGTTTCGTACAGGGAGCCACGGCATGAGCAAGCCCTACACCCGTCCGCTCGACCTCAAGCACGGCCTGGTCAACCTCACCCACGGCAGCGGTGGCCGCGCCATGGCCCAGCTGGTGAGCGAGCTGTTTGCCGCCGAATTTGCCAACGACTGGCTGGCGCAGGGTAATGATCAGGCCATCCTGCCGCCACCGGGCGGACGCATTGCCATTGCCACTGACAGCCACGTCATCTCACCCTTGTTTTTCCCCGGTGGCGACATCGGCAGCTTGGCGGTGCATGGCACGGTGAATGACCTGGCCATGGGCGGTGCCACGCCCCTGTATCTGTCGGCTGGTTTCATTCTGGAAGAAGGCTTGCCGCTGGCTGACCTGGCGCGCATCGTGCGCTCCATGGCTGCCGCTGCGCGCGCGGCCGGGGTGGCCATTGTCACCGGCGACACCAAGGTGGTGGAACGCGGCAAGGGCGATGGCGTGTTCATTTCCACCACCGGCGTGGGCGTGGTGGCCGACGAGGTGAAGCTGTCCGGCGATCAGGCCCGTCCCGGCGATGTGATCCTGCTGTCCGGCACGCTGGGTGATCATGGCATGGCGGTGATGTCACAGCGCGAAGGGCTGGGCTTTGCCAGCCCCATCCTGTCCGACAGCGCGGCCCTGCATACCCTGGCCGCCGCACTGCTGGCCGCCAGCCCCGGCCTGCGCCTGATGCGCGACCCCACCCGTGGCGGCCTGGCCACCACGCTCAACGAAATCGCCCAGCAGTCCGGCGTGGGCATGCGCCTGCAGGAAAGCGCCATTCCGGTACAGGCCAGCGTGCGCGCCGCCTGCGAATTTCTGGGATTGGACCCGCTCTACATTGCCAATGAAGGTAAACTGGTGGCCATCTGCCCGGCAGCAGAGGCGGCAGCGGCACTGGCCGCCCTGCAAGCCCACCCGCTGGGACAGCAGGCTGCCATCATTGGTGAAGTGGTAGCCGATGCCCACCAGTTTGTGCGGGTACAGACCGATTTTGGCGGCGAACGCCTGCTGGACTGGCTGAGCGGCGAGATGCTGCCACGCATTTGCTAAGCCCGTATCCGCTAGCGCAAACAACAATAATTCGCCGGGCTTGCCGGCCCGCACCGTACCGAACACACCGCATAGAACACATTTTGGGGAATAACAACAATGCGCGCCAAACCCGCCATCTTGCTGGTGGATGATGAAATCCGTTCACTGGAAGCCCTGGAACGCACGCTGGAAGACGACTTCACCCTGTTCACTGCCAGCGGTGGAGCCGAAGCGCTGGCCATTCTGGATTCGGAATTCATCCAGGTGGTTGTCAGCGACCAGCGCATGCCGGACATGAGCGGCGTGGAGTTTCTCCAGCAGGTGCGTGAGCGCTGCCCGCAAGTCATCCGCATCATCCTGTCCGGTTACACCGACAACGCCGACATCATTGCCGCCGTCAACGATGCCGGCATCTACCAGTACTTGCTCAAGCCGTGGCGGCCGGAATCACTGCTGCTGACGGTACAGGGCGCAGCGGAACTGTTCCGCCTGCAGCAGGAAAACGAACTGCTGAACGTGGAGCTGAAATCGTCCGAACCCTGGCTCAAGGTGCGGGTGGACAGCAAGCGCGAGCAGATGCGCGAGCGCTCGGCCATGGACAATATCATCCGGGCTGCAGACAGCAGCATGAGCAAGATCTGCGCGCTGCTGTCGCGGGTGGCGCCGTTTGACATCTCCGTACTGATTGAAGGCGAATCCGGCGTAGGCAAGGAATTGCTGGCGCGCGCGCTGCACTATGCCAGCCACCGCCGTGACCGCCCCTTCGTGGTGGAAAACTGCGCCGCCATGCCGGAACAACTACTGGAAAGCGAGTTGTTCGGCCACAAGCGCGGTGCCTTCACCGGGGCCTATCAGGACCGCATCGGCCTGTTCCAGCAAGCCGATGGCGGCACCATTTTCCTGGATGAAATCGGCGAAACCTCGCCCGCCTTTCAGGCCAAGCTGCTACGCGTGCTGCAGGAAGGCGAAATCCGCCCGGTGGGCAGCCCGCGTCCATTGAAAGTGAATGTGCGCGTGGTATCCGCCACCAACAAGCTGTTGCCCGAACTGGTGCGCGCCGGCCAGTTTCGCGAAGACCTGTACTACCGGCTGTCCGCCTTCACCGTCAGCGTGCCGCCGCTGCGCGAACGGCCACAGGATATCCCGCTGATTGCCCGCGCCCTGCTGGAAGACGCGCGCCATCACTATCAACGCCCCACCGCCCGCTTTGGCGAGGACACCCTGCAGGCACTGCAGGACTACCGCTGGCCCGGCAATGTGCGGCAGTTGCGCAATGAAATCAACCGCATGCTGGTATTGAGCGACGACGAGTTGCTGGGGGCCGACCTGCTGTCTGCCGAAGTACTGCAAGCCGCGGCCGAAGAACAGGTGGCCGAGCTGGCGTTTTTGTCCGGCCTGCCGGGCGATCTGAAAACCCGCATGGACGAGCTGGAAAAACAGATCCTGCGCGAAACCCTCACCCGGCTGCGCTGGAACAAAACCCGCGCCGCCGCCGAACTGGGACTGTCCCGCGTTGGCCTGCGTAACAAGCTGACCCGCTATGGCCTCGAAAAATAAACGCCTGCTGTGGCTGCAATCCGGCGGCTGCGGCGGCTGTACCCTGTCGCTGCTGAATGCCGAATCGCCCAGCCTGTTCACCACGCTGGAAGACATCGGCATCGAGCTGATCTGGCACCCGAGCTTTGCCGAACAAAGCCTGGATGAAGCCATGCACTTGCTACAAGCACTGGCCAATGGCGATGAGCCACTGGACATGCTGTGTCTGGAAGGTGCGGTGATGACCGGTGCTGCCGGGCGCTTTCACCTGCTGCCGGACGGCCAGGCCATGAGCACGCTGATCGAACAACTGGCCCGCCGCGCCAGCCAGGTTATCGCCGTGGGTACTTGCGCGGCCTATGGTGGCATCAGTGCAGCGGGCGACAACCTGACCGGCGCTACCGGACTGAACCACAGCGGCAATCATCCCGGCGGGCTGCTGGGCGGCGATTTCCATGCTGCCGGCGGCCTGCCGGTGGTGAATATCTCCGGCTGCCCCACCCATCCGGGCTGGGTCCTGGAAACCCTGGCCTTGCTGGCCAGTGACAGCCTCAAGGCCAGCGACCTCGACCCCTTGGGCCGCCCGCGCTTTTACGCCGACAAGCTGGTACACCACGGCTGCGACAAGAACGAATTTTACGAATTCAAGGCCAGTGCCACGGCACCGGGCCAGATGGGCTGCCTGATGGAACACGTGGGCTGCAAGGGCACCCAGGCCCATGCCGACTGCAATAGCCGTGGCTGGAACGGCGAAGGCTCCTGCCTCACCGGTGGCTACCCCTGCATCAACTGCACCGCGCCGGATTTTGCCGACCCCAGCCATGGTTTCTTCAGCACACCACAGGTGGCCGGCTTCCCGGTGGGCCTGCCCACCGACATGCCCAAGGCCTGGTTTGTGGCGCTGGCCACGCTGTCCAAATCCGCCACGCCGGCCCGGGTACGGCAGAATGCCACCCGCGACCGCATCACCGTGCCACCTTCCCTGCCGAAAAAGAACAAAGCATGAGCCGCCGCATTCTTGGCCCCTTCAACCGTGTCGAGGGCGATCTGAACATCACACTGGATTTTGCCGACGGCAAGGTCAGTGCCGCCCGCGTCACCGCCCCGCTGTTTCGCGGTTTCGAACGGATATTGCTGGGCCGCGAGCCACTGGACGCGCTGGCCATCGTGCCGCGCATCTGCGGCATCTGTTCGGTTTCGCAATCGGTGGCCGCGGCCAATGCGCTGTCCGCCCTGTATGGCATCAGCCCGCCCCCCAATGGCCTGCATGTGCGCAATCTGGTCCACGCAGTGGAAAACATTGCCGACCATCTCAGCCATTTCTATTTGTTCTTCATGCCGGATTTTGCCCGTGCCGACTACCAGTCCCGGCCCTGGCATGCAGACACCCTCGCCCGCTTCCAGGCCCAGCGCGGCAGCAGCGTCGCCCCCATGCTGGAGGCACGCGCCATCCTGATGCGCTTCATGGGCAGCCTGGCCGGCCACTGGCCGCACACGCTGTGCCTGCAACCGGGTGGCGTCACCAAGGTGGTCAGTGCGGCAGAACGGGTACGCTTGCAGCAATGGTTGCGCACCTTCCGCCGTTATCTGGAACAGCACACCTTCGGCCTGCCACTGGAAGCCATTAGCGCACTGGACACGCCTGAGGCACTGGCAAATTACCGCCAGCAAGCCCCCAAGGCGGACTTCGCCTGCTTCCTCGACATTGCCGACCAGCTGCACTTGCACACCCTGGGCCGCAGCTACGACCGCTTTATTGCCGCCGACGCCTATGCCGCGCCGGATGGCTGCTGGAGCCCGGCCGGAGTATGGCAGGACGGCAGTCGCCTGCCGCTGGCGCTGGACGACATCAGCGAGGACAACCACAGCAGCTGGCTGGCTGGCGAGGGTTCGGCAGCTCCCTTACACAATGACACGGTGCCGCTGCCGGACAAGGCCGAAGGCTATAGCTGGAGCAAGGCCCCTCGCATTGCCGGTGCTGCCGCCGAAACCGGCGCGCTGGCCCGCGGCCTGCTGCGTGGCGAGCCGCTGCTGCTTGCCCTGGTGGCAGAACATGGTGGCAATGTACTGAACCGGGTGGTGGCACGCCTTACCGAAGTGGCACGCATCGTGCCGCAGATGGAACAATGGCTGGCGGCACTACAACTGGACGACGCCTTCCAGCTGGCTGCCCCTACCCAGCCGCAGCACAGCCAGGCCATCGGCCTGACCGAAGCGGCGCGCGGCATGCTGGGGCATTGGGTGGCACTGGATGCCGGGCGTATCAGCCGTTACCAGATCATCGCGCCGACGACATGGAATTTCTCGCCGCGCGACAGCCAGGGCCTGCCCGGCCCGCTGGAAAAAGCACTGGAAGGGGTGGAGGCCAGCGACCCGCAAGCCCTGCAGGTGCAGCATATCGTGCGCAGCTTCGATCCCTGCCAAGTGTGTACTACCCACTAGACGGGCTCAGCGCAGGCGGCGCTGTGGTTCGGCGGCATGAATATAAAGCGTATAGGTATCAGCCGGGCGCGGTGCGCCGGCCCTCTCCAGGGCATGGCCGATGGCACCGCGATGATAAGTGCCGTGATTGATGATGTGGAACAGGATTTCCAGCCGGCTCATGCTGCCAGCCTGCCCATCGGCAAAATCAAAGCGGATGATTTGTTCACGACTGGCAGGCGCAAGACCAGTTATATGGTCAGCAAACCAGATGTCCGACGCCATAAGGCGGTTTTCCAGTTCGTCCAGCGCTGGCAATTGCGCGGTATTGGTGGCGGCATGCGGTGCGGCCAAGCCCAGCAACCGGGCGCGAAACAGCTCTTCCACGATAAGCATGTGATTGAATTGCTGACAGACAAAGGCAAACGCCTGTGGCTGGGCGACCGCATCCAGCGTGCGAGCGGCCAGCAGCGTGCGCTGATCGGCCCATAACTTGTAATCAAAAGCCTGGTTAAGCATGGTGTCGCATCCGGTAATCGTAGGTGCTACATCATGCCATGGCTCAAGATGCAATTCGCAAAAAAGCCCGGCATACCGGGCTTGAGGTGCGGAAAGGGCGAGGCGAGGTTTACAGCCGGTAACGCCCTACTGCACTGGTCATCACCGCCACGGAGGCATCCAGCTGGTTGGCGGTTTCTGCCGTTTCGGCGGCGGCATCACTGGAACGCTCCGCCATCTGGGCAATCTGTTCGATCTGGGCGGCAATGCTGTTGCTGGCGCTGGCCTGTTCGCGGATGGCATCAGCAATTTCCACGGCCATCTGACGCGCATCTCCCGATGCCTTGCCGATACGGCTGATGGCTTGCAAGGCCTCATCTGCGCCATGCACACCGTCTTCCACCTTGACTTGGGTCTGGCTCATGGCTTCGGCACTCTGGCGCGAGATATTGGTGATGCCCTTGATCACCTCGTCAATTTCACGTGTCAGCACCGAGGTGCGCTCGGCCAGCTTACGCACTTCATCTGCCACCACGGCAAAGCCGCGGCCCTGCTCGCCGGCACGGGCAGCCTCAATGGCGGCATTGAGCGCCAGCAGATTGGTCTGTTCGGCGATGTCCTTGATGTCGCCAACCGAGGCCGCCACCTTGCTGTTTTGCTGCTCCAGCTCGTCGATGCATTGCGCCGCATGGCCCACGGTGTGGTGAATGGACTGGATGTCGGTCACGGTACGGCCAATCACGGTATGGCCGGAATCCGCCAGGTCACTGGCCTCGATGCTTTTTTCGCTGGTGCTGCCGGCACGGCTGCCAACGTGGTTGATGCTGACCGTCAGCTGTTCCATGGTGGCGGCAATGCTGGCCGAGGCTTCGTTCTGCTTGCTGGCGGCATCGGACACATGTCTGGCAGCCGTGGCCAGGCTGGTGGTGTAGCTGGTGACCTGGCGGCAGCTGTCGCTGATTTCGCGCAGGCTTTGGTTGACCCGGCCGATCAGTCGGTTGAAGGCAGTGGCCGTGCTGCCGATTTCATCATGCGGATGGTGCACTTTCACCTGGAGGGTGAAATCCAGCTTGTCCTCGATATCGTGCATGGTGCTTTTAAGCTCATTCAGCGGCCGGGTGACAGCGGCAAACGTGCGCAAACCGCTGATAATCAAGATGATAATGGCCATCACCAGCACCGATATGGCCAATATCAGCGAAGTGCGCACTTCCTGATGCGTCACTTCTATTTCCTTCTGCACGTAGTCCTTGTTGTACTTGATATGGTCATCAATACCCTTGGACAACACTTTGCCGGATGGCGTCAACGTAGCATTGCGGATTTTCTTGACCAGCTCCATGTCTCCTTGGTCAAACGCCTGCATAACCGGTTGCAGCTTGGTATAGTAATCATCCAGGTTTTTCTTTTCCGCCTCATAAAGCCGACGGTCGTCATCGTCATTGATCAGCTTTTCATAGGCGGCAATATTCTGTTTTGCCTTACGATAACCATTCTCAATACGGCTTCTGAATTGCTCTTTTTCACTGGGGGTATAGGCCGTGACATATTGCAGTCCTCCCAGACGCATTTCGGTTGCTGCCGAGTTGAACTCATCCAGCGTGATGATGCTTGGATAATCGTTTTCGGCAAAATTGCTGGCCGTGGCAGATAACTTGTTCTGGGTTACGATGCCGGCACCACCCACAACCAGCAGGGCAATAACCGAAATGAGAATTTGAAACAGGATTCTGCGTGCAACTGTCATAAATATTCCCCTGAAGGCTTTATTTTTTATTCTTGCAAATCATGGCTGTGATTGCAGGAGATGCGTGCAGTTATTCAGGCTGATTGAAACAAATTAAACAAATCAGGCTGAGCGAGCGCTGCAAGGCTATTATCGCCAATACCATTATTGGCCTCTGGGAATAAGCCTAGTGTATTTACCTGCCGACAGCAATCTTGATCATTCCGCGAAAATAATGGTCGGCATTGCCAATAGATAGCCAAGTTATTGTGTACAAAAGAGAATGCCCTGCCCGGACAAAACCGGGACAGGGCATTTCTTTACATCACATCCAGGCAGGATCAGGACAGGGCTTCAATCCGGGAAACACCGCCATCCGGCAAATGATGCACCACCATGACCTGCTTGTCCTTGCCGGCCTGCAGCACCTCCAGCGGAATACCAAGCTGGTCGGCCACATCCTGCGGCCGGGTGTCGCCACGGCTCTTGCGTCGGTCCACACCCTTATACTTGTAGTAACTGGACATGGCCCACACGATCAGCGTCAGGCCCAGAAAGACCCCAATCAGGGTATAAATCCCCAGGGTGGTCAGCTCGCCAACACGTCCTTCGGTATCAAACAGCACCCCGGTCTGCACCACGTTCCAGCACCATTGAAAGGCTGGCAGCCACAGATAGAACCACGCCAGCCAACCCAGCGTGGTAAGCAACCACGAAAAGAAGCGCTGCGGTGGTGTCAGCAAGTGCGGTGCTTCGATAATCAGCTTGTCTGCGCTACTTTCCATGTTGTACTCCCCGATCGGGACTGGTCCAGCGGGCCCGTGTCCCTTTCTTTCTGATGATGGCTTGAGGAAAGGCGTACACCGAGGTCACCACATTCAGCAACCAGTACGCCAGCGGATACCAGATCATCCAGTAGTAATTCTTGCCCAGGCCCTTGTCGTACTGACTGTCGATCGCCTTGCTCACGGCAAACTGTGTCAGGCAGGTATAGCCCAGCAACAGTCCGTACCAGCCCGGCAGGAAGGGACTGGAGATGGTTTGCAGCATGTTGGGCAACACCAGGGAGGCCAGCCAGTAGCAAATGACGAAGGCCATGCTGTAAGACCACACCACGCTGAGGAAGTACTCCATGTAGATGGGCCACATATAGCGGTGGCGCCAGCTGGTGAATACCCAGGCATTGCGCATCAGCGCCTGGGTGCCGCCCTTGGCCCAGCGCACCCGCTGCTTGAACAGGCCCTGGATGGTTTCCGGCATCAGGATCCAGACCAGCGCATGCGGCTCGAAACGCACTGCCCAGTGCTTGTGCTGCAGCTTCCAGCTGATATCGATATCTTCGGTCAGCATGTCCTCGCTCCACATGCCAGCTTCGATCACCGCCGATTTGCGGAAGGCCGTGATGACGCCCGATACCGTGAATAGCCGGCCATACGAACGCTGCGCACGCTTGATCAGACCGATGATGGCGGTGAACTCGCCCACCTGCAGCCTCCCCAGCAGCGTGGTACGGTTGCGGATGCGCGGGTTACCGGTGACGGCAGCCACCCGTGGCGAGTTGATGAAGTGGCGCAGCAACCATTTGGCCGAGTACGGGTCGAGTACCGCATCGCCATCAATGCACAGCAGGTACTCGTTGCGCGAAAAGGCCAGCGCAGTGTTCAGCCCCACCGCCTTGCCCTGGTTGGGGGACTGGTGGATCACGCGCAAGCGCGGGTTGCTTGCGGCCAGCTCGTTCAGGATGCTGCCGGTATCGTCGGTGCTGCCGTCGTTGACCGCAATCACTTCGAAATCCGGATAATCCAGCGCCAGCGCTGCGCCTATGGTTTCCCGGGCATTCTTTCCCTCGTTGTAGCAGGGGATGATGACCGAAACCGGCGGGTAATCCAGTACAGGCGGCTGGGATACCGGCGGGTCCTTGCGTTCGTAATGCCAGTAGTAAAACACTGCACCCTGCATCCACAACCAGGCCATGAACAGCGGGTAGTAGAAGGCGAAGGCCAGAATCACTGCAATCAGCGTGTTCATCATGGTCTCCTGTTATTCTGCCGGATTGGATTTCATGGAAAACACCCGCTTGATGACCGACAGCTTGGGCTGGTCCTTGAACTGGTCATCAGGGTAGTAGGCAAAGTGACGCGCACCTTGCTCGTGCAGGGTATTCACCACATCGACCAATTCTTCGGCCGGCACCGGCTGGTTTGTTCTCCAGTTGGTGGCCTGCAGTTCGAACACGGTCTTGTCCAGCGCCCCCGGGATGTCCTTGACATCGTTCAGCAGCGCCTGCATCCATTTTTTGGGCTGATCGGCCTTTTCCATATAGGGCATGGCCATGACGGCAACGAAGTCGTAGTTTTGCAAACCGCTGGCGTAGGACTGGGCAAACCAGGTTTCCGATTCGTGGTTGAGCACCACCGGGGCATAGTAATTGCGGACCACCTTGAGTGCTGGTTCGTAAATTTTGACGATGTCGGCCAACTCCAGGCTGAAGTCATCCAGACGCTTGATCTTTTCGCTGGTCCAGCGCGCCAGGGTGGCCGGGTCCTTGCGGGCTTCAACCGGATTCAGCGGCAGGCCTTGCTGCTGATACCAGGCCTGGGCGTCGGCGCTGACGTCCTCATCGTCGGACAAGGTGGCGTCATCGTGGAACAGCAGACCATGGAAGTGCGCGCCACGCGCCAGGTCTTCGTAGATGCCGCGGATGGTGGCACGGGCCTCTGCCGAGTACGGTGACAGGCGGCGATAGCCTTTTACCTGGGCCGGGGAACCGTCACGCGAGGCCGCCAGCACCAGCTTGTCAGCAGCCGGGTTGCTGTCCGGCAGCTTGAATGCCAGCAACGGCATCCAGGCGTATACCTTGACGTCGCAACGGGTATCCAGCGACCAGGCTACGCGGTTGAACAGGTCTGCCCGCATCGGCATGTAACGGTTGGGGAAATACAGCGCCTCGGCTTCGCCAGTTCCCTTGGGATCGGCAAACGCCTGCAGATACACCGTGCTCACGCCCATTGCCTTCACCCGGTCCAGCAGGGCGTCGATGTTTTTGTCCTGCTGGACCGGATTGGGGTCGTAGATGTAGTCCAGGTCCACATGCATGATGCGGCTGGATTCCGGCCTTACCCCGTCCGGAAACTTTTCCAGTTGGTGAAACTGGAAGGCCAGTTCCGGAATCTTGGTGCGCGCATCCATCAGCACCCGGCGCATGGCTTCCAGCGGGGTTTTGCCGGTATTGATGCCATCGTCCAGGCTCATGGTGATGGGCATGCCCAAATCAGCTGCCAGCTTGGTTACCCGGAAGTTATAGGCACCATATGGCCACACCATCACCCGTGGCCGCTCGCCCAGTTTTTCCGCCAGATAGTCGCTGTTCTTTTTCATGTCGGCTGCGGCACGCACCAGGTAGGCATCATAGCTTTCGTACTTGCCCTGATCCCAGCCGGGGCTGGTGTACGCCGGCTCGGTGCCACCCTGCGGGTTGGCGGTAATGCCCTTGTGCATGGCAAAGGAATGGCTGGCGATCTCAATCAGGCCGCTGGCCTTCATTTCTTTGATTTCGTCCCAGCTCAGAAAACGGCTGCGTGGTACCCAGATATCACCATATTGGACTTCCTGGTCGTCACGCGGGTACAGCCAGGAACCCACCAGTGCCACGACAGCCGGTGCCTTGAACTGCTTGAGGATGGGGAACACCTTGCTATACATGCTTTGGTAGCCATCATCAAAGCTCAGCAGCACGGCCTTTTCCGGCAAGGGACGGCTGCCGTTGCGATCGGCCAGGATGTCGTCCACGCTGACAAAGTGGTAACCCTGCCCTTTCATCCAGGCCAATTGCTTGGACAGCAGCTGCACATCCACCGCATACGGGTCGGATAGTGACAGGGCGTCTTCAGCCACTTCGTGGTAGCACAGGATGATCAGTTTTGATGTTGCCGGGCCGGCAAAGGCGTGCAGCGACAGCAGCAGACTCAGCACGGCCAGTAGTGTGCGGATCAGGTTTTTCATTTCATTTTCCAGTCCAGGAAGAGATAGATACGGTTGCTGCCATCGGATACCCCGTCATACGGGTGCATGGACCGTGAGAAGCCGTAACGTATCTCCCCCCCCTTTTTGAAATCCCATACTTGTTCGATTGTGTAGGCCCAGGTGTTCTTGCTGCCGAAGGCCGTTTCGTAATAGCGCCCACCGCTGATGCCGATGCGTTGGTGGAAACTGTTGTCGTAGTAGCGCCATAGCGTGATGTCGTTCATCAAGGTGAGGCTGACATCCAGGTCGCGGTGCGGGCTGTAGTAGATGGCGTTGTCCAGCACGTCGTTATGGTTGGTGCTGGCTTCCAGAATGCCGTTGAGCTGATAGATCGGCCCCTTGATCAGGGCCTGGTTCACCGTCAGCGCAAAGCCCTGGCGACGGTTGGTGTCGGTGAAATCCATCTGCGAGGCTTCAAACTCCACCGTGGTAAGGTCATCGCGCTTGTATTCCACCTTGCCCAGCAACAGGTTGGCGTAGACACCGCTCTGGCGTGCTTCCAGTGGGGTGGCCATGCTGTTTTTCTCGTAGCGCAAGCCCAGCATCCAGTTGTCGTTTACCGTCCAGTCGAAACCGGCAAAGCCACCTTGCATGGCGTGGCCATCCAGTTGACTGAAGCCGCCAATTTCACCGGTGCCGTACTGGCTGCGGTATTGCAGGCCCAGGCCAGCGGTCTCGAAACGCACCTTGTCTGTCCCCACCCCGGTGGTGGAGGCAAAGTCGGCAGTCTGGAACTGATGCTGGGCAAACACGCGCAAATTGTTATAGGTGGCGCTATAGAGCCGGGTCAGGGAGTCGTAGGCATTGTGCATGCTGGCACCCTGGCTGGTACCCAGATCATGTCCGGCCTCCACCACCAGTTCCGGCCCCATCAGAGCACGGTACTGCTCTTGCTGTTCGCTCAGCTTGAGCCGGCTTTCCGCCGAATCCACCGGCATGCTTTCCAGCTCGTCCAGCATCGTACGGGCCTGCTTGAAGTCCTGCCGCGCCAGATCCGCCTCCACCTGTCCCACCATTACGTCCCAGTTTTTCTCTGGGCCGTCATCCACGGCCAGCCGCTTGAGCATGGCCTTGGTGGTGGTGGGAGATTCCAGCAGCAAGGCAATCTGCGACATGCCGATGCGGGTTTCCGAGGCAAACGGTGCCTGGTCCAGCAAGCTGTCCATCTGTGCCTGCGCCCCTTTCACATCGCCCAGGAAGGCAGTGATCATGGCCTGGTGATAGGCCAGCGACATGTAATCGGGGTTGAAACGGCGGTTGCCGGTGAGCGGGTCGGCCGTGGTACGCGGGGTGGCGTTCTTGGCATCGGCAATGGTCTTGCTGGCTGCCTTGTACTTGCCGGATTCCAGCTGGGCATAGGCCAGGCCGATCTGCCATTCCACCTTGGGGTCATCGCGCCTTGCCCGCGACAGTGCCGCCTGGAACTGGGTGGCTGCCTTTTCCGGTTGCTTGAGCACCAGATAGGAGGCTGCCACTGCACCATAGCCATTGGCGGTGTACGACAGCTGCGGGTTCTGCTCGAACAGCCTGACTGCATCCTCCGACCGGCCACGGCGCTGCAACAGCTGCAGGCGGATATCAATGGTACGGGCCTGCATGGCCGGCGTATGCCCTGGGGTATTCAACCAGCGGGCATTCTGCTCCAGCGCCTTGTCCAGCGTCTGCTGCATCTCGCGGATTTCATCCAGATCAGCCCGGACTTTGGCCCACTCGATTGCCTGCTGGCCTTGCTGCTGGTCCAGCGACCATGCCGGATCCTGTCCCGGCAGGGCCGGGCGCGACAGCAGACTGCGTTGCGAATCGATCATCTCCAGCGTGGCCAGCACGCTGCGGTATTGGGCATTGAGCACCGGATCGTCGGCATACTGTGGCTGCCACTTGGCCAGATAGACCAGTGCCTGGGCATAAGCGCCCTCGCGCCGCAGACTGTCGGCATGCGCCCGCACCTGGGCCAGCTCCGGGCTGACTGCAGTAACTTCGCTGCTGTCAGACATGCTTTCGGCATCTTCTGCATCAATGGCGTAGTACTGGTCAATCCACTGCTTTACCTTGTCACGCTGCGCCTGGCTGCCTTGTGTCGCTGTCGCCTGCTGCAGCACCGCCAGCGTCTTGCGGGTAAGCAAAGAAGGATTCTTGTCCGCAATCTCCAGCGCACTGTCCAGATGCTGCTTCTGGCTGAGCAGAACCACGTAGTTATTGAAGAACGATGCCGCAGGGATCAGTCGCTTATAGGTTTCGGTAGTGAATTCTCCGGCACCGTTCAGCTCGATGGTGGAAACCTTGAGTATCTTGTCACGGTCCTGCTCGCTGAGCCCGGCAGCAGCCTTGTCGTCCAGTTCCGGCAGGCCCAGCCGGGTCAGTACATCCAGCTTCAGCCGCTCAAGCACCGGGTCGCCGGCATAGCGCTGAAGATTGTCCTGGATGTAATCCAGCGCACGCGCCTGATCACCGTGCAGCATCAGCACATAGGCCCGTGCCCGCGTCAGCTCCAGCGCATCTTCCCGCGAAATGGGATTAGTCTGGTTGAGGATATCCAGCGCGCGGGTGATCTCCCCGCCCTCGGCCGTGCTCATGGCCTGCTGGATGCTGGCGCTGATGTCGCCACCACGCTCCCGCGCCAGGCCGAACAGGCGGCTGGCATTGCCAAACTCCTTGCGTCCACGCAAATTGGCTGCCAGCAGGCGCAGGGTATCGGCATGCAGCTCATCCTCCCGACCCCGGCTAAGCTGAATGGCCTTGGTGTATTGCTGATCCCAGCACAGCAAGGTGATGTAGTCATTGAGCAAGGATTCGGTCAGCGGCCCCCGAGCGGCCTCACGCTCCAGCATTTGCAGCGCGGGCCGGGTATTTCCCTGCCTTGCCTCGATGATGGCCGCATCATAGGCTTTGCTCTTCCAGAGCGGCGCAGCCTCCCCCGAGGCAGCCAGCGCGCCAAAGGCCATACTGATGGCCAGGACTAGTTTTCGCATAGCGGTTTCAGTCTGATTTCAATTTGAAAGACGGAATGAAATCCGGTGCTGGCCCTGCCATGGCTTACCCCGGAAGTCACAAAACGCTGTCAGACAGCGCTACAACAGGCTGTCTTGTTGCAGCAGCCTGCTCCTCACCTGGTACTTTCCCGACCGTGCACACGCAGCCAGCCCTGCCCAGGCAAGACATGCGCATAAGTCGTAAAACCCCAAACGATGATTCAGAAAATCCATGTCAGCACACACTGCATTGGCAGCGTGCCTGCACAGAAATGGTGCTATTCAAATCATGGAATAACCATGATTATTCATAGAGCTGGGACATCGACCGATCAAAGCTGACCAGTCGCTATTATTAAAATCATATTTACCGACAAGCGAAGCGAAAGCATGCGGCCCTGAGTTGGCCAGCAGGAAATTTCTGATATCTGATGTAGATTCTAGAGTGCGAGTATAGCAAATGCATGACAATTTGCCGATTTTTTCAATAATTTGTTACTACTATAAAAAGCAGTTGTTTTTACCTGATCATTTTAAAGTAAAAATTTAAAATATATGGGCATAAAACTTGAGTGTAATGGACACCAGCAGCACAACAAATAGTCTTTTCAGTTAGAGGTAGTCTTTATGGATTAGCCAAATACCACTTTCACCACGGTCATTTTTATCTTGCAGTTTTCTGCAATAAATACTCATATTAAAAATATATATATAAAATACAGCTCGCAATTCTCTCAACCCCGATCAATTGCGCAGAAAACAGCAACCAGCCCAACCATTACTGGCTCTTCCTTCCGAGAAAAAAATGCCGCCCTCCTCCGCCGCGGCATAAAATGGCAGCCAGACGCTGGTCTGTTGCGTAGCCCGTGCGGCCCGCCCCGTTACCGCAGCATTGACAAGCCGGATATTCCCCTTGCCCCCCAGGAAATTTCAGCCATGCCAGCCCACCACCACGCCCTGAATGCGCCGGTCAACCTCCCGGATGACAGCATTGCCGCTGCAGGCCAGGAACTGGCAGAGGCCGCCTGGATAGACGTAATCCAGCGCATGGACGAGGTGTATAGCGAGCTGGTGGCCTCACAGGAAACGCTGGAAACCAAGCACCGCGAGCTGGCAGAGGCGCACCACTTTACCGAGGGTGTACTGGCCGCCATGACCGATGTGCTGGTGGTGTGCGATACGGTGGGCAAGGTACGCCAGGTCAACCGCGCCATGCTGCAACTGACCGGCCATGCAGAAAGCGAGCTGGTTGGCCGCGAACTGGCCGAACTGGTGGAAGACAGCCAGGCTCGGCAGCAGATCGCCACCCTGCTGGCCGCCGGACGTAGCGATGTACAGGATGTGGAAATTGCCCTGCCGCGCGAGGACGGGGAAAGCATGCCGGTCACCTGGAATGTCAGCCCGCTATACGATGGCGAGGGACGCTATAGCGGCTTTGTGGCAGTGGGACGACCCGTGGGTGAACTCAAGCGCGCCTATGCCCAGCTGCAGGCCGCGCACCAGGCACTGAAGTCTGCGCAGGCCCAGTTGGTACAAGCGGAAAAAATGGCTTCGCTAGGCCGGCTGGTGGCCGGGGTGGCACACGAGCTGAACAACCCCATCAGCTTTGTACTGGGCAATGCCCACGCCATGCAGCGCTATGCGGTCAAACTCACCCGTTATCTGAACGCCATTCACGCCCATGACCTGAGCCCGGATAATCAGGCATTGCGCATCGAACTGAAAATCGACCGCCTGATTGCCGACCTGCCCTCGCTCAGCGCCGGCCTGATGGAAGGGGCCGAGCGCAGCGGCCATATCGTGGATGCACTGAAACGTTTTTCTGCAGTGGAAGAAAACACCCGTCAGCGGGTGGACCTGGCCGACCTCACCCAGCGCGCCTTGCACTGGGTCAGCCGTGCCGCGCCCTTCAGGGTAGAAGTCATCAACACCGGGCTGGACGCCCCCGCCTGGGTGTGTGGCTCGGCCAACCAGTTGCAACAGGTGCTGGTCAACCTGATCCAGAATGCGTTTGATGCCATCGAAAAAACCGCCAGTCCCTGCCTGCAACTGGAGATCAGCCGGGCCGCCGGGCAAATCAGCCTTGCTGTGCGCGACAACGGCCCCGGCATCAGCGAAGAAGCCCTGCCGCTGATCTTCGATCCCTTCTTCACCACCAAGCCCATCGGCAAGGGCACCGGGCTTGGCTTGTCCATCAGCTATGGCATTGTCGAACGCCATGGCGGGCAACTGAGCGCCGACAATCATCCGGATGGCGGTGCCTGCTTCACGCTGAGCCTGCCCGCGTTCAAGGACTAGGCTGCAGCAACAAAAACGGCGTTCCCGCAGGAACGCCGTTTGTTCAACTTGTCATCTTCAGCACGGAATCAGACGCGCTCGCCCCACAGGTCGTGCTCGCTGCAATCAACAATGTCCACCTCGACAAACTGGCCGGCTTCAAGACCGGTGGCATCTTCCACAAACACCAGGCCGTCGATTTCCGGCGCATCGGCATAGCTGCGGCAGATGGCAGTGCCCTCGTCGTCGATTTCATCCACCAGCACGGTCAGGCGCTGACCGATACGGGCTTCCAGCTTGCGGGCGCTGATTTCAGCCTGCACTTCCATGAAGCGCTCCTTGCGCGCCTCTTTGACTTCTTCCGGCACCTGATCCGGCAAGTCATTGGCAGTTGCTCCCTCGACAGCGGAGTAAGTAAAGCAGCCCACGCGGTCCAGTTGGGCTTCACGCAGGAATTGCAGCAGTTCTTCGAAGTCTTCTTCGGTTTCGCCGGGGAAGCCGACAATGAAGGTGGAGCGGATCACCAGCTGCGGGCAGATCTCGCGCCATTTCTTGATGCGCGCCAGCACATTGTCGCTGTTGGCCGGACGCTTCATCAGCTTCAGCACTTTCTGGCTGGCATGCTGGAACGGAATATCCAGGTAAGGCAGGATCTTGCCGTCGCGCATCAGCGGAATCACTTCATCCACGTGCGGGTACGGGTAAACATAGTGCAGGCGAACCCAGATGCCGTGCTTGCCCAACTCCTCGCACAGCTCGGTCATGCGGGTCTTCACCGGGCGGCCGTCATGGAAGCCAAGCTTGTATTTGACATCCACGCCATAGGCCGAGGTGTCCTGCGAAATCACCAGCAGTTCCTTCACCCCGGCACGGGCCAGGTTGGCCGCTTCACGCAGCACATCATGCACCGGACGGCTTTCCAGATCGCCGCGCATGGACGGGATGATGCAGAAGGTACAGCGGTGATTACAGCCTTCGGAAATCTTCAGGTAGGCGTAATGCTTGGGCGTCAGGCGAATGCCGATATCCGGCACCAGGTCGACAAAGGGGTCGTGCGGCTTCGGCAGATAGTTGTGTACCGCATCCATCACCTCGTCGGTGGCATGCGGGCCGGTCACGGCCAGCACCGACGGGTGGGCATTCTGTACCACGCCATCCTTGGCACCCAGACAGCCGGTGACAATCACCTTGCCGTTTTCATTCAGCGCTTCGCCAATGGCATCCAGCGATTCGGTCACCGCCGAATCGATGAAACCACAGGTGTTGACCACCACCAGGTCAGCCCCGTCGTAAGAGGAGGAAATTTCATAACCCTCCGCGCGCAGGCGGGTAAGAATGTGTTCGGAATCGCTCTGGGCTTTAGGACAGCCAAGGGAAACCATACCGATACGAGGAGCTTTGGACATGTGGCGTAGTGCAAAAAATGAAAAACGCCAGATTATACAGCCATTTGCCCGAGCTTACCTGACCGCCTTCCGGCAAGCCGGCACAATCTGCAGCCAGCTGCTTCAGGACAGCTGCCAGGTTTCAGGTTTCCGAATCCAGATCGTCCGCAATGCTGGCCTTCATGGCCGGCCATGCCATCAGGGTTTCATGCTCACCCACGGTAAAGCTGCGGCCAAGTGCAGATACCCGGTCGCGGTAGGCATGCAGTTCTGGAAACTCCGCAAACAGCTGCTGCAGCTCCTGTTGCTGCCACGGACTGGCCATGGCAGCACCGCGAAACAGCGCCAGCAACAGGATGCCACAGCCAATCCACAGTACTGCGGAAAGCAGGACACTGACGATAAGGGAATCCAGCCCGAGCACGCCTCCCGGCCACAGGCGCGGGATGAGGCTACAGGGCAGAAAAACGATAAGCAACATGCCAAACAGCGAGCCGTAACGTGCCAGCCTGATTTGCCCGCGCGTGAGGGCAAGCATGTCAAAACGGATTTCCTGCATGCTGTCTTGCCGGTATTGCATTGCACTCCCCTGCCAGCATAAACAAGACGATCACCAGCTGCCGCTGATTGGCACGCTTCAGGACCATGCCGGATTCTTGAAGTCATGACTGCTGGAGCTGATCTCCAATTATCCACCAGCAAGACCGGGATGACTGTCAGAAAACGTAAAGTAAATTGACATCAAACCGCCATGCCAAGCATGACGCCAGATTAAGCCGGCAGATGGACAAAAACAAATACCCCCTGTGGGGGTATCTTCCATGCTTGCCGTGCAGCCAGGCTGGCTACAGTCACACCAGTTGCAGGCGCACGTCGATATTGTTGCGCGTGGCGTTGGAATACGGGCAGACAATATGTGCCTTGTCCACCAGTACCCGCGCCTGGGCAGCATCCACGCCGGGAATGCTGATCTGCAAATCCACTTCGATGCCAAAGCCGGTGGGAATGGGGCCGATGCCCACCGTGGCGCTTACCGTGGTGGTGGCAGGCAAAGCTACCTTGTCCTGCATGGCCACATATTTCAGCGCCCCCAGAAAGCAGGCTGAATAACCGGCAGCAAACAGCTGTTCCGGATTGGTGCCGGGGCCGCCAGCACCACCCAGTTCGCGCGGCGTGGATAACTGCACTTTCAATACAGCATCCGACGACTCGGCACTGCCTTCACGGCCACCGGTGGCTGTGGCATTGGCACGGTAGAGAACTTTTTCAATAGACATGACAGACTCCATGGTTCAGATCGGTTGCGGAAGTGCAGCCGTTTGGCAGAACTGACTTTACCTGTCACCGCAGTACGATATGCTACAAATAATCTCAAATACTTGATCAGGAGTAGCAAATCATGCGCACATGCACCGATAGACTGGATGCACTGCTGCACCATTTTCCGGTACGGGCGCGGCTGTTCCATTCCGGTGCGTTGTGCGGGGTAACGCGCTTTACTGCGCCAGAACACGGCGGCCAACTGCATCTGATACAGGCGGGCAAACTGGATGTGGTGCATGCCGGACAAGACACGCTGCACATCTGCGAGCCCAGCCTGCTGTTCTATCCGCGCCCTCTGGCGCGCAACTTTGTCAGCGACAGTCAGCACGGTGCCACCCTGGCCTGCGCCCAGCTGCAGTTCGAGGGCGGTGCCGACAACCCGCTGGCCGGCGCAATGCCGGACACCATCTGCGTGCCGCTCAAGGACATTCCCGGTGCCGAAGCCATACTCGGCCTGCTGTTTGCCGAAGCCTTCAGCAATTACTGCGGCCGTGAGGCACTGCTGGACCGCCTGTTCGAAGCCGTCTTCATCCAGTTGCTGCGCTATCTGATGGAATCCGGGCAACTGGAAGGCGGCATGCTGGCCGGCATGTCCCACCCCAGGCTGCGCCGGGCGCTGGTAGCCATGCACGATCAACCGGCAGCACCGTGGACGCTGGATGAGCTGGCCCGGCTATGCGGCATGTCACGCAGCGTGTTTGCCGGTAGCTTTCGCAACACCTTGGGCTGCACGCCAGGGGTGTATCTGCAGGGCTGGCGCATCAGCCTGGCGCAGCAGATGTTACGCAAGGGACAGCAGTTAAAACTGATTGCCGACCGAGTGGGTTATGGCAGCGAGGCCGCGCTGTCACGTGCCTTCAAGGCCCACAGCGGCCAGACGCCACGAGCCTGGAAACTGGCACAGGAAAACCCGCCCATGACAGCAGACGACCTTGCCGGACATACAAATCAAGTTACGTGAGAAAAATTTAACCTTTACGTTTATAAGTTTCAATTTAACTCACCTATTGTTTGCTGCATGCTGTGCACATCAACCATGGCATCAGGAGCCACCATGTCTGCCCAGCATTCTGCCTACACCACCAGCGATCTGAAACTTGATGCGCAATGGATGCCGTTCACTGCCAACCGCGCTTTCCAGCAAGACCCGCGCATCATCGTGGGGGCGGAGGGCAACTACTTTATCGATGACAAGGGCCGTCGCATCTTTGACAGCCTGTCCGGCCTGTGGACCTGTGGTGCCGGTCATAACCGCAAGGAAATCCAGGAAGCGGTATCGCGCCAGCTGGGCACGCTGGACTACGCTCCGGGCTTCCAGTACGGCCACCCGCTGGCCTTCCGTCTGGCCGAGGAAATCGCCGCCATCATGCCCGATGGCCTCGACCACGTGCTGTTTACCGGCTCCGGCTCCGAGTGCGCCGATACCGCCATCAAGATGGCCAAAGCCTACTGGCGGCTTAAGGGCCAGCCCAGCAAAACCCGCTTTATCGGCCGCGCCCGTGGCTATCACGGCGTCAACATCGGCGGCACCTCGCTGGGTGGCATCGGCGGCAACCGCAAGCTGTACGGCCAGTTGATGGATGCCGACCACCTGCCGCACACCCTGCAGCCGGGCATGGCCTTTACCCGCGGCATGGCGGAAACCGGCGGCGTGGAGCTGGCCAACGAACTGCTGAAACTGATCGAGCTGCATGATGCCTCCAATATTGCCGCCGTCATCGTCGAGCCGATGTCCGGCTCCTCCGGCGTCATCGTGCCGCCCAAGGGTTATCTGCAGCGCCTGCGCGAAATCTGCAGCCAGAACAACATCCTGCTGATTTTTGACGAAGTGATCACCGCCTACGGCCGCATGGGCAAGTGGACCGGTGCCGATTATTTTGGCGTCACCCCGGACATCATGAACACCGCCAAGCAAGTAACCAACGGTGCGGTACCGCTGGGCGCAGTGATTGCTTCCAAGGAAATCTACAGCACCTTTATGCAGCAGAACCTGCCGCAGCATGCCATCGAATTTACCCATGGCTACACCTACTCCGGCCACCCGGTAGCCTGCGCCGCCGGCCTGGCCACGCTGGAGCTGCTCAAACGCGAACAGCTGATCGAACAGTCGCTGGCACTGGCCCCGGTATTCGAAGACAAGCTGCATGCGCTCAAGGGTAGCCAGCACGTGGTGGACATCCGCAACTGCGGCCTGGCCGGTGCCATCCAGCTGGCCGCGCGTGACGGCGATGCCGCCATCCGCCCCTACGAGGCCGGCCTCAAGCTGTGGCAGGCCGGCTTTTATGTCCGCTTTGGCGGCGACACCCTGCAATTCGGGCCCAGCTTCAACACCACCCCGGCACAGCTCGACACCCTGTTTGCCGCCGTGGGCGATGTGCTGAACGGCCTGGACTGAGCCACTCGACATTCAAACCAATACTGCGCAATCAAAGAGAGAAACCAACGTGAGTACCATCGCCCATCTGATCAACGGTGAGCTTGTCCAGCAGGCAGGCCGCAGCACCCCCGTCTTCAACCCATCGCTCGGCAAGCCGGTACGCGAAGTGCCACTGGCCGACCAGGACATCATCCGCGCCGCCATAGCCAGTGCCAAGGCTGCCTTCCCGGCCTGGCGCAAAACCCCGCCGGCCAAGCGCGCCCAGGTGATGTTCCGCTTCAAGCAGCTGCTGGAAGCCAACCGCGACAAGATTGCCCAGTTGATCAGCGAAGAACACGGCAAGACCCTGGAAGACGCCGTGGGCGAGCTGCAGCGCGGCATCGAAAACGTGGAATACGCCTGCGGCGTGCCGGAACTGCTCAAGGGCGAATACAACCGCAATGTCGGCCCCAATATCGACAGCTGGAGCGACTTCCAGCCGCTGGGCGTGGTGGCGGGCATCACCCCGTTCAACTTCCCGGCCATGATCCCGATGTGGATGTTCGGCGTGGCCATCGCCGTGGGCAACACCTTCGTGCTGAAGCCGTCGGAGCGGGATCCGTCGGTGCCGGTGCGCCTGGCCGAACTGATGCTGGAAGCGGGCGCGCCCAACGGCGTGCTGAACGTGGTGCATGGCGACAAGACGGCGGTGGACGCCATCCTGACCCATCCGCTGGTCCATGCCGTCAGCTTCGTCGGTTCGTCAGATATCGCCCACTATGTCTATCAGACGGGCGCTGCCAACCATAAGCGCGTCCAGGCCATGGGCGGGGCCAAGAACCACGGCATCGTCCTGCCTGACGCCGACATGGACCAGGTCATCAAGGATCTTTCGGGCGCCGCCTACGGCTCGGCGGGCGAGCGCTGCATGGCGCTTCCGGTGGTGGTGCCGGTCGGCAAGAAGACGGCGGATGAGCTGCGCGAGCGGATGGTGGCGGAAATCCCGACCATGCGGGTCGGCGTCTCGACGGACGCGGGCGCCCACTATGGTCCCGTGGTCACCGCCCAGCACCGCGACCGCATCGCCGGCTGGATCGAAAAGGGCGTCCAGGAAGGCGCCGAACTGGTCGTCGACGGCCGCGACTTCAGCCTGCAGGGCCACGAGAAGGGCTATTTCATCGGTCCGTCGCTGTTCGACCATGTGAAGCCCGGGATGTCGTCCTATCAGGAAGAAATCTTTGGTCCCGTGCTGCAGATCGTGCGCGCCGAGACCTTCGAGGAGGCGCTGGCCCTGCCGTCGAACCACCAGTACGGCAACGGCGTCGCCATCTTCACCCAGAACGGCCGCGCGGCCCGCGACTTCGCCGCCCGCGTCAATGTCGGCATGGTGGGGATCAACGTGCCCATCCCCGTGCCGGTCGCCTATCACACCTTCGGCGGCTGGAAGCGGTCGGCCTTCGGCGACATCAACCAGCACGGCATGGAGGGCGTCCGCTTCTGGACCAAGACCAAGACCGTGACCGCGCGCTGGCCGGACTCAGAACTGGAACACGCGGATTCGTCGTTCGTCATTCCGACGATGCGCTGATTTTTTTGATCCGTCACCCTCGGGCTTGACCCGAGGGCCGGATTGTCCGCCGCTAATGTGACGACGGGGGCGCAATGAGCGCTACCGCGTCTGATCCTCGGATCAAGTCCGAGGATGACGGAGCAGGTTTAGAGATCATGGACTTCGCCCTTACCGACGATCAGCGCGCCATTCAGGACGCCGCCCGCGCCTTTTCCGACGCCGAACTGGCGCCCCATTCGGCCCGCTGGGACGAGGACAAGCACTTCCCCGTCGATGTGATGAAACAGGCGGCCGAGATGGGCTTCTGCGGCATCTACACCGGCGAAGAGCACGGCGGCATGGCCCTGGGCCGGGTCGAGGCGGCGCTGATCTTCGAAGAGCTCTCGCGCGGCGACGTGGCGACGGCGGCCTTCATCTCGATCCACAATATGGCGACCTGGATGATCGACCGGTTCGGCGCCGACGAGCTGCGCGGGCGGTTCGTCGGCGATCTGGTCCGCATGGACAAGATCGCTAGCTATTGCCTGACCGAGCCGGGATCAGGCTCCGACGCGGCGGCGCTTCGGACCACGGCGGTGCGGGACGGCGATCATTATGTGCTGAACGGCTCCAAGGCCTTCATCTCGGGCGCGGGGACCAGCGATGTCTACGTCGTCATGGTCCGCACGGGCGGCGAGGGGCCGAAAGGGGT
>NZ_JASLFG010000012.1:0-14187 GCF_030150775.1 Aquitalea sp.
ATCCGTTGGTGCTGCACATCGACCCGGCCAGCAGACAGCAATTGCAGCAGCGCTTGTTACGCTAAGCCCCGGACAAGCCGGCAGCAGCGCATGGCCATCCTGTCGCGGCAGATATGAAAAAGCCGCTGTGTGGATACACAGCGGCTTTTGATATTTGGTGGGCCCCCCGGGAGTCGAACCCGGCACCAACGGATTATGCTTACCAACTATGGCTTTCGCCACCCCTTTCGGGTTTGTGGTCTGGACTGTCTCTTGTCTTTACGACCTGCCCGTACAGTCTCTACACGTTCTCTCTTGCGAGAGCTTCGCTCGGGATTGCCACGCCGCCAAGGCAGCAGAGGTTTCCCCGAATTTGAGCAGTTCTACCAGGGAGCAGAGTCAACTTGCCCCAAGGCAACCCAATCAGCGCACTCCGTCCTCTTGCGAGTCGTAGGAGGTCACTTGTTAAGTCCGCTGCTCTAACCAAGCATGAGCTAGAGGCCCGAAGCTGCGCAGTATAACAGAATGAAATAAAAATCCCCAAGCCCTGATGCAAGCGGCTTGGGGATGCCATACTTAAAGACAGGCTGAATTACTGACCGCCAGGCTCGTTGTCCAGGAAGCTGCGCAGACGCTCCGAACGGGTCGGATGACGCAGCTTGCGCAGGGCTTTGGCTTCAATCTGACGGATACGCTCACGGGTCACGTCAAACTGTTTGCCCACTTCTTCCAGGGTGTGGTCGGTATTCATGTCGATACCAAAACGCATGCGCAATACCTTGGCCTCACGCGGGGTCAGGGTATCCAGCACTTCCTTGGTGGCGTCCTTCAGGCTGGAGTACATCGCAGCATCAGACGGTGCCAGGTTGTTCTGGTCTTCGATGAAGTCGCCCAGATGGGAATCGTCGTCATCGCCGATCGGGGTTTCCATGGAGATGGGCTCCTTGGAAATCTTCATGATCTTGCGAATCTTCTCTTCCGGCATTTCCATCTTTTCCGCCAGTTCGGCCGGATCCGGCTCACGACCGGTTTCCTGCAGAATCTGACGCGAAATGCGGTTCATCTTGTTGATGGTTTCAATCATGTGCACCGGAATACGGATGGTGCGGGCCTGGTCCGCGATCGAGCGGGTAATGGCCTGACGAATCCACCAGGTAGCATAGGTCGAGAACTTGTAACCACGACGGTATTCGAACTTGTCCACCGCCTTCATCAAGCCGATATTGCCTTCCTGGATCAGGTCGAGGAACTGCAAGCCACGGTTGGTGTACTTCTTGGCAATGGAAATCACCAGACGCAGGTTGGCCTCGATCATTTCCTTCTTGGCACGGCGCGCCTTGGATTCACCCGCCGACATCTGGCGGTTGATTTCCTTGAGCTCCTTGATCGGCAACATGGCGCGATCCTGCAGCTCGGACAGCTTGGTTTGCTTCTCGATGATGGCGTACTTGAAGCGGGTCAGTGCCTCGCTCCAGGCCTTGCCGGAATCGATTTCGGTCTCCACCCAGGCGGTGTTGATTTCGTTGCCGGGGAATACCTTGATGAAGTGGGTGCGGTCCATGCGCACGCGGGTGACGCAGATGTCCTGGATATCACGCTCGAAGGTGCGGATTTCATTGACACGGCGACGCAGCGATTCACACAGCGATTCGATCTGGCGAGTGGAGAAGCGCACCATCATGAATTCGGTGGTGATCGCATCTTGCAGCTCCAGATAGCCCTTGGACTTGGAGCCTTCTTTTTCCAGCACCTTGACCATCTTGTCGAACATCATGCGCACGCCGGCAAAGTGCTCCAGCGTCTGCTGTTTCAGCTCTTCCAGATTGGCCAGATTGGCGGCTTCGGCACTGGCTTCGTCATCTTCGGCTTCTGCTTCCTCGTCTTCGAGCAGTGCATCTTCCTCGACTTCCGGCTCAGCAAACGGCAGCGCCGCTTCAGCTGTATCGGCATTCGGATCGATGAAACCGTCTACTACCTCGTCAACGCGGATTTCTTCCTTGCTGATGCGCTCAACCAACTCCAGCACTTCGGCCACGGTTCCCGGACAAGCCGAGATCGCCAGAATCATGTGCTTGAGGCCGTCTTCGATACGCTTGGCGATTTCGATTTCGCCTTCGCGGGTCAAGAGCTCGACCGAACCCATTTCACGCATGTACATGCGCACCGGATCGGTGGTACGGCCAAATTCGGAATCCACCGACGACAATGCCGCCTCGGCTTCTTCCACCGCGTCTTCGTCAGCAACAGCGGGAGTGGCATCGGACATCAGCAGGGTTTCTGCATCCGGCGCTTCGTCGTAAACCTGGATGCCCAGACCGGAAATCATCGTGACGATGTTTTCAATCTGCTCGGCATCGGACACATCTTCCGGAAGGTGGTCGTTGATCTCGGCGTAGGTGAGATAACCACGTTCCTTGCCCAGGGCAATCAGCTGGCGCAGGCGTTTACGCTGCTCTTCCAGGCTCATTACCTGTTCTTCGTTGTCCTGTACGTCTTTTTGATTTTCGGGAGAGGCCGCCATTTTGCTTCCTGCTTAAAATAAGCCGAAAAAAACAGTTGATGATAACACAACTACGTCACCCCTGCCCCGGCTCACATTGGCGAGCCGAGCAGGTCTCGGAGCAGTTCCCTGAATAATGCTTTCTCTTCCGGACTTAGACCTTCATTACGGTCTTTCAGTTTTAGCCTTTCCACCTGGGCTTCACGCAACATTTTCAGCAATCTGGCGTTGCCATGCTGAAACTGGGTGCGGTCATCCTCACCGGGGTCGGCAAACTCATCCGGATCCTGCATGGCCTGGTGCAGCACACTGTCGATCAGCCCTTCGTAAGGGGTGCCGCGCAAGCCCTCTATCAATTGCGCCGTATTGGGCGGCTGCTCGTGTCCCTGCACACTTTCGGCCAACATCGCAAAGCAGGCCAGTTCGTCGGACAGCGGCAGGCTGTCCGGCAAGCTCACATCGCTGGCCCACGCCGGGTTCATCAGCAGCCACTTGATCTGCTTGTGAACAATGGGCGTGTTGATCTGGCGATATGATTCCTCTGGCAGGCGGTATTCCCGCTTGCCCTTGCGCTCCGGCGCCTTCTTGCCTGTAGTCAGCATGTCGAAATCGTCGACGTCCATGCCGGCAAGTTCTGCCAGCCGCTTTCTGATCATGAAGCCAAGCGCCGGTGCTGCAATCTGTGCCAGAAGCGGGCTGGCCTGTTTGATCAGGTCGGCACGCCCTTCTGGCGTATTCATGTCCACGCGGCCAGTCAGCTCGCGGGTAAAGTAAACCGATAGCGGCAGACTGTGCTCTGCCAACTGCTGTTCGAATGCTTCGGTACCGAACTCCCGCACATAGCTGTCCGGGTCGTGTTCCTGTGGCAAAAACAGAAAATTCAGCGCCTTGCCATCCTGCAATTGCGGCAGGCTGTTCTCCAGCGCACGCCAGGCGGCCTTCTGACCCGCCTTGTCGCCGTCAAAGCAGAAATATACCTGATCAGCATGGCGCATCAGCTTGCGCACATGTTCGCCGGTGGTGGCAGTCCCCAGCGTGGCCACGGCATAGTTGATGCCGTATTGTGCCAATGCCACCACATCCATATAACCTTCAACCACCAGCACGCGGTTCTTCTCGCGGATAGCCTGGCGGGCTTCGTACAGGCCGTACAGTTCACGGCCTTTTTCAAACAGCACCGTTTCCGGCGAGTTCAGATACTTCGGCTCTCCCTTGCCCAGCACGCGGCCACCAAAACCGATGATGGCACCGCGCTGATTGCGGATGGGAAACATCACCCGCTCACGGAAACGGTCGTAACGCTTGCCGCTTTCCTCATTGAAAATGACCAGACCGGCATCTACCAGCTTGTCATCCTGATACTGCGGAAAAATGGCCTGCAAGTTCTGCCATTCACCCGGGGCGTAACCCAGACCAAAGCGTGCAGCCACTTCCCCACTCACCCCACGCCCTTTCAGATAACTGATGGCAACAGGGGCCGACTTCAACTGCTGCTTGAAATAGCCGGCACTCAGCTGCATCACTTCTTCCAGCGATAACTGTCGCTCACGTGCGGCACGCGTGGCTTCCGGATTGACGCTGCGCACCTCTGGCACCGGCATGCCAATGCTGTCGGCCAGCATTTTCACCGCATCGACAAAGCCCAGCCCCTGGTATTCCATGACGAAACCAATGGCGGAGCCGTGTGCACCACAACCAAAACAGTGATAGAACTGCTTGCTGGGGCTGACCGTGAAGGAGGGGGATTTTTCCTTATGGAAAGGGCAGCAGGCCAAATAGTTCTGACCGGCTTTTTTCAGCGGGACATAGCGATCCACCACGTCGACCAGGTCGACACGGGACAACAACTGATCAACAAAGTCCTGTGGAATCAACGCCGAACACCTGCCTTAACACGGGGAAACAAATACCGGGCCAAACTGTACCCGGCCAGAGATCAGGCGGCGAGCCTGGCCTTGATACGCGCAGAAACCAGCGCCATGTCGGCACGGCCGGCCAGTTGCGGACGCAGAAGGCCCATGACCTTGCCCATGTCCTGCATGGAGACAGCTCCACTATCGACAACAGCCTTGGCTACCAGATCGTCGATTTCGGCCTCGGACAGTTGCTGCGGCATATAGGCCATCAGCACAGTCATTTCAGCCTTTTCCCTGTCGGCCAGATCCTGGCGCTGAGCAGCTTCGTATTGCGAGACGGAGTCACGACGCTGCTTGAGCATCTTGTCGATCACTGCCACGATCGCGGCATCGTCAAGTTCGATGCGTTCGTCCACTTCCTTCTGCTTGATGGCGGCCATCAACAGGCGAATGGCAGCCAGACGCTCGGTGTCCTTTGCCTTCATGGCGGACTTCATGTCATCGCTGATGCGAACTTTGAGGCTCATGTCGTGCTCACAAGGGCCATGTCAAGACATGGCGTAAGAATTCTGGAGTACAAACGGCAAAACCGCAGGCCATGCCTGCGGTCCCGCTTTATGACCGATGCAACTCTTAGAAGAGTTTCGGCGGCAGCATCTGGCTGCGAATGCGCTTGTAGTGGCGCTTAACAGCAGCAGCATGCTTACGCTTGCGTTCGGTGGTCGGCTTTTCGTAGAACTCACGAGCGCGCAGTTCGGTCAGCAGACCGGTTTTTTCTACAGCGCGCTTGAAGCGACGCATGGCGACTTCGAACGGCTCGTTTTCTTTAACGCGAATATTCGGCATTGACTCAAGTATCCTTAGATTCCTAGGCGGCGGACGTAAGGCCACCTATAAAAAACAGCATTTTAACAACAATACGCGGTTTGGAAAAGTCTGAAGCATTCCCAGCAAGCTTTTTGTGGCGCTTTTGTGCATCACGGCTTGCGAGAAGAAATCACCCCCTCACTAGGAGAACTTGGTACAGCGCTATAAAAACGTTTCGGCATCCGTTCCGCACAGTAAGCGGCACGGCCTGCTTCGACAGCCAGTTTCATGGCATGTGCCATCATGACCGGATTGCCGGCAGCGGCAATCGCGGTATTCATCAGCACGCCATCGCAACCCAGTTCCATGGCAACGGCGGCGTCGGAGGCGGTACCCACCCCGGCATCCACCAGCACCGGTACTCTGGATTGCTCGATGATCAGTTTCAGGTTCCACGGATTCAGAATGCCCATGCCAGAGCCGATCAGGCTGGCCAGCGGCATGATGGCGCAGCAGCCTATCTGTTCCAGCTCTCGTGCAATAATCGGATCATCCGAGGTATACACCATGACATCAAAGCCTTCGGCCACCAGCACTTCGGCTGCCTTCAGGGTTTCCTTGACGTTGGGGAAGAGATTGCCGGAGTCACCCAGCACTTCCAGCTTCACCAGGCGATGGTCATCCAGCAGCTCGCGCGCCAGGCGCAAGGTACGGATGGCATCCTCGGCGGAATAACAGCCCGCCGTATTGGGGAGCAGAGTGTAGCGGTTCTGCGGCAAAAAATCGAGCAGATTGGGTTCGCCGGCATTCTGGCCCAGATTGACACGACGAATGGCAACCGTGACGATATCGCAGCCCGAGGCATCCAGCGCCTGTGCGGTCTGTTCGAAATCACGGTATTTGCCGGTACCTACCAGCAAACGGGAATTATAAGCCTTGCCTGCGATGACCAGTTGATCCTGCACCTTCCACTCCTTTGCCATTCCGTCAGCCACCGCCGACAGCCACTACGATTTCCAGTTCATCCCCATCATTCAGCACCGCATTGCCGTGCTGACTGCGAGGCACGATTTGTCCGTTAAGCTCGACAGCAACGCGCTTGCCCGCCAGCTCAAGCACCGGAACCAGATCCGCCACCGAAGCAAGCAAGGCAAATTCCTTCCACTCGCCATTGATGCGCAAACGCATGATTATCTCCTCTCCGCCCGCTGCACCACCACCAGACTCTGCACCTCGTTCAAGACGCGGGACAGGTGATCCACGCTTTCCACCTGCAAGCGGAAATGAATGTGAATGAAGCCATCTCCCACATGGGTGTCCTGGGTATCCACGCTTTCGATATTGGCCGAGGCCTGCGAGATAGCAGCGGCGATATCGGCCAGCGCACCACGTTCATTACGCGCCAGCACACTGACGCTGACACCGAACATGCGATCGCGCTGGGTTTCCCAGTTGACGTTCAGCAGCTTGTCGTGATCGACCCTCTGCACATTCGGACAGCTGACGCGGTGAATCACCAGCCCCTGCCCCTTGGTAATCACCCCAAGGATTTCATCACCCGGCAAAGGATTGCAACAGCTGGACAGCTGCACGGTGCCGCCTTCATTACCACGGATGGTGACCGGCCCTACCCGCACATCTTCGCCCAGACGCTCGCCAGCCAGCTCGACCAGACGGCGCGCCACCGCGATGGGCAGCAACTTGCCGGCACCAATCTCGGCCAGCACCTCGCCAAAGCCCTGCAGTTTATCCCCATGTACCGCCATATACTCGGCTTTTAGCGCATCATCCAGCAGCAAGGGTGATACCGCCAGCGCACCAATAGCTTGCTTGAGGAGCTTCTCGCCAAGAGTGGAAGCCTCTTCGCGCTGCAGGCTCTTAAGATAGTTACGGATACCGGAACGCGCGCGGCCACTTTGCACGAAAGTGAGCCAGGACGGATTGGGCTTGGCCTGGGTGGACGTGATGACTTCAACCGTATCACCATTGCGCAGCACGGTACGCAGCGGCATCAATACATGATTGACACGGGCAGCAATGCAGCGATGCCCGACATCCGTATGCACCGCATAGGCAAAGTCCACCGGCGTGGAGCCTTGCGGCAATACCATGATCTTGCCCTTGGGAGTAAAGACATACACCTCGTCGGGGAACAGGTCGATCTTGATGTGTTCGAGGAACTCGACAGCATCATCGCTCTCCTCTTGCATGTCCAGCAGGCTTTGCAGCCACTGATGGGTACGCTGCTGCGCCGTGTTGATACCGGCATTGCCACTCTTGTACATCCAGTGCGAAGCCACACCGGCTTCGGCCACCCCGTTCATTTCACGGGTGCGAATCTGCATTTCCACCGGCGTGCCATAAGGGCCAAACAAAGTGGTATGCAGACTCTGGTAACCATTGCCCTTGGGAATGGCGATGTAATCCTTGAACTTGCCCGGAATGGGCTTGTACAGACTATGCAGCGCACCCAGCGCCAGGTAACAGCTGGGGATGTCATTCACCACCACGCGGAAACCGTAGATATCCAGCACCTCGGAAAACGACAGGTGTTTTTCCTGCATTTTCTTGTAGATGCTGTACAGGTTTTTCTCGCGCCCCTTGATGGTAGCTTCGATATTGCTTTCCACCAGCCGCTGGCTGACGGTTTTCAGAATTTTGTTGACCACTTCGCGGCGATTGCCGCGTGCGGCGCGCACCGCCTTGGACAATACGCTGTAGCGATGCGGATGCAGATGCTTGAAGGCAAGGTCCTGCAGTTCGCGATAAACCTTGTTCTGGCCGATGCGGTTGGCAATCGGCGCGTAGATTTCCAGCGTTTCCAGCGCAATGCGCTGACGCTTGTCCTCGCGCATGGAGTCCAGCGTGCGCATATTGTGCAGGCGGTCGGCCAGCTTGACGATAATGACGCGAATGTCGCGCGCCATGGCCAGCACCATCTTGCGGAAGTTTTCCGCCTGGGCGGTTTCCTTGGTCTGGTATTCCAGCCTTTCCAGTTTGGACAGGCCATCCACCAAGTCAGCTACCACCTTGCCGAATTTCTCGGCCAGCGTGGGCTTGGTGACGCCGGTATCTTCCAGTACATCGTGCAGCAGTGCAGCCGCCAGCCCCTGCACATCCAGCCGCCAGTCAGTCAGCATGGTAGCAACCGCCAGCGGGTGTGTGATATAGGGCTCGCCGCTCTTGCGGGTCTGTCCTTCGTGCGCCTCGCGGCTGACTTCAAAAGCCTGGCGCAGCAACTGCACGTCTTCCGGTTTGAGATAACGGCCTGCCGCTTCAAAAAAGGCTGCCGCTTCGCGCTCGATCAATGCGTTGTAATCGATGGCGTTCTCAATACCGGTTTCCATGCTTCGCTCCGCCAGCACCCGGATCAACCCTTGTTGCGGGTAAGCACTTCGCGGCCGACATGGCCGGCTGCGATTTCACGCAGCGCAACCACGGTCGGCTTGTGACGGCCGGCATCCACAAAGGATGTTGCGCCGGAAGCCACCTGGCGGGCGCGATAAGCTGCGGCCAGTGTCAGGTCAAAACGGTTCTGGATACGGTCCAGGCAATCATCTACGGTAATACGGGCCATGTGATTTCTTTCGTAAATTAGTACGATGCGGTTAACTATATCGAGTTTTGCCGAAGCAACCAATGCGTGCTAGCCGTGCTGTACGCCCATGCGGGCGAGAGCCGGAGCCAGACGCTGGGTTTGTACCGCAGCACGCAATCTGCGAGCCCGGAAGATGCTGATCAGATCGACGCGAGCACGTTCAAAATCGTCGTTCACCACGATGTAATCGTATTCAGCGACCTTATCGATTTCCGAACGGGCAGAAGCCAGACGGCGCAGAATCACTTCTTCGCTGTCAGTGCCGCGGCCACGCAGGCGGCGCTCCAGTTCTTCGATGGACGGCGGCAGGATGAAAATGCCCACGGCACCAGGAAATACCTTGCGTACCTGTTCCGCGCCCTGCCAATCGATTTCCAGCAAAATGTCGTGTCCGGCTTCCAGCCGGCTTTGCAGCCAGCGCACACTGGTGCCGTAGAAGTTGCCATACACTTCGGCATACTCCAGAAAATCGCCGGCAGCAATCATGGACTGGAAGGCAGCATGATCCACGAAGTGATAGTGCTTGCCGTCTTCCTCACCAGTGCGTGCAGCACGCGTGGTATAGGAAACAGACAGCTCAACCGTGGGCTCGGCCTGCAGCAAAGCAGCTACCAGTGAGGTTTTTCCAGCCCCGGACGGGGCAACCACGATATAGATGTTCCCGACTGCCTTGCTCATCAATCGTACATCCTGCCAAAGAAAGGGTAATTTTTCAGAATACCACAGACTGCTTTTCCGGTTAAGTGCAAAAGTATCTTCATGTCAAGATTTAGGTATTTGTCTTCACACCGAAGTAAAATCCTGCGTCTTATCCAATACATAACAAGGCTCGGAGCATCTCTGTCATGCAACTACTGGAAAGCTTTTTCAAGCTGAGGGAACACGGCACTTCGGTCAGAACCGAAGTCATTGCCGGCTTCACCACCTTCCTGACCATGGCTTACATCATCTTGGTAAACCCGTTGATCCTATCCGCCACCGGCATGGATCTGAACGCAGTGTTCGTGGCTACCTGCCTGGCCGCAGCGCTTGGCACTGCCATCATGGGCCTGGTTGCCAACTACCCGATGGCACTGGCACCGGGCATGGGCCTGAATGCCTACTTCACCTTCAGCGTTGTCAAGGGTATGGGGATCCCCTGGCAGGCTGCACTGGGTGCGGTATTCATTTCCGGTATCGTATTCCTGGCCGTCAGCCTGTTCAAGGTGCGTGAAGCCATTGTCAATGCCATCCCGCGTTCGCTGAAATTTGCCATTTCTGCTGGCGTTGGCATGTTCCTGGCCATCATCGCGCTGAAGGACGCTGGCGTGATCGCCGCCCATCCGGCAACTTACTTGACTCTGGGCAATATTCACAACCCGACCACCCTGCTGGCCATTCTGGGTTTCTTCCTGATCGTGGCGCTGGAATACCGCAAGGTACCAGGCTCCATCATCATCGGCATTCTGGTGGTGACCGCGCTGTCCATCGCGCTGGGCCTGTCCAAGTTTGAAGGCATCTTCGCTCCGGTACCGAGCATGGAACCCACCTTCATGAAGATGGACCTGCACGGTGCCATGAGCGCCGGCCTGGTGGGTGTGATCTTCGTGTTCTTCTTTGTCGACCTGTTTGACACCACCGGCACGCTGGTGGGTGTGTCGCACCGCGCCGGCCTGCTGGACAAGGACGGCAAGCTGCCGCGCCTGAAGCGCGCCCTGCTGGCTGACTCGGTGGCCATCACCGCCGGTGCCATCATGGGTACCTCCTCCACCACTGCCTATATCGAATCCGCCGCCGGCACCGCCGTGGGTGGTCGCACCGGCCTGACTGCCACCGTAGTGGCCATCCTGTTCCTGGCCTGCCTGTGGATTTCTCCGCTGGCCAAGACCGTACCGGCCTACGCTACCGCACCGGCCCTGTGCTATGTTGCCGTGCTGATGGCACGCGGCCTGGCGGAAATCGACTGGAGCGACCTGACCGAGTCCGCCCCTGCGGTGATGACTGCGCTGGCCATGCCGTTTACCTTCTCGATTGCCGATGGTATCGCTTTCGGCTTCATCAGCTATGCTGTGATCAAGATTCTGGCTGGCCGCTTTGCCGACCTGAAACCGGCAGTCGTGGTGATTGCCGCGCTGTGGATCTTCAAGCTGGCATTCTTTGCCTGATCCTGATGCGGTCACTCAAGGCCTGCTGCGTGGTGCGGCGGGCCTTTTTGCTTTGTGCGACAGCAAACACGGTCGCTTCATTTGAAAGTACAATAGCGCCATGGAAAATCTCAGCAACCTCGACTATTCCAGCTATCTGAAAGGCTGGATCCGCACCGTGCCCAACTGGCCCAGCCAGGGCGTGATGTTCCGCGACATCACCCCGCTGCTGCAAAACCCGAAAACCTTCCGCATGCTGATTGACATCTATGTGCATCGCTACATGCTGGAAAAGGTAGACCTGATTGCCGGGCTGGACGCACGCGGTTTCATCATCGGCTCGGTCCTGGCTTACGAGCTGAATGTCGGCTTCGTGCCCATCCGCAAGAAGGGCAAGCTGCCCTTCACCACCGTGGCAGAAGAATACGAGTTGGAATACGGCAATGCCACGGTGGAGATCCACACCGATGCCTGCAAGGCGGGTGACCGCGTCATCCTGATCGACGATCTGGTGGCCACCGGCGGCACCATGATGGCCGGTTACAAGCTGCTGAAAAAACTGGGGGCGGATGTACTGGAAGCCGCCGCCATCATCGAACTGCCAGAGCTGGGTGGCGGCAAGCTGGTACGCGACAGCGGGCTGGATGTCTTCACCGTCTGCTCCTACGACGGCCATTGAGGCTGTCTGAGTCATCACCATGCAAAACGGACCCGCAGGTCCGTTTTTGCTTGTCATTCCAGACTATTCAAACATCCCGCCCTCTGGCCTTGGCCAGCAAACCCAGCTGATAACGGCCATACGCCAGCAAGCCACGCCAGGTCCAGCGAGCCAGCCAATAACACAGGAACAGTCCACCCCCGCCCAGGGCCATCAGCAGCAAGCCGGTCAGCAACATGCCCTGACGGCTCAAGCCCCAGTCAAGGCCACCGATATCCACCTGCCCCGTTTCATCCTTGATATGCAGCCGGCCAAGCGCGTCACTGGCATTGCGCTCCAGGCTGACCGTGCCATCGCTGGACTGGATATGGATGCTGGCCCGTCCGGATGATGCCTCACGCACCACATCCACACTTTCACCGTTGCTGCCGCGAATATGGATGTTTCCCGCCGGGCCACCTTGTGCCAAATCGGACCAGATGGCCCGGACATCGCGCGATTCGTGAATGGCCGGCCAGCCGAACAGCTCGTTGCAGGCCAGCGTGCCAAACAACACCAGGCCGCCAATCAGGATGCCGGTGGAAGCCAGCGCCGCCATGGTCAGCATCCACAGATAAAACAGGAAGGGAACGGCCAGCAGGAAGTTGAGCAGGCCCATGCCGGCAATGGCTCCCACCACGGCAAACAGGTTGCCGACCGTCTTGCGGTCTTCCCAGCGGGCAATATGATGGCGCGCCATCAGCTCCCGCGCCAGTTGCTGCGGATCGCCCAGGCCTGCGGCAATATCCGCCTCGCTGCGTCCAGCAGCCAGTCCATCGCGGAAATATTCCTGATAATCGGCGATGATTTCCTGTTTTTCCTGCTGTGGCAGTCGCGCCAGTGCGTCCTGCAACTGACGGATGAATTCTTGCTGGTTCATGCTGTTTCTCCCGTGGCCCGGCCTGCGGCCAGTTGCAACACACTGTTTACATCGCCGACAAACTCCTGCCATTCCTGCTGCATCAATGCCAGCTGGCGTCGGCCTTCTGCCGTCAAGGTGTAGTACTTGCGCGATGGCCCGCTGGCCGACTCCACCAGATAAGTCGATACCCAGGCTTCGGCCTGCAGACGGCGCATCAGGGGATACATGGTTCCCTCACTCACCTCCATGCTGCGCGACAGGATGCTCACCAATTCGTAGGCATAGCTGTCTCCTGCCGCCAGTGCAGCCAGCACACACATGTCCAGCGTGCCTTTCTTCAACTGTGTTTTCATGATCCGCCCCCTACCTTGCATTGCACGATAGTTTGGCGTGCCCAATGCAAGGTCAGACCGGATTCTAGTCCCAGCTATTGTGTATTGCAAGGTACATGGTAAAACCACGTAGCTAGCCAGACAGCCCCTCCTAAGAATTATCTGTATAACAACAAGAAAATTCACAATTCATAAAGCATAATCCGTATTATTTTCCATGCAGGAGTGGCAAACATGAGCAGCAAAAAGAAATCGCTGGCGCTGGTACTGGGCGGCGGCGCCCCTAACGCCACCTTGATGGCAGGTTCGCTGGTGGCTTTCATCGAAGCGGGCGTGGAATTCGACATCATCTCCACCTCGGGCGCGGGTGCCATTGTCGGCTTGCTCTATACCGCAGCCAAAGGCCAGGACCCGAAAGCCGCGCTGGAAAAACTGGCCGACATGGGGGTGGCCGATGCGCTGTACTCTCTTTTCCCGGTCAACTTCAAGGTATTCAACAAACCCGGCCCGCTGGCCGACCTGTGGCGCCAGTGGCAGCAGGCCAATCCGGTACTGCAAGCCATCCAGGCCCAGGCAGACCAGGGCCCCCTACAACGGCTGGCGGCAGACTGGAGCAGCTGGCTGATGGCCACGCTCTGCCCCAGCGATCTGAACGCCCAAAGCCAGGGCCTGTGCGCCCATGTGCCGTTTATCGATCAAGTGGTGGACTTCAGCAAACTGGCCAGCATCAAGCCGCAGTTTTACCTGAATGCTTACAACCTCAGCCAAAAGCGCATGGATTGCTGGGACAAGCAGCAAATCACCCATGAACATTTTCTGGCCGCGCTGTCCTTCCCGCTGATCTATCCACCTTATCTGCTGGATGACAATTACTACATCGAAGGCGCTGCCATTGACACCCTCAACTTCAAGCGCCTGTTCCAGGATCACCCTCATATCGACACCACCGTGGTGTTCGATGTATTGGGCAGCGAAGAGATCCTGCATCCGCCGCGCGATCTGTACGATGCCTGGGTGCAGTCCATCATCACCCCGCTGACTGAAATTGCCCGTGATGACCTGAAGCTGTTCGAGGCCCTGCACAACAAGGATGCCGAGGGCAAGCCGCGCACCAAGTTGCTGCGTGTGGCTTACGACAAGTTCATCCGTCCGGAGCAGCGTGAGCAGGAACTGGACTGGTCCTATTCCAACCTGTCGCAGATGTATCAGGCAGGTTATGCCGCCGGGCAGGCACTGTGCCGCGACCATGCCGCGGAACTGGGCCTGGCCTGATTCTGCCGCCGCAATACAACAAGGGCTGCCATGGCAGCCCTTGTTGATCCACACCTCACCTACCCTTCAGCCGACGTCGCAACGCCGCCGCAGGTGTTTCAGCGCCCTGGCTCAGTACCACTCGATCCCGGTCTTCTCGGTCGAGATGATGGTGCCGGCTT
>NZ_JASLFG010000049.1:0-208515 GCF_030150775.1 Aquitalea sp.
GGATGCGAGGTACCGGCGCCCACCTCCATGTCGAAGGGTTGCATGATGACGCACCCTTGCTCGTTCCAATAATTCTGGAGGGTAAGGATGATTTCCTGGAAGGTAAGCATAGACGTGGGGTAGCGAGTAAAAAGTCAAAGGTCGATTCTACCGCCTAGCGTCCCCGGCGCAAAGCAAGGCAGTGGCTGAAAGCTGCCGTGCGTTGTGCATTGCATGAAATCAGGCGGTGCATGTGCCGCCTGCATACCAGGGTGTTGATCAACCCAGGCTGAAGAGACGCGGGCATGAAAAAACCGGCTCACGCCGGTTTCGATAAACATCAGGCTGTGCCCTGGCTGCTTCAGTTCCAGTCCAGAATCACCTTGCCGCTCTGACCGGACAACATGGCGGCGAAGCCCTGCTCGAAATCATCCACCTTGAAGTGATGGGTGATGATGGGGCGGATATCCAGCCCGGACTGAATCAGCGCCACCATCTTGTACCAGGTTTCAAACATCTCGCGGCCATAGATGCCCTTGATTTCCAGACCCTTGAAGATGACCTGGTTCCAGTCGATGGCGGTATTGGCCGGCGGAATGCCCAGCAGCGCAATCTTGCCGCCATGGTTCATGGTTTCCAGCATCTGGCGGAAGGCCTGCGGGTTGCCGGACATTTCCAGGCCCACATCAAAGCCTTCACACATGTGCAGCTCGCTCATCACCTGTTTCAGGTCTTCACGCGCCACGTTCACCGCACGGCTGGCACCCATCTGGCGTGCCAGATCGAGGCGGTAGTCATTGACGTCGGTAATCACGATATGGCGTGCACCCACATGCTTGGCAATGGCCACCGCCATGATGCCGATGGGGCCGGCACCGGTGATCAGCACGTCCTCGCCCACCAGATTAAAGGACAGCGCGGTATGCACCGCATTGCCGAAGGGGTCGAAGATGGCAGCCAGATCATCGGAGATGTCGTCCGGAATCGGGAAGGCATTGAAGGCCGGAATCACCAGGTATTCGGCAAACGCGCCTTCGCGGTTCACGCCCACGCCCACGGTGTTGCGGCACAGGTGACGACGGCCGGCACGACAGTTGCGGCAATGGCCGCAGGTGATGTGGCCCTCGCCGGACACGCGCTGGCCGATTTCAAAACCACGCACTTCGGAGCCCATGGCCGCCACTACGCCCACGTATTCATGGCCGACGTGCATGGGAACCGGAATGGTCTTCTGCGCCCATTCGTCCCAGTTCCAGATATGGATGTCGGTGCCGCAGATGGCGGTTTTGCTGATCTTGATCAGCAGGTCGTTATGGCCGATTTCCGGTTGCGGCACATCATTCATCCACAGACCGGGAGCGGATTTCAGTTTGGAGAGTGCTTTCATTGCGTTTGCCTGCCTGTGCTACGCCCGCCAGGCTTGTGGCCAGCGGGCAGATATATGGAGGATCAGTCGATCACTTTCAGTTCACGGCCCACCTTGATGAAGGCGGCCACCGCACGCTGCACCTGCTCCACCGTGTGACCAGCAGACATCTGGGTGCGGATGCGCGCCTTGCCCTTGGGCACCACCGGGAAGGAGAAGCCGATCACGTACACGCCCTCCTGCAGCAGGCGGGCGGCCATTTCACCGGCCAGACGGGCATCGCCCAGCATTACCGGGATGATGGGATGCTGGCCCGGCACCAGGGTGAAACCGGCAGCGGACATCTCGTTGCGGAACAGTTCGGCATTGCGTTTGAGCTGGGCACGCAGGCACTGGCCTTCGGACTGGATCAGCTTGAGCACTTCCAGGCTGGCCGCGGCAATGGCCGGTGCCAGGCTATTGGAGAACAGATAGGGGCGCGAGCGCTGACGCAACAGGTCGATGATGGGTTTGCGGCCGGACACATAACCGCCGGAAGCCCCACCCAGCGCCTTGCCCAGCGTGCCTGTGTAGATGTCCACCTTGTCAGCCACGCCGCACAGCTCTGGCGTACCGGCACCGTTTTCACCGATGAAGCCGACGGCATGGGAGTCGTCCACCATCACGATGGCACCGTGACGGCCAGCCACTTCGCACAGGGTTTTCAGGTCGGCAATGATGCCGTCCATGGAGAACACGCCGTCGGTCACGATCAGCTTGAAGCGCGCACCGGCCGCCTCGGCGGCAATCAGCTGGGCTTCCAGATCGGCCATGTCGTTGTTCTTGTAACGGAAACGCTTGGCCTTGCACAGGCGCACGCCATCGATGATGGAGGCGTGGTTCAGCTCGTCGGAAATCACCGCGTCTTCTTCGCCCAGCAGGGTTTCGAATACCCCACCGTTGGCATCGAAACAGCTGGAATACAGAATGGTGTCGTCCGTGCCGAGGAAGCCGGAAATGGCTTGCTCCAGATCCTTGTGCACCTGCTGGGTACCACAGATGAAGCGCACCGAGGCGCAGCCATAACCGTACTCATCCAGCCCGCGCTTGGCGGCGTCGATCAGGCGGGCATCGTCGGCCAGACCCAGATAGTTGTTGGCACAGAAATTGAGTACATGGGCTCCACCGGACAGGGCAATATCGGCACGCTGCGGGGTGGCAATCACCCGTTCCGGCTTTTCAAAACCATCAGCGCGGATTTGGGCCAGCGTGGCTTCCAGGTGGGCAAGATAGGTATGGTTCATGGCAGGGATGTCCTTGTAGGCCAATCGTGAGGCGCCGGGACTGCAGTCGCAGCGGGATCACCGCGCGCCGGAAACTGTCATCCATTCTAGCCCAGCGTATCCGGCTTTATCAGTGACAGTTGTCAAGGATTTCACCGGCCAGCTGTCACCTTGCGGCAAGCCGCCTGGGAACAACTGTCATCATACCCCTGGCAGAAACGTTCACACGGGGGCATGGCAGGCCGGTGGCCTGCCACCACTCACAGGTCCAGCACCAGGCGGGAACCGCGGGCCCGCGATACACAGATCAGCAGGCTGTTTTGCGCCTGCTTTTCTTCTTCACTCAGGTATTGGTCGCGGTGCTCGGCCTCGCCCTCGACAATGCCTACTTCACAGGTGCCACACACGCCTTCGCGGCACAGGCAATCCACCGCCACAGCACCATCCGACTCGATGGCTTGCAGGATGGTTTGTTCTGCCGCCACCGGGATTTCGCGCCCGGAACGGGCCAGCACCACGGTAAATGCCTCCCCGCTTTGCGTACTGGCCGAAAACTGCTCCCAATGCAGATGCGCTGGCGGTATGCCCTGCTCTGCTCCGGCCTGCTGTACGGCCTCGATCAAGGACTGCGGCCCGCAGACATAGACATGGTCCGGCTCGGCCATGTGCTGCAGCAAGCCGGCGACATTGCACAGCTCGCCTTGGGCGGCATCATAAAAATGGCAGTGCATGCCGTAACGGGCCGCCAGTTCATCAACAAAGGCTGCCTGCTCGCGACTGCGAAAGGCATAGTGCAGTTCAAACGCTGCGCCGCTGGCCTGTAGCTCTTCCATCTGCGCCATGAACGGCGTGATGCCGATGCCACCGGCAATCAGAATCTGTCGCCCCGGCGTGGCATGCAGCGGGAATAAATTGTTGGGCGGCGATATCTGCAAGATGTCCCCCTCAGCCACATGTGCGTGCATGAAAGCCGAGCCACCACGGGAGGCATCCTCGCGCCGCACGGCAATCTGGTACTGCTGCAGCTGAAAAGGCGAGCCAAGCAGCGAATAGGCATTATGGATAAGACCGCTGGCGGTAGGCATTTGCACAATGATATGGCTGCCACCACTGAAGGATGGCAGCGGGCCGCCATCTGCCGCCTGCAGGGTAAAGCGTTTGATCAAGGGGCTGGCTTGTTCGATCCGCACCACGCGGACATTCATATTCGGGGACTGAAGGCTCATGTCGATTCATGCTCGGGGTTGACTGGAAAAGCCGGCGGCAGTGCTCAGCACGCCATGCACAGATATTTGGACTCAAGATAGTCATCAATGCCGTAGCGGGAGCCCTCACGCCCCAGGCCGGATTGCTTGATGCCGCCAAAGGGGGCCACCTCGTTGGACACCATGCCGGTATTGATGCCGACAATGCCGTATTCCAGTTGCCGCGCCACGCGCCACACCCTGGCGATATCCCGACTGTAGAAATAGGCGGCCAGGCCGTAAATGGTGGCATTAGCCAGTTGCACGACCTCTTCGTCACTGGCAAACGGCATCACCGGTGCCAGCGGCCCAAATATTTCTTCTTCAAGCAGTCGCATGCCTGGTTTCACATCGGCAATGACAGTGGGCGGAAAGTACTGCGGCCCGGCAGCCAGGCTGCACCCTCCGCTTAGCAAGCGGGCTCCGCCCTGTAGCGCATCGTCCAGCAGGGATTGCACCTTGCTGACGGCTCGGGCAGAAATCAATGGGCCGATCTCCGTTGCTTCGGCAAAACCATTCCCCACCCGCAATTCGGCGACGCGGGCGCAGAAGCGCTCCAGAAAGCTGGCATACACTGACTGGTGAACATAAAAGCGGTTGACGCAGACACAGGTCTGGCCGGCATTGCGGAATTTGGCCTGGATGGCCCCTTCCACCGCGGCATCCAGATCGGCATCGTCAAATACGATGAACGGCGCATTGCCACCCAGTTCCAGCGATACTTTCTTGATGGTGCTGGCGCACTGCCCCATCAGCAGCCGGCCTATCGGCGTGGAGCCGGTAAAACTGAGCTTGCGCACCAGTGGATGGGTACTGAGTTGCCAGCCGATGGCCTGGGCATCACCAGTAACGATATTGAACACACCCGGCGGAATACCGGCGCGGTCGGCCAGCTCCGCCAGCGCCAGCGCCGACAGCGGGGTTTCGTTGGCCGGTTTGATGACGATAGTACAACCGGCGGCCAAGGCTGGTGCCGCCTTGCGGGTAATCATGGCGGAGGGGAAATTCCATGGCGTGATGGCGGCACAGACGCCGATCGGCTCGCGCATCACCAGCAGTTCCTGCTCCTTGCGGGGCGAGGGAATCACGTCGCCGTACAGACGCTTGGCTTCCTCGGCGAACCATTCGACAAATGAAGCGGCGTAGCGGATTTCTCCCCGCGCCTCGGCCAGCGGCTTGCCCTGCTCCCAGGTCATCAGCCGGGCCAGATCATCCTCGTGCTGCTCCAGCAGGAAAAACCAGCGGCGCAATAACCGGGCGCGCTCTTTTGCGGTCAGGTCGCGCCAGGCCGGCAGGGCTGCATCGGCGGCCTGAATGGCGCGGATGGTTTCCTGCTCACCCATCAGCGGCACATGGGCAATGCGCTGACCGGTAGCCGGGTCGTGTACGGCGAAAGTGTCCGCCTGGTCGGCAGCGCACCACTGACCATTGATATAGGCGTGCTGCCGCAACAGCAGGGGGTCATTCAGTTTCATGCAGGACTCTCCAAGCGGAATAGCGGCAGCGCGGACGCGCTGCCGCGAAGGATGGACTTACTCGGCGTGCTGCTGCGCCACCAGATTGTGGAAATGCGCAATGCCGTGCTCACTGATGCCGCTGCGCTGGCGGTCGGTCATGATGCGGCCCTGGCCACGATAGCCACGCGATTTCAGCCCGCGCTGCACGCTTTCCACCAACCGCAGGTCTTCCGGCCGGAACACGGTGCGATACCACTCCACCAGTGCCTGTTGCTCAGCAGTCAGCTCCTTGTTGCGGAAGTAGATGTCGTAGTGCTGCAAGGTGGTCTCGGCATCCACCGGGTATTCATAGATAACCGTCATGAAGTCGGCACCCGGCGGTACATTGAACATGGTGCAGGGCCAGGCCCAGTAGCCGCTGAAGCTGGGGTCCTTGACCGAGGGGTCGATCTTGAAAGATTTCTCGGAGGAGCGGGCCAGGCCAAACTGCAGTGACCAATTGCCATGCAGGGTGTGCGTGTATTTGTCCACCTGCACCGAGTCGGCAAAACCCGGATGGGCGGGCGCACAGTGGTAGCACTCCATATAGTTGTCAACGATGATTTTCCAGTTGGCCGGCGTGGCGGTAACAAAGCGCTCCGCCAGATGCAGCTCGTCGATCACCGGACATGCCTTGCGCAAGCTGTCGGCCAGGCCGGGCAATTGCTGCTCCACCGGCTTGGCCGACAGATTCATGTTGATGAATACAAAGCCGGCATACTCCTCCACCTTGAGCGGCGACAAGGTAGCCTTGTCCGAATCAAAATCGACCACGTTTTCGCAATTACGGGCATGGCCCAGTTGACCGTCCAGTTTGAAAGTCCACGCGTGATAGGGACAGGTAATCACGTTCTTGGCCCTGCCACTGCCTTGCAGTAACTGGTGCCCCCGATGCGGACAGACATTGTAAAAACTGCGCAGTACACCATCCCGACCACGCACCACGATGATGTTTTCACCAGCAACCTCGCGGGTGATGTAGTCGTTGGATTCGGCCAGCTCACTGCCATGCGCCACGCAAATCCAGCTATGGGCGAAAATCTTCTCCTTCTCAAACTGATAGACCTTGTCCGAGGTGTAATACGCGGCGGGCAGGGTCCAGGCACGTTCGGGATCGGCACAGAAATCCGGGCTCAATTTGGTGTAGTCATTCATGGAGGTTCTCCTCTGCTTGGGGTCGTCACAGGGCTGCAAATGCCTGCCCTTTTCTTGTCCGGTCATGCCTGACGAATAAGCATGGCAAGCCGGGGGGAAGGTGGCGCAGCACCACATGGCATGCCGCTGCGCCACCAATGTCATGTCTGGTCAGCAAGCATGTGAGCAATGGCCGTGACCAGTGCGCGGTACATGCGGGCTGTCTCAGGCCCCTGCGGCCAGAAGCGCAGGCAACCATGCACCAGGCCACGGCCCAGATGGCACTCAGCCACAGCACCACTGGCCAGCAGGCGCTGGACATAGCGCAGGCCATCGTCACGAAGCGGGTCGTACTCCGCCACTGCTACAAAGGCTGGTGGCAAACCTTGCAGGTTGGCGGCTGCCAGCGGTGCCAGACGTGGATCGGCATGCATGGCCGGATCCGGCGCGTACTGCGCCAGGTAATAGGCCATGTCGTCGCGACTAAGCAGCGGGGCATCTGCATGTTCGCTTGCCGCAGGCTCTGTCGGTACGGCCGCCAGTGCGGGGTAGATCAGTGCCTGCCCACACAAGGGCGGTCCTTCCCGGCTACGCGTAGCCAGGCATAGCGCTGCAGCCAGATTGCCACCGGCACTGTCTCCTGCCACCACGACACGAGCAGTGTCGATACCCAGTTCCAGGCTATCCACGCGCAGCATGTCCCACACCGCCAGGCAATCTTCAAAAGCAGCCGGAAAGACATGTTCCGGAGCCAGACGGTAATCAACCACCAGCACGGCTGCGGCGCAGTTCTGCGCCAGTGGTGCTGCGATAACGGCATGTGAATCCAGACCGCCCAGCATCCAGCCACCACCATGCAAATACAGCACACAGGGCCAACCGGCTGGCGGCCTGGCAGCAGTTGGGCGGTACAAGCGCAGCGGGATATGTCGTCCGGCCACCGGCAGCATATGGTCCTCACGCTGCAGCCCATCCGGCAGTGCCGGGGTGAAGTAACGGCACTGGGCATCGTAGGCCGCACGCATCTCTGCCAGGCTGTCATCTGCAGGCTGGAACAAGGCGCTCTGGTTGACAAAAGACTGCATTTCCGCAGAAAGCTGATAAAAGCTCGCCATGGCCGAACTCATGAGCCGGACTGGTTGCTGGCCACAGCAGGGGGTGGCTGTTCGCCTATCTGATATGCCGGGACATCACCATAATCTTCACGCAACCACTTGAGCAGGCCATACACCATGACCAGCGTAATCAGCGCAAAGGGAATGGCCGTCACAATCACCGTGGTCTTCATGGTATTGAGTGGGGCTTTGGCAAAAATCATCGCCAGCGGTACCAGCGTCAGCATTACGCACCAGAACAAACGATCGACGGGTGACGGGTCTTCGCCTTCAGCCAGATTGCGGGTACAGGTGGCGGTTACCGCATAACCCACGGCATCCATATGGGCTGCCAGAAATATCGCCATCACTGCCAGGAAAAAAGCCATTACCCAACGACCAGCCGGCAATAAGTCCAGCAATTTGCCAATCGCCACCTCACCACCCTGCTCACTCAGCACTTGTGGCACATTGATCAGACCGCTGATGAAGCTGTGCACGCTATAGCTTTCCAGTACGCCATAGACGCACCAGATACCGGCACAGCCCCCTACTACCATAGCCAGCAGTACTTCGCGAATGGTGCGGCCACGCGATACCCGGGTCACAAACAACGCGACTCCCGGCGCATAGGAAATCCACCACAGCCAGTAGAACACCGTCCACTCCCGGGTGAACTTGCCATCGCCCATCGGATCGGTGAACAGACTCATGTCCACAAAGCTGCTCAGCATCAGTCCCAGACTGGACAGCGCATTACTGGTAATGAACTGGGTGGGACCGAATAAATAGATGTAGCAGGCCAGCACCACTACGCCCCAGCACACCAGTTGGCTCAGGCGCTTCATGCCGCCATCCATACCCACCCAGGACGACAGGGTAAACAGCACGGAGACCGCCAGAATAATGATCAGCTGCGTGGTGAAACTGTCGGGAATGCCAGTCAGGATTGACAGCAGTCGGGCAAAGGTTGTTGCGGTCAGTACCAGCGAGATGGTCAATGCCCCGAACATGCACAGCATGAACAGCAAATCCACCAGCCGCCCCAGGGCTCCGTCAGGCTTGCGGCCGGTGATGGCACCGATAATCGCCGCCAGACTCAGCCCTTTGTTTTTGCGTACGTGAAAGTGATAACACAGAGCCACCGCCCCCAGCGCATACATGGCCCAGGCGCTCAGGCCGGAATGAAAAAACGAGTAGGCCACACTGTATTTCAATGCCTGCGGCGAGGACGGCGGCAAATTCAGGCCTGGCGTCTGATAGTAATAGGCCCAGTCAAGAAAGCCCCAATACAGCGTGGACGAACCCAGCCCGGACATGATGAACATGAAAATCCATGTCGATGTTGAGTAGTCCGGCCCGCCCTCCCCCAGTCGGATCTGCCCGTACTTGCTCAGGCCCAGCCAGATGACAAACAGGACCGAACAAAAGGCAAACAAGAGGATGGGGGAGGCAAACACCGTGGTACACCAGTACATCAACCGGTCTGCAACCGCGATGGAAGCCTGCGGCATGAGGGTCATGACAAGCACCATCGCAAACACAATCACCAGGCTGACTACTGCCAGCGGAATATCCCGCCGGCCTTGCTTGTTGTTGTCCATGATTTCTCCTTTGTGCCGGCAAAAACACCGGTTTGTCTTTCTCATGCACGACGCCCGGCCCTTGCCTTGCGGCAAGGCGGTGCGTAATAACCGACCTTCGGATCTATGCCTGACCAAGCGTGCTGGCCACCGCATCGGCAATGGCCTGTCCCACCTGCGTCGTACTCGCCCGCCCTCCCAGGTCTGGTGTGCATGGCCCATGCAACAGGACGGCCTCAATTGCCTGCATGATCAGGTCATGCGCCTGGCGGCAAGGTCCCGTGCCGTTACCGAGGAAATCCAGCATCAAGGCCCCGGACCAGATCATGGCGATGGGGTTGGCAATATTTTTGCCGAAGATATCCGGTGCCGAGCCGTGTACCGGCTCAAACAGGGAGGGGAAACTGCGCTCGGGATTGAGATTGGCAGAGGCGGCCAGACCAATGGTGCCGGTACAGGCCGGCCCCAGATCGGACAGGATGTCGCCAAACAGATTGGACGCCACCACTACATCGAAACGGTCGGGCTGCAATACAAAACGGGCAGCCAGAATATCCACATGCTGCCGCTCCCATTGCACGTCCGGGTAGTGCTGTGCCACCACCGCCACACGCTCATCCCAATAAGGCATGCTCACGGCGATGCCATTGGATTTGGTGGCGGCAGTCAGCTTTTTGCGCGGCCGGCTTTGTGCCAGGGCAAAAGCATGGTGCAGGATGCGGTCCACCCCATGGCGGGTAAATATCGATTGCTGTAACACCAGCTCCCGCTCCGTTCCTTCGAACATGCGGCCACCAACAGCAGAGTACTCACCCTCGGTATTCTCGCGCACCACCAGGAAATCGATATCGCCCGGCTGGCGATTGGCCAGCGGACAGGGCACCCCAGGCAATAGGCGCACCGGTCGCAGATTGACGTATTGGTCAAACTCGCGGCGAAACTTCAGCAGTGAACCCCACAGTGATATGTGATCCGGTACTTGATCCGGCATGCCGACAGCACCGAAATAAATGGCATCAAAACCCTGCAAAATGGCAGACCAGTTGTCCGGCATCATCTTGCCGTGTTGCAGGTAGTAGTCACACGATGCCCAGTCAAACAGCGTCACGGACAGCTCAATGTCAAAACGCCGGGCAGCCGCATCCACTACACGCAAGCCTTCCGGCAGCACTTCCTTTCCAATGCCATCTCCCGCAATGGCAGCAATCCTGTAAGCCTGCATCTTGCTCTCCTCTGTTCTTTCGCCGTAATGACCTTGTACTGCGAGGCCTAGCATGGCGGAAAACAAAGCCCTGATAATCGGCAATTCCGTGCATACAGAAGACACGAAGCATGAAGGATCTGCTGCAGCTTGAAGATTTGCGTGTTTTTTGCCTGGTCGTCCGCAAGGGCGGATTTACCGCGGCTGCCGAAACCATGGCCGCTTCACCAGCCTATGTCAGCAAGCGCATCCGGGTACTTGAGCAATGTCTGGGCTGCCGACTGCTGGATCGCACCACCCGGCGCATTGCCATGACCGAACGCGGCGAACACATCTATACCTGGGCCGGCAAGATACTGCAGGATGTGGAACAGATGAGCGTGGAGATAGGGGCTGCACGGCAGCAGCCGCGCGGCATCATCCGCATCAGCAGCAGCTTCGGCTTTGGCCGGGTTCATCTGGCACCGGCACTGGGCGAACTGGCGCAGCATTATCCGGAACTGAGTATCCGCTTTGAGGTGGCAGACTGTCTGATCGACTTGGCTCAGGAGGGAATCGATCTGGACATCCGGGTGGGCAACGAGATTGCCCCGCAATTGCTGGCGCGCAAGCTGGCCAACAACCGGCGCATCCTGTGTGCTGCGCCAGCTTATCTGGCGCGTCATGGCACCCCAGAGCAACTCAGTGCACTAGGCAAGCATAATTGCCTGGTGATCAAGGAAAGGGATCACCCTTTCGGGGTGTGGCGTCTGAATGGTCCGCAGGGGGAATGCAGTATCCGGGTGCAGGGGGCGCTCGCAGCAAACCATGGAGAGGTAGTGCACCAGTGGGCCTTGCAGGGCCATGGCATCATGTTGCGCTCGCTATGGGATGTTGAGCGCGAGCTGAAACTAGGACTGCTGGTACAGGTACTACCTGACTATTACTTACCGGCGGATATCTGGGCAGTGTATCCGGAAAAACTGGCAAGTTCGGCCAAACTGCGGGTCTGTGTTGAATTCATCCAGCAGTATTTCCGGCGTGGCGGGCTGGCGTGATACCAGCCCGTACGCTACCAAAACGGATATCGTCCCTTATTTAGGCTTGCGCAAGCTGGCCGGGGTATGGCCGGCAGGGCTGTCGGCATCATCCTCGTCGTCGTCGTCCGCATAGGGCTGCGACTTTACCCCCGGCAGGTCAACCGGCGGCGGGGCCTTGGACAGTCTGGCCAGCGAGCCGATGGTGGACATTACCAGTGCCACGATGACAAACAGCCAGAACCAGGTGGAATGCAGAATATCCATCATCTACTCCTTCATTGATCAGCTACCGCCCCGCCACGGGCAGGCCGGTAGCAGCTAAGCGCTCAAGTGCGGCGCAATACGCGGGCCGCGTCCAGCGCAAAGTACGTCAGGATGCCATCAGCACCGGCACGCTTGAAAGCCATCAGGCTTTCCATCATGCACTTCTCCTCGTCCAGCCAGCCGTTCTGGAAGGCGGCCTTCAGCATGGCATACTCCCCGGACACTTGGTAAGCATAGGTCGGCACGCGGAAGGTGTCCTTCACGCGGCGGATCACATCCAGGTACGGCATGCCCGGCTTGATCATCACCATGTCGGCCCCTTCTTCCAGATCCATCGCCACTTCCTGGATGGCTTCATCCAGATTGGCCGGGTCCATCTGGTAGTTGTTCTTGTCCGCCTTGCCCAGATTGCTGGCCGAACCCACGGCATCACGGAAGGGGCCGTAGAAGGCAGAAGCATATTTGGCCGAGTAGGCCAGAATCTTGGTATGGATGAAGCCTGCTTCTTCAAATGCATCACGCAATGCACCGATACGCCCATCCATCATGTCGGAGGGGCCGAACACATCCACGCCGGCTTCGGCATGGCACAGGCCCTGACGGATCAATACTTCGGTAGTTTCATCATTCAGCACATAGCCGCTGTCATCGATCAGGCCGTCCTGGCCGTGCACGGTATACGGGTCCAGCGCACCGTCAGTCATCACCCCCAGCTCGGGAAAGCGCTGCTTGAGGGCACGAACAACCGTCGGCACCAGGCCATCCGGGTTGTAGGCTTCCTGCGCGGCATTGTCCTTGCCGGTTTCAATCACCGGAAACAGCGACAGCATGGGGATGCCCAGCTCCAGCGCCTGCTCGGCGGTATACAGCAGCTTGTCTAGGCTTTGGCGCACAACACCCGGCATGGAGGCGACTTCCTGCTCGCGATTCTCACCTTCCAGCACAAACACCGGATAGATCAGGTCATTGGTGGTCAATACGTTCTCGCGCATCAGACGACGGGAGAAATCATCCTTGCGCATGCGACGCATGCGGGTGGCCGGGAAATAGCGATTGGCAAAAATCATGGTGTTTCCATCACAGGGGACAATGGCAATGGCGGGAATTGTACGCCTGTTGGCCCTGACTGGCAGCGGCATTCCCCACTTGGCCATCAAGGTCTGCCCGATTTTGATCACCTGCCTCGCAGATTGGACAACTCCGCCCTCCTGCATGATGACCAGCGGCCACCCCATGCGTAAAAATCATATCAATCATTCTTGACACTCATGGCAGGCCCCGATTTTTGTGGTGTAAAAGCTGCATTTTTTCAGGACAAAATGTCCGATTTACTAAAATACAACAGCCTTTAATGCGTAAAAAACAGATGTTTGAAATTACCAGAATCAATGAAAAACAAAAATTAACGAACTGTAAACCTATAGAAAAACAAATTTATATTATTGATTTTTATGATTTTTTACTGCAATTCACAATAAAAATTTTCTGGTGAATCTGATTGAGACAACTGGCAAACCGGGTAGTTTGTTAAGAAATGTTCGTTGACGCTATCGGGTGCGTTTCGCACACTCAGCCCCGTCGGTGAAATCAAGTTTTTACATGGCTTGAGTACGCCAGCAGCCAGCCTGTCATCAGATCAGGCGGACACAGAAATTACTATTAAAGGATTTAGAGGAATGAAAAAACTCGTACTCGCTGCTGCCATTGCAGCAGCCCTGCCGGTACTGGCACACGCTGATGTCACCATCTACGGCTCCATTCGTGCGGGCCTGGATAGCATGAAGAGCACTGACACCAGCTTCAAGTCGAGCACCGGTGTGGACGACTTTGCCAGCCGTATTGGCTTCAAGGGTAATGAAGAGCTGGGCAATGGTCTGAAAGCCATCTGGCAGGTTGAAACCGGCATGAACGTGGATGGCGTTGCCACCAGCGGCACCGGTTCCGGCACCTTTGCCAACCGCACCAGCTTTGTCGGCGTGGAAGGCAGCTTCGGTAAGGTTCGTCTGGGTTACATCGACGACGTACTGGGCGAAACCGAATCCACTGACAACCTGTACGGCCCGCGCCGTGATGCCAGCACTGGCATCGCCTTCCCGCTGTATGAAGGTACCGACATCTTTGGTGCCTACGGTGACAGCCGCGTGAAAAACGGTGTGCGCTACGACAGCCCGGACCTGAACGGCTTCAACGCCATGGTTCAGGTTGGCTCCGGTGAAGCACAGGTATCCGGCGGCAAGAAAACCGGTAACACCCTGGGAACCCGTCTGGCCTACGCCAACTCCGGCTTCTTTGGTGCCTACGCCTACATGGCCAAGTACAACACCGTGGCAGACCACAACAGCGGCATTCACCGCGTTGAATTCGGCTACGATGCCAACAATCTTTACCTGGCTGCCACCCTGCAACGCAGCAGCCTGTGGGGCAATGCCTGGGCGACCAATAGCGACGGCAGCCAGGCAGTTGCCGGCATCGCCAATACCACCGTTGCCAACACCGGTGCCAACAAGCTGACCAGCAATGTCTGGGCCGTGAATGTTGCCTACACCATCGGCGCCTTCAAGCCGTCCTTTGTCTACTCCAAGCGCAGCAGCGTGAAGGTTGACGGCCAGTCGCAAGATTGGGGTGCTACGCAATGGGCTGCCGCTCTGGATTACAGCCTGAGCAAGCGCACCATGGTTGAAGCCGGTTACGGTCAGGTGAAGGAAGACAAGGGCGCGCAAACCGCAATGGGCTGGGCTCAGGACAAGGCCACCATTACCTGGGTGATGCTGAAGCACAACTTCTAAGCACTGCCCACTGGCTGGTTCCTTTGAAGAAAGTCATTTGCCACCGCACTGCCGCGGTGGCTTTTTTCATTCTGCAGCCATGCACACGCCTGAAAAACAAAACCCCCGGAAAACCGGGGGTTGATCAACAACCTGCAAGCAGGCTCAAGCCCTGTATTTCGGCTTATTCAAAGAAATCGCGCAGCTTGTCCATGAAGGACTTGGAACGCGGATTATGCATGGCAACGTCACCCTGGCTGATGGCTTCAAACTCACGCAACAGTTCGCGCTGGCGCTCGGTCAGCTTGACCGGGGTCTCCACCACCACATGGCAGTGCAGATCGCCATAGTCAGTGCCACGTACCGCTTTCACACCCTTGCCACGCAGACGGTATACCCGGCCACTTTGCGTTTCTGCGGCAATCTTCACCTTGGCCATGCCATCGAGCGTAGGAATCTCGATCTCGCCACCCAGTGCAGCCGTCGCGAAGGAGATGGGCATTTCGCAGTGCAGATCCATGCCATCACGCTGGAACACCGCGTGCTGCTTGATGTGGGTAACGACATACAGATCGCCGGACGGGCCGCCATTCTGCCCAGGCTCGCCTTCGCCAGACAGGCGAATGCGGTCACCCTCATCCACGCCTGCCGGAATCTTCACGTTCAGCGTCTTGTTGGTCTTTTTCTGACCGGCACCATGGCAGCTGGTGCAGGGGTCGCTGATCTGCTTGCCGCTGCCGTGGCAGGTGGGGCAGGTTTGCTGGATGGAGAAGAAGCCTTGGCTCATGCGTACCTGACCGTGGCCACCGCAGGTGGAGCAGGTCTTGGGCTGGGTACCCGGCTTGGCACCTGTACCGTGGCACACTTCGCAGTCTTCATGCGAGGGGATACGGATCTGCTTTTCGCAGCCACGCGCCGCTTCTTCCAGCGAGATATCCAGGTTGTAGCGCAGGTCGGCACCCCGGTAGACGTTGGAGCGGCCACCGCCAGCACCACCACGGCCACCGCCGAAGATGTCGCTGAAAATGTCGGCGAAATCGCCAAAGCCACCAAAGCCGGCACCGCCGCCGCCAGCACCGGCCTGCGGGTCTACGCCGGCATGGCCAAACTGGTCGTAGGCACTGCGCTTCTGGCTGTCGGAGAGGATTTCATACGCCTCTTTGACTTCCTTGAACTTTTCTTCCGCTTCCTTGCTGTCCGGATTACGGTCCGGGTGATACTTCATCGCCAGCTTGCGGTAAGCCTTTTTGATGTCGTCCTCGGAGGCGTCCCGATTGACGCCGAGTACATCATAAAAATCTTTTTTGGACATGGTGTTTCACTCTCTGGCCGTGACCAACCGGTACGGCAGGCAATGATCTTCTTAACATGGCAAAGGCACAGAGGCCGGTGGAGCATTCTCCGCCATTCCCTGTGCCTCGTTCAGTCTACAAGCCCTGGGCTTACTTCTTGTCTTTTACTTCTTCGAACTCGGCATCCACCACATCACCTTCGTCCTTGGCATGGCCGGCATCGGCAGCGCCCTGGCCGGCTTCAGCCTGCTGCGCCTGTGCATACATGATTTCGCCCAGCTTCTGGCTGGCCTTGGCCAGTTCTTCGGTCTTGGCTTCGATGACGGCCTTGTCTTCGCTCTTCACCACTTCTTCAGCAGCTTTGACGGCATCTTCGATCTTGGCCTTTTCGGCGGCGTCGATCTTGTCGCCATGCTCGGACAGGGACTTCTTCACGCTGTGGATCAAACCTTCAGCCTGATTACGCGCAGTCACCAGCTCGTGCAGCTTCTTGTCTTCCTCGGCATTGGCTTCGGCATCCTTCACCATGCGCTGGATTTCCTCTTCGGACAGACCGGAGGAAGCCTGGATGGTGATGTTGGCTTGCTTGCCGCTGGCCTTGTCCTTGGCCGATACGTGCAGGATACCGTTGGCGTCGATGTTGAATTCCACTTCGATCTGCGGAATGCCACGCGGTGCCGGCGGAATGTCACCCAGATTGAACTGACCCAGGCTCTTGTTGGCGGCCGCCTTTTCACGCTCGCCTTGCAGCACGTGGATGGTCACCGCAGTCTGGTTGTCATCAGCCGTCGAGAAAGTCTGCGAAGCCTTGGTCGGGATGGTGGTGTTCTTCTGGATCAGCTTGGTCATCACGCCGCCCAGGGTTTCGATACCCAGCGACAGCGGGGTTACGTCCAGCAGCAGCACGTCCTTGCGATCGCCGGACAGTACCGAACCCTGGATCGCAGCGCCAACAGCCACGGCTTCGTCCGGGTTCACGTCCTTGCGCGGTTCCTTGCCGAAGAATTCCTTCACCGCTTCCTGCACCTTGGGCATGCGGGACTGACCGCCGACCAGGATCACGTCGGTGATGTCGGACAGCGATACACCGGCGTCCTTCAGGGCAACACGGCACGGCTCGATGGAGCGGGTGATCAGGTCGTCAACCAGGCTTTCGAACTTGGCACGGGTAATCTTCATGGCCAGGTGCTTCGGACCAGTGGCATCCATGGTGATGTACGGCAGGTTCACTTCGGTCTGGGTGGCGCTGGACAGCTCGATCTTGGCCTTTTCAGCAGCTTCCTTCAGACGTTGCAGGGCCATTACGTCGTTCTTCAGGTTCACGCCCTGTTCGCGCTGGAACTCGGTCACGATGTAATCGATGATGCGCTGGTCGAAGTCTTCACCGCCCAGGAAGGTGTCACCGTTGGTGGACAGCACTTCGAACTGGTGCTCGCCGTCTACGTCGGCGATTTCGATGATGGACACGTCGAACGTACCACCGCCCAGGTCGTATACGGCAATCTTGCGGTCACCTTCCTGCTTGGCCAGGCCAAAGGCCAGGGCGGCGGCAGTCGGTTCATTGATGATGCGCTTGACTTCCAGACCAGCAATACGGCCGGCATCCTTGGTAGCCTGACGCTGGCTGTCGTTGAAGTAGGCCGGTACGGTAATCACCGCTTCGGTCACTTCTTCGCCCAGGTAGTCTTCGGCAGCCTTTTTCATCTTGCGCAGCACTTCTGCGGAGATTTGCGGCGGAGCCAGTTCCTGATCGCGCACCTTGACCCAGGCATCACCGTTGGGAGCCTTCATGATCTGGAAAGGCATCAGGTCGATGTCTTTTTGTACTTCCTTGTCTTCGAAGCGGCGACCGATCAGGCGCTTGGCTGCGTAGAGGGTGTTTTTCGGGTTGGTGACAGCCTGACGCTTGGCCGGTGCGCCAACCAGGATTTCGCCGTCTTCCATATAAGCAATGATGGACGGGGTAGTGCGTGCGCCTTCGGCGTTTTCAATCACCTTGGGGTTACCACCCTCAACGACGGCTACGCAGGAGTTAGTGGTGCCCAAGTCGATACCAATGATTTTGCCCATATTCAGTATTCCTTTATCTCAATTTGTTGCGACTGCGGCCGAAAGCTGATAGCCGTGGCCTGTTGTCTTCATAGGTATTGGCTATGCTGTCTTTTTCAAGTGGCTGCCAAGAACCTTTTTATGATTTTCGGGTCAGGCACGCGCCTTGGCCACGATCACCATGGCCGGACGCAGCGTGCGCTCAGCCAGCTGATAACCTTTCTGTAGCACCCGTAACACCGTATTGGCTTCGGCATCGGATTCTTCCGCGCTCATGGCCTGATGCTGGTGCGGATCAAGCTTGTCGCCCACTGCAGGGGAAATTTCCTTGATCTGCGCCTTGTCAAAGGCGGCCACCAGTTGTTTCAGCGTCATGTCCACACCCATTTTCAGAGTGTCGATCTGGCCGCTCTGGTCTAGCAGGGCCATTTCCAGGTAGTCCTTTACCGGTACCAGCTCCTGGGCAAACTTGTTGATGGCGTACTTCTGGGTGTTAAGCAGCTCTTCAGCATTGCGACGACGCTGGTTTTCCTGATCTGCACGACTGCGCAGCAACTGATCCTGCAGTTCGGCAACCTGTGCCTCCAGTGCGGCGATGCGCTGTTCGGCGGTTTGCTCGACAGCCTGTTCGCTGGCTGCAGCGTTGATGGTTTCGTCGACCGCGGCTTCGTTGGTCGCGTTGTTCTGGTTTTCCTGCATGGCAAGACCTCAAGTGAATCAGCTTTAAACGATGTCCTGATGCCAGATAAGGTCTCTCTACGGGAATTCAAGTCCCAGGTCTTGCCCCACGGTCACAGCCACTGTTACCGGACCTCACCGCGCTGTGCGTTTTCGGACTTTTGTTTTCGCAACTGCAACAAAATGCACGCATTATGGTCTTCACTTTTCGCCATGATTGTTAGCTTTTGAACATCGGTTTTTTTTCGGTGTTGCACTGCACACAAGCCATTTTTTTTGTGCATATAATGGCTCACACATGCTAAGTGACCCACCCGGAAAACCGTCATCCACGGGCCTCCGGTGGTCAACAGGGACAATGGCTATAACCCGTTGTCAACAAAATCAGTCCGGAAAAACCGGACCGTCATTTAGCCCGAGGATTGCCGGAATTCGCCGGTCTGCAGAGAAAACTATTCGAGAAGGGTTTGAACATGACTACTCGCGAACAACGTATCGCCGCCATTCAACATGACTGGGACACCAACCCGCGCTGGAAAGGTATCAAGCGTGGTTATACCGCTGCCGACGTAGAGCGTCTGCGCGGTTCGGTACAAGTGGAACACACCCTGGCCCGCCAAGGCGCCGAGAAACTGTGGAACCTGGTCAACAACGAACCCTACATCAACTGTCTGGGCGCACTGACCGGTGGTCAGGCCATGCAGCAGGTGAAAGCCGGCATCAAGGCCATCTACCTGTCAGGCTGGCAAGTAGCTGCCGACAACAACGAATACTCCGCCATGTACCCGGACCAGTCCTTGTATCCGGTGGATTCAGTGCCGAAGGTGGTTGAACGTATCAACAACGCCTTCACCCGTGCCGACGAAATCCAGCACTCCAAGGGTGTTGAAAAGGGTGCTGCCGGTTTTGTTGACTACTACGCTCCCATCGTGGCCGATGCCGAAGCCGGTTTCGGTGGTGTACTGAACGCCTACGAACTGATGAAGGCCATGATCCGCGCTGGTGCCGGTGGTGTTCACTTTGAAGACCAACTGGCTTCGGTTAAAAAGTGTGGCCACATGGGCGGCAAGGTACTGGTACCGACCCAGGAAGCCATCCAGAAGCTGATCGCTGCCCGTATGGCTGCCGACGTGTACGGCGTGCCGACCCTGGTGATTGCCCGTACCGACGCTGAAGCTGCTGATCTGATCACCAGCGACTACGATGCCAACGACAAGCCCTTCCTGACCGGTGAGCGCACTGCCGAAGGCTTCTACAAGACCAAGAAGGGTCTGGAACAAGCCATCAGCCGCGCCGTAGCCTACGCTGACTACGCCGACTTGGTATGGTGCGAAACCGGTACGCCGGATCTGGAATTTGCTCGCAAATTTGCCGAAGCCGTACATGCCAAGCATCCGGGCAAACTGTTGGCTTACAACTGCTCGCCATCCTTCAACTGGAAAAAGAACCTGGACGATGCCACCATCGCCAAGTTCCAGCGCGAACTGGGTGCCATGGGCTACAAATACCAGTTCATCACTTTGGCTGGTATCCACAGCATGTGGTACAACATGTACGACCTGGCACAAGACTACGTGGCACGCGGCATGTCGGCCTACGTCGAGAAGGTACAAGAGCCGGAATTCGCAGCGCGCGACCGCGGCTACACCTTCGTGTCGCACCAGCAGGAAGTGGGCACTGGCTACTTCGACGATGTCACCACCGTGATCCAGGGCGGCCAGTCCAGCGTTACCGCACTGACTGGCTCCACCGAAGAAGAGCAGTTCCACTAAGCAGTCTGTACCTGGGCCGGCTTGCCGGCCTTGGCTGCCACGCCCGCCGGCTTCACGCCTGCGGGCGTTTTGCTTGCTGTCTGCCGTTTATTAAATCTGGCTAAACAATCAATTCATCAAAAGCTACTAGTACTGACACGAACAATCACTATACTGGACGCTGCTATTCTTTTTGGCGCGTCGGTCACGGCACGTCACTCCTTCCCGACTCATCTGCAGAAAAGGCATACACCATGACCAAGGTTGTCGTTGTCTATCATTCCGGCTACGGCCATACCCAACGCGTTGCCCAGCAAGTGGCTGTCGGTGCCAATGCCGAACTCATCGCCATTGACGCAGAAGGCAATGTCGCAGACAGCGCATGGGATCAACTGGCCGCTGCCGATGCCATTATCTTTGGCGCGCCCACCTATATGGGCAGCCCGAGCTGGCAGTTCAAGAAATTTGCCGATGCCACGTCCAAGGCCTGGTTCACCCGTGCTTGGCAAGACAAGGTATTCGGTGGCTTTACCAATAGCGCCAGCCTGAACGGCGACAAGCAGGTTGCCCTGATCACCCTGCAAACCCTGGCTTCGCAACATGGCGGCATCTGGGTCAGCCTGGGTTTGCTGCCGAGCAATACCAAGGCCGCGCAACGTACTGACATCAACAATCTGGGCGGCTCGGTCGGCCTGTTGGTGCAATCCCCGGCAGATGCCAGCGCGGATGAAATCCCGCAGGGCGATCTGGACACCGCCAAACAATATGGCGCACGTGTCGCCGCCATCGCCGCCAAGCTGCGCGGCTGATTTTTCCGCATTGCAGATACAAAAAAGCCACCTCGCGAGGTGGCTTTTTCTTTGGCAGGTACCGAAGCAAGTACGGAATCAGGCCTGCTTGTGCAAGTGGGAATTCTTGCGCGAGTAGCCGAAGTACACCACCAGGCCAATCACCAGCCACACTACGAAGCACAGCCAGGTCAGCATGGACAGCTGCGCCATCAGGAATACGCAGAAGATGACGGCCAGTGCCGGCACATAGGGCACGCCCGGGCACATGAATTTGCGCGGCAGATTAGGCTCGGTCTTGCGCAGCTTGATGATGGCAATAGCAATCAGCGAGAACGCCGCCAGCGTACCAATGTTCACCAGCTCAGCCAGGGTATGCAGCGGAATGAAACCGGCAATCAGGGCGATGATGGTGCCAATCAGCCAGGTGGCCTTGTACGGCGTGCCGTATTTCGGATTCACTTCGGAGAAGACCTTGGGCAGCAGGCCGTCACGGCTCATGGCAAACAGAATACGGGTTTGGCCGTAGGTCATCACCAGAATCACCGTCAGCATGCCCAGAATGGCACCAAGATCGACAAAACCGGCAAACCAGTCCAGCTTGGCCACTTGCAGGGCCAGCGATACCGGATGGTCGATACCGGCAAACTGGGCGTAAGGCACGATGCCGGTCATGATGGCAGACACGATCACATACAGGATGGAGCAAATAGCCAGCGACCAGATCACACCCTTGGGAATGTCACGGGCCGGGTCTTTCACCTCTTCGGCCGCACAAGTTACTGCGTCAAAGCCCAGGAAGCTGAAGAACACGATGGCCGCACCATGGAATACACCGTTCATGCCATAAGGCAGCGCCGGGCTCCAGTTCACCGGTTTTACATGCCACACACCGATGGCGATAAACATCAGCACCACCGCCACCTTGATCAGCACCACGATATTGTTTACCCGCTTGGACTCCTTGATACCAAAGGCCAGCAAGGCGGTAATCAGCATGGCAATGGCAAAGGCTGGCAGGTTGAAGATGGTACTTTTACCCGGAGCAGCACCGGCAGCAGCCGTCAGCGCATCTGGCAGATGGATGCCGAAACCACCCAGCAGGCTCTGGAAATAACCGGACCAGCCTACCGAAACAGCAGACGATGCCAGCAGGTATTCCAGCATCAGGTCCCAGCCGATGATCCAGGCCACCAGCTCACCCAGGGTGGCGTAGGCATAGGTATAGGTAGAACCGGAAATCGGCAGCATGGCCGCAAACTCGGCATAACACAGCGCGGCAAAGCCACAGGCAAAGGCACCAATGATGAAAGACAGCACCAGGCCAGGCCCGGCAACTGTTGCCCCTGTACCGGTCAATACGAAAATGCCAGTACCGATGATGGCACCGATACCCAGCATGGTCAGGTCGAAAGCCGACAGCTCCTTGCGGAGCCCCTTGGCGGTCTGGGCAAATTCCAGCATGCCCTGAACGCTCTTCTTGCGCATCAAACTCATGTTCAGACTATCCTGTGTGCACCGGTGCCGCCGCCATGTTTGGGCGACAGGACAACCGGCCTAGATGATCATACTCAGCCCATCCACAGCTGCCCTGTCCGTGCCGGTTCGTGACCGGCAACTCAACGCAGAACACTGCCGCGGAAAACGCGCGATCTTACAGGAAGGGGGGAACAGTTCAAGCCAGAAAGTTGGACAAAGTGTATCCATTATCCATTCATGGACAAATCTGACAGCAGGATTTGCCCCCGAATTGTCATACCATCAAAAAAATCAGCAGCAAATGGCACGATACCGTCACTTTTTCAGTATTTATTGCCATAGAAACGCAATGCCATGCCTATTTAACATGTATTTGCGCTGTTTCAAACCTCCTGCTGCCTATCTATAAGCAAAGCCCGAGAAATTCTACGCTGCATTCATGGGCAAGGTGATCACACCAATCACCAGCAGTACATGCTGTAATCATGCCCAGCGCATTCCGGACAGCGGCTAATCCCAATAACCGGCTGCGGTATAAGTCTGGCGCAGATGATCGATAAAATGCCGTACTCGCGCCGGCAGGAAGCGCCGCTGTGGCACCACGGCATATACCGGGTAGTCGGGTGAGGCAAACTGGTCCAGCACCGTTACCAGCCGCCCCTCGGACAGGTCATCCTTTACTTCCCACAGCGAACGCCAGGCCAGGCCCAGCCCCTGGACCGCCCAGTCGTGCAGTACGGCGCCATCATTACACTCCTGCCGACCAGCCACGCGCAGATTGATCAGCACGCCATCACGTTCAAAGCTCCAGCCACGACTTTGGCTCTCGCCAAGCGACAGGCAGTTGTGAGCGGCCAGTTCCTCCAGCGTATGCGGAATGCCATGCCGCGCCAGATAAGCGGGCGATGCCACCACCACACGGCGATTTTCTGCCAGCCGCATGGCCACCAACGAGGAGTCGGCCAGATCAGAAATGCGGATGGCACAGTCAATACGCTCGCGCTGCAGATCGATCAGACGGTCGGACAGATCCAGCATTACCCGGATATCCGGATGCGCCTGCTGGAATGCCGCGATATGCGGTGCCACATGACGGCGGCCAAAACCGGCCGGGGCGGATACCCGCAAATGACCGCGCGCCCGGCCACTGCCGGAAGCCACCGCGGCCTCGGCTTCGGACAATTCGGTCAGAATGCGCTGGCAATCCTCGAAGAAAGCGCTACCCTCCTGCGTCAGGGTAACGTTGCGCGTGGTGCGCACCAGCAGTTTCACCCCCAGCCGCTCCTCCAGCGCATCCAGCCGCCGGCCTATCATGGCCGGCACAACCCCCTGCTGGCGTGCGGCCGCGGACAGGCTACCGTGATTGACCACGGCAACAAAGGTTTCCAGCTGTTTGAGTTCGCTCATTGCGTACTTAAAAGTAAAAGATGTTATGCCTATTTATGCATTTTTTTTTACTGTTTGGCTAGATACACTGCTTACATCGCAATGCAGCATTTTGTTGATCAAAGGCAGCGGTTCTGCCGTATAAACGCATTTACTTCAGGAGCAAGCACATGGCTGTCACCCTTCCGCAAGGCGTGGAAATCCTCGCCCCGCTGACCCCGGCGTTTGAAGAAATCCTCACCACCGATGCCCTGGCTTTTGTCGCCAAACTGCACCGCCAGTTCGAAGGCCGTCGCCGTGAGCTGATTGCCGCCCGCGTGGTACGCCAGGCCGAACTGGATGCCGGCAAACTGCCGGATTTCCTGCCGGAAACCGCCGCCATCCGTGCCGGCGACTGGAAGATTGCTCCACTGCCGCAAGACTTGTTGGACCGCCGCGTGGAAATCACCGGCCCGGTTGATCGCAAAATGATGATCAATGCACTGAACTCCGGTGCCAAGAGCTTCATGGCCGACTTTGAAGACTCCAACTGCCCGAGCTGGGAAAACCAGGTCAGCGGCCAGATCAATGTACGCGATGCCTACCGCAAGAACATTTCCTTCGCCAACCCGGACGGCAAGCAGTACAAGCTGAACGACACCATCGCCACGCTGATCTTGCGTCCGCGCGGCTGGCACCTGATGGAAAAGCACGTCACCGTGGATGGCCAGATCGTCTCCGGCTCGCTGTTCGACTTTGCCCTGTCCTTCTTCCACAACATTGCTTATCTGCAAAGCGTGGGCAGCGCTACCTATTACTATCTGCCCAAGATGGAAAGCCATCTGGAAGCGCGCCTGTGGAACGATGTGTTCGTGTTTGCACAAAACGAGCTGGGTATCGCCCAGGGCAGCATCAAGGCCACCGTGCTGATCGAAACCATTCTCGCGGCTTTCGAAATGGATGAAATCCTCTACGAACTGCGCGAACACAGCTCCGGCCTGAATGCCGGCCGCTGGGACTACATCTTCAGCTGCATCAAGAAGTTCAAGCAGAATCGCGACTTCTGCCTGGCCAACCGCGCACAGATCACCATGACTGTCCCCTTCATGCGTGCCTATGCCCTGCTGCTGCTCAAGACCTGCCACCAGCGCAACGCCCCGGCTATCGGCGGCATGGCGGCACTGATTCCGATCAAGAATGATCCGGTGGCCAATGACAAGGCGCTGGGCGGCGTAAAGGCTGACAAGGACCGCGACGCCACCGACGGCTACGACGGCGGCTGGGTTGCCCACCCGGGCCTGGTGCCGATTGCCAATGAAGCCTTCAGCCGCGTGCTGGGCGATGCGCCCAACCAGATCGCCAAGCAGCGTCCGGACGTGAACGTGACTGCCGCCGACCTGCTGAACTTCCAGCCGGAAGCGCCGATCACCGAAGCCGGCCTGTCCATGAACATTAATGTAGGTATCCAGTATCTAGGCTCCTGGATTTCCGGCAACGGCTGCGTGCCCATCCACAACCTGATGGAAGATGCCGCCACCGCAGAAATCTCCCGCTCACAGATCTGGCAATGGATCCGCAGCCCCAAGGGCGTGCTGGAAGATGGCCGCAAGGTCACGGTAGAACTGTTCCGCGAACTGCAAGCAGTTGAAGTAGCCAAGCTCAAGGCGGAATACGGCAATCGCTGGACCAAGCAATATGAAGACGCAGCCGGCATGTTCGACCATCTGACCACCTCGGATGACTTTGTCGAATTCCTCACCCTGCCGGGTTACGACTACATCGACTAAACGATCGACCCAATGGTTGGCAATTTGCCAGCTTACACTCATGCGGCCCGTGATCCGGGCCGCTTTTTTTTCGCCTGCGCGACGAACCGGCAACTTCCTGTCTCCAATATCCAATCTCAGCCATTTTATTGCGCATCGCAGCAAGAAAAATCTTGCAATTTGGAATAAAATTGCGCGAAATATTCATTTTCCAAAAAAATCTATCCTGACTCACAAGGAATTGCCATGTCCCTACGCCATCGCCAACTGCTGGCTGCCGCTGCAGCCGTGCTGTCCCTGTCTGCTTCCGCTGCCGAACTCAAGTCGGTTGCCATTACGGCAATTGTTGACCATCCGGCGCTGGATGCTGCACGCAAAGGGGTGACCGACGAGCTCAAGGCCGAAGGCATGGGTGAAGACAAGGTCAAGGTGCAATACCAGAGCGCCCAGGGTAACCCGGCCACTGCCGGCCAGATCGCCCGCAAGTTTGTTGGTGACAAGCCGGATGTAGCCGTGGCCATTGCAACCCCGTCTGCACAGGCACTGGTTGCTGCCAGCAAGACGCTGCCCATCGTATTCACCGCCGTGACTGACCCGGTTGCCGCCAAGCTGGTCAGCAACTGGAAAGCCAGCGGCACCAATGTAACCGGCGTATCCGACATGCTGCCGCTGGGTCCGCAGGTAGACCTGATCCTGAAGGTGAAACCGGGTGCCAAGCGCATCGGCATGGTATTCAGCCCGGGTGAAGTCAACTCCACCATCGTGGTGAAAGAACTGAAAGCAGAGCTGGCCAAGCGTGGCATGAGCCTGGTGGAAGCACCGGCACCGCGTACCGTAGACGTAGCCCCAGCCGCCAAGAGCCTGATCGGCAAGGTTGATGCCATCTACACCAGTACCGACAACAATGTGGTGTCCACCTATGAGTCGCTGGTAGCCGTGGCCAATCAGGCCAAACTGCCGCTGATTGCCTCCGATACCGACTCGGTCAAACGTGGTGCCGTCGCTGCGCTGGGGATGAACTACTACGATATGGGCCGCCAGACCGGCAAGATCGTGGTTCGTATCCTGAAGGGTGAAAAGCCAGGTGCCATTGCACCTGAAGTGGGTAGCAAGCTGAGCCTGACCGTGAACCCGTCTGCCGCCATGAAGCAAGGTGCACCGCTGTCCGCAGCCCTGCTCAAGGATGCGCAGAACACCGTCAAGTAAGCGGTTACCAGCCTGACTGCCCGGATGGTTTCACCGCCATCCGGGCTTTTTCCGTCTCAACAGCCCGGCCTCACCCAGGCCAGGCTTGCCGGCCACTACCCTGACAAGCCGGCATGTCGCAGAGGTGTTCATGTCCCTGATTTCAATGATGGGCGCGCTGGAAATCGGCCTGATCTTTGCGCTCGTCGCACTGGGCGTACTGATTTCCTTCCGCCTGCTCAACTTCCCCGACCTTACCGCCGACGGCAGTTTTCCGCTGGGCGGCGCGGTGGCTGCCGTGCTGATTGCCGGTGGCCACGACCCATGGCTGGCCTGCGGCCTGGCCGCCATTGCCGGTGCCGCGGCCGGCTGGCTCACAGCCTGGCTCAATGTGCGCCTGGGCATCCTGCAATTGCTGGCCAGCATTCTGGTGATGATTGCGCTGTACTCCATCAACCTGCGCATCATGGGCGCACCCAATATCGCGCTGATCGGCCTGCCCACGGTATTTTCCCCCTTCATCAGCACGGTCAGTGACAACGCCTGGCTGATCCAGCCTGCCGTGCTGGCGGTCATCGTGGTGATTGCCAAGCTGCTGCTGGATGCCTTCTTCGCCTCCGAAACCGGCCTGGCGCTGCGTGCCACCGGTGCCAATCCGCGCATGGCGCGGGCCCAGGGCATCTCCACCGACCGTATGACCCTGGCCGGCATGGCGCTGTCCAATGCGCTGATTGCACTGGCCGGCGCGCTGTATGTGCAAACCCAGGGCGGTGCCGACATTTCCATGGGCATCGGCACCATCGTGGTGGGCCTCGCCGCCGTCATCATCGGTGAAACCCTGCTGCCACCGCGCAGCCTGTGGCTGATCACCCTGGCCACCGTACTGGGAGCACTGCTGTACCGCCTGTTGATTGCCCTGGCGCTGAATGCCGATTTCATCGGCCTGCAAGCGCAAGACCTGAACCTGATTACCGCCGTGCTGGTGGGCCTGGCGCTGGTACTGCCCAAAATCAAGGGCAAGCTGCGCAACAAGCAAGGAGGAAAATCCGCATGATGCGCGCCGACAATCTGTTCAAAACCTTTAACCCCGGCACCCCCTTGGAAAACCCAGTGCTGCGCGGCCTGTCGCTCACCATCGAGTCCGGCCAGTTTGTCACCGTGATCGGCAGCAATGGTGCCGGCAAGTCCACTTTCCTGAATGCCATCAGCGGTGACATCAGCCCGGACACCGGCAGCCTGTTCATTGACGGGCAGGATGTCACCCGTCAGTCCGCCTGGCAGCGTGCTGCACTGGTTGCCCGCGTATTTCAGGACCCGCTGGCCGGTACTTGCGAAGGACTCACCATTGAAGAAAACCTGGCGCTGGCCATGCAGCGCGGCCAGGGACGCGGCCTGTCGCGCGCCGTCAAGGCCAGTTACCGCGAAGCCTTCCGCGACAAGCTGTCCACACTCAAGCTGGGCCTGGAAAACCGCCTGGGCGACCGCATGGGCTTGCTATCCGGTGGTCAGCGCCAGGCCGTCAGCCTGCTGATGGCCTCCTTGCAGCCTTCCCGCCTGCTGCTGCTGGATGAGCACACCGCTGCGCTCGACCCCAAAACCGCCGCCTTCGTGCTGGAGCTGACCGACCGCATCGTGACGGAAAACAAACTGACCGCCCTGATGGTGACCCACTCGATGCGCCAGGCGCTGGATCACGGCCATCGCACCGTTATGCTGCATCAGGGCCGCGTAGTACTGGATGTCAGTGGCGATGAACGCAGCCGCATGGACGTGCCAGATCTGCTGGCCATGTTCGAGCAGACCCGTGGCGAAAAACTGGATGACGACGCCCTGCTACTGGGCTGAGTGCAGGCACCGACATGCCGGGTGATCGTCTGTGCCCGGCATGCTTTCCCCCACCGATACTGGCCATTTCCTGGCCAGATATGCGAACCTTCTGCCTTACCCCCGCTCAAAAGCCTGTTTGTCTACCTTTGCAGGAGTTTGCATGAAGACCGCACTTATCCACTCCATGATGGCAGCCAGTCTGCTCATCGCCCCGGTCATGGCCAAAGCAGCCGATGGCATCGAACTGCGCCTGTCAGGCTCGGCCCAACAGGAAGTCGCCAACGACCAGCTGCAAGCCACACTCTACCTGCAAGAAAAAAGTGAACAGCCCGCCACACTGGCCAATCGCCTGAACAAGGGTATTGCCCTGGGCATGGCGCTGGGCAAGAACTACCCACATGTGGAAGTAAGCAGCGGCAGCTACAACAGCTGGCCCAGCTACGACAAGAACGGCAAGATACAAGGCTGGCAAGGCCGGGCTGAAATCCGCCTGAAGAGCCGGGACATGACCCAGGCCGCGGAACTGGTGGCGCAGTTGCAAAAAACCATGCTGCTGGAAGGCGTGCAGTTCACCGTATCTGATAGTGCCAGGCGTGCTGCAGAAAAAGCCATGATTCCTGCCGCGTTAGCCGAAATGCAGGCCCAGGCCAATATCACCGCACAAACGCTGGGTAAGAGCCGCATCACCATCAAGGAACTGGAGTTCGGCAATGCAGCCCCGTCCTTTCGGCCTCCCATGTTAATGCGCGCTGCCGCAGCACCCATGGCCAAGGAAGCCGATGTGGCCCAGCCAGACTGGCAACCCGGCCAAAGCCAGTTGCAACTCATGATCAATGGCAAGATCGAACTCAACTAGCCCTTTATGCTGTAGCGACCTTGCGCTACAGTAAGCAACACAACGGGCTGAACATATCAGCCCGCTTTTACGACCCGCCGAGCACTCTACCACCATGAAACTGATTGCCTCATTCACTAGCCCGTATGCCCGCAAGGTACGCATCGTGCTGGCCGACAAGAAGATTGATTGCCCGCTGGAAGAGGACGTGCCGTGGAACCCGGACAGCCAGGTCGCCCGGTACAACCCGCTGGGCAAGGTCCCAGCGCTGGAACTGGACGATGGCAGCATCTTGTTCGATTCGCGGGTCATCGTGGAATACCTGGACAATATTTCCCCGGTAGCCCGCCTGTTGCCGCAGGAAAACCGCCGCCTGATCAATACCCGGCGCTGGGAGGCGCTGGCCGATGGCATTACCGATGCTGCGGTTGCCATCGTACTGGAACAGCGCCGCCCGGCTGACAAGCAAATGCCGGAATGGATCGCCCGCCAGCAGGACAAGATAGACCGGGGTCTTGCCGCGATGTCGGCCGACCTGGGCGAACGGCAATGGTGCAATGGCGAAGGCTACAGCCTGGCCGATATTGCCGTCGGCTGCTGCCTGGGCTATCTGGATTTCCGCTTTCCAGCCATTGACTGGCGCGAGTCCTATCCCAATCTGGCCAACTTGCTTGAACGGCTGTCAGCCCGGCCATCGTTTATCGATACCCGGCCACCGGCCTCTTGATCGCACTGACAAAAAAACCGGGCATTGCCCGGTTTTTGTTTCAGCGCAAGCCGCACTCACTACGGTCTGGGTGCAAGCATGATGATGGCCATGCCCATCAAGGCCAGCGATGCTCCCAGCAAGTCCCAGCTACTCGGTCTGACACCATCAACCAGCCATAGCCACAATAAAGCCACCACAACATAAACACCACCGTAGGCAGCATAGACACGCCCGGCTGCTACAGGATGCAAGGTCAATAACCAGACAAACAGCAGCAGCGACAAGGCCGCCGGTAACAATAACACTATCGAACCCTGCTGCTTCAGCCACAACCAGGGCAGATAGCAGCCGGTAATCTCAGCCAAGGCAGTCAGGCCAAACAGCAACAATAACTTCAGCAATGTCACCCGCATTTTCCTTGCATGCATGTCCAGTAAACAGTAGCCAGCATCAGCCGTGAGACTAGGCCAGCGCCTGCTGGTACGCTTCAACCTCCTCCGCCATCCAGCTGGCAAAATCACGCTGCTTGAGCAGGGAGCTTTCGCGCTGCGGCCACACCAGCCAATGTGGGTAGGGATACGGCACAACAATATCACTCAGTTGCACCAGCACACCTGACTTCAGCCCTGCATCCACCAAGCTGCGCCGCTCCAGTGCCACCCCCATTCCCTGCTGCACCGCCTGCAGCACCAGATTGGAATCATTGATCCACAAGCCGGCCTGTGACGGTTCATTCACGCCAGCAGCCTGACACCAGCCCATCCAACTTTCCACCGTACGCACCACTGGCCCCGCCACGATCTCGGCCGGCGTGCGCGGCAGCCTGCCCTGCTGGAAGTCCGGCGCAGCCACCACCACCAGTTCGTCATCAAACAAATGCTGTTGCTGCAAGCCTTCCCAGCCACCCTGCCCCATGCGTACGCCGATATCCACCAGTCCCTGACGCAGGTCCTGGATGTCCAGGCTGGCACGCAAGCTAATGCGATATTGCGGGAAGCGAGCCTGGAAGCGGGGCAAGCGCGGTAGCAGCCAGTGCGCACCAAAGGACGGCATCACCGCCACTACCAGCTCTCCATCTCGCGGCCTGGCTTGTATCAACCGTGTAGCTTCCGTTAACTCACTCAGGCCGATACGCACTTGCAGCGCATACAGTCGACCATCCTCGGTCAGCCGCAATCCCCGCCCTTCGCGCACAAACAGCACCACACCCAACAGCTCCTCCAGCTGGCGTATTTGCTGGCTAATGGCTGAATGTGTCACATGAAGCTCACTGGCAGCCTGCGTAACACTTCCCAGACGGGCCAGGGCTTCAAAACTGCGCAGGGCAGACAAGGGGGGTAGTAGTCTCATGTTAGAAAAACTAACATGAATTCCAAATAAATATCAATTTTCACCGTAGCTGCCACTGCTTATAGTGAACTCACCCCCACGGAAGGAGATGATCATGTCCCATTCATTACGGCTGGAACTGGCTGATGGTGAACTATTGGTCTTGCAGCTGTCCCGTCGTTGCCGGATATATGCACGCAGCGGCGCACACTGGTTAACGGTTGACGGCCAGGACATCTGCTTGCAAGGTGGAGAATACGCACTGTTGCCAGCAGGCAAGCTGCTACTGGAAGGACATGGCCAGCTGGAAATGCAACCCTTCACCGATACCCCCTTGCGCTCCTGGCTTAGCATTGCCAGTCATTACCAAACCGTTTGAACAGAAAGGCAGATCATGCAACTGATAGGCATGTTGGACTCTCCCTATGTGCGCCGTGTTGCCATCAGCATGCGCTTGATGGCAATTCCCTTTACCCATCGGGCTGTATCGGTATTTCGTCATCTTGCCGAATTTCAGGCCATCAACCCGGTAGTGAAAGCCCCGACCCTGATTCTGGATGATGGCAGCACGTTAATGGATTCGACCCTGATTCTGGACTATCTGGATGCTCTGCACCCGGAGCGCAGCCTGATGCCGAAGACCCTGCCACAGCGGCAACGCACGCTACGCTTGCTGGGGCTGGCCTTGGCGGCAATGGAAAAAAGTGTACAGCTGGCCTACGAGCAGAACTTGCGTCCCGAGGACAAACGACATCAGCCCTGGCAGGAACGGGTCAGCGCCCAGTTGCTGGCCGCCTATGGCTTGCTGGAGAAGGAACTGGCTATTGAAGCACTGTCGTCCACACCACTAGACCAAACGGGTATCAGTATCGCCGTGGCCTGGCGCTTCAGTCGGGAAATACTGCCACAGCAATTGGCCTGGGATGATTTTCCTCTGTTGCAGCAATGGAGCGCACAGGCAGAGGCACAACCAGCCTTTCTCGCCACACCGTTCGAGTAGGTTCACAGCGACGGGTCTTGTGCATCCAGCTGTAATAACAAGGATAGCCGCTGCTCACGGGCCACCTGCTGCCACGGCAAGTCATCCAGTGCACCTTGCAGCGCCCACAGCAAGTTGAAGCTTGCCTGGGGATGGTGTTGTTTCACCAAGCTGTAGCTGGCTACCGCACCGTACTGGGCCAGCTGTACGAACGTGACAATGCCGGCATCGGCCAGCATCTGTCGTGATGCCGGCCCCAGGTTACGCCAAGGTTTACTCATGACCACCTCTTTACCACAGTGATGAATGAAAACCGCCCCAGACTCGCGGCAAGCCGGTCATCTGGGGCGGTTTCAGTTTACTACCAGTCGCTGCTTAGGCAGACAGCTCCAGCAGCAGCTTGTTGATGCGCTTGACGAAGGTGGCCGGATCTTCCAGCTTGCCACCCTCAGCCAACAAGGCCTGGTCGTACAGCACCTGGGCCAGATCGGCAGCGCGGCCAGCGTCGGATTCTTCCGCCAGACGTTTCACCAGTACATGCTCCGGGTTGATCTCCAGCGTCGGCTTGCTGGCCTCCACCTTCTGACCGGCGGCCTTCAGCATACGTTCCAGATGCGCACTCATATCATGCTCGCCAGTCACTAGGCAGGCCGGGCTATCGGTTAAACGCACCGTGACACGCACTTCCTTCACCTTGTCGCCCAGTGCAGCCTGTACTTTTTCCACCAGCGGCTTGGCTGCTTCTTCAGCCTGCTTTTGTGCTTCCTTGTCGGCGTCGTCTTCCAATGCGCCCAGGTCCAGTTCACCCTTGGCTACCGACTGCAGCGATTTGCCATCAAATTCAAACAAGGAACCAACCACCCACTCATCTACACGGTCGGTCAGCAGCAGTACTTCCACGCCCTTCTTCTTGAATACTTCCAGATGCGGGCTATTACGTGCAGCGGCCAGGGTATCGGCAGTGATGAAGTAGATCTTGTCCTGACCTTCCTTCATGCGACCGATATAGTCGCTCAGGCTGACCGTGGGCTCATCGCCATCCACCGCCGTGGAAGCAAAACGCAGCAGCTTGGCAATACGTTCCTTGTTGGCGTGGTCTTCGCCCACGCCTTCCTTCAGTACCTGACCGAATTCTTTCCAGAAAGCCGCATATTTTTCGGACTGGTTGGCCGCCAGGTCTTCCAGCAGACCCAGCACCTTCTTCACGCAACCAGCACGAATGGCGTCGATATCCTTGCTTTCCTGCAAGATTTCGCGCGAAACATTCAGTGGCAGATCGTTGCTGTCGATCACCCCGCGCACAAAGCGCAGGTATTGCGGCATCAGCTTGTCGCTGTCTTCCATGATGAACACGCGACGCACATACAGCTTGATGCCCTGCTTGCGCTCACGGTCCCACATGTCAAACGGCGCGCGGGCCGGGATGTACAGCAGCTCGGTATATTCCTGACGACCCTCGACACGTGCATGGCTCCAGGCCAGCGGGTCGGTAAAATCATGTGCCACGTGCTTGTAGAATTCAATGTACTGCTCGTCGCTGATGTCGCTCTTGCTACGAGTCCACAGGGCAGAGGCTGCGTTGACCGCTTCCAGTTCGTCACTTTCGATCACTTCGCCGTTTTCGCCGTAGTTGCTGCCCTTCTTCATCAGGATGGGAATGGAGATGTGGTCGGAATAAGTACGTACGATGCGCTTGAGCGACCAGTCAGCCAGCAGCTCGTCTTCGCCTTCTTTCAGGTGCAGCACGATATCGGTACCACGGCTGGCTTTTTCAACCTGCTCCAACGTGTACTCACCTTCCCCCTGGGATTCCCAACGTACGCCTTCCACCGCTGCCGCACCTGCACGGCGAGTAGTCAGGCTAACCTTGTCTGCGACGATGAAGGCAGAGTAGAAACCGACACCAAACTGGCCGATCAGGTTGGCATCTTTTTTCGAATCGCCAGATAGCTGTTCAAAAAAGGCCTTGGTACCGGATTTGGCAATGGTACCAATATTGGCAACCACCTCGTCGCGACTCATGCCGATACCATTGTCAGAAATGGTGATGGTGCGGGCTTCCTTGTCGAAGCCAACAGTAATCTTCAACTCGGCATCATTCTCGAACAACTCGGGCTTGGCCAGACCTTCAAAACGCAATTTGTCGGCAGCATCCGATGCATTGGAAATGAGTTCTCGCAGGAAGATTTCCTTGTTCGAGTACAAGGAGTGGATCATCAGGTGAAGCAGTTGCTTGACTTCGGTCTGAAAGCCCAGGGTTTCTTTCTGTGCGCTCATGGTCTCTATTCATCAGTGGTTGAGTAACAATGAGCTGACAGATAAGGACAAGGTGGCCAATTTCAATACCCTTTCCCCAGCAAGGGGCAGGATTATCCCTCTTGCACGCCGCTCACCTCCCACACGGTTACCCTGGCTGGAGCTGCTGCAGTAGCTCGGCCACCACCGCAATTGCAATTGCAGCAGCTGGTCGGCTTTGCATTCCTTCTGTACCCAAACAGTGAATACTGGCAATACGTCCCAATGGTACGCGATTGATCAGCCGCAGATTAAAACTAGCCAGCTTGCTGCGACATCCCAGCAAGCCAATAAAGCGCGCATCGTTGCGTAGCAAGATCTGCTCGATCCAGTCAAAATCCAATTGATCACTATGTGTCATCACCAGCCAGCAAGCATCCGCAGGCAGGCTGTCCATTTTCTCGACAGCGCCAACGATGCCTGTGGTGTTGGCGGGCAGCTCTGCCGGCAGGAATTCCGGACGGCTATCCAGCCAGAATACCGTATAGGGTAGGTCACCTAGCAAACGGCTTACCGCCCTGCCAATGTGTCCAGCCCCACACAACACCACACGCATTGCCGGTACCGGCAGATCATCCTGCCATATTGACGGTTCTAGTTGCCGAATACCGCTCCCCCTACCGGGCAACAGATAGTATTCGACAGGAGCATCCGATTCCAATGTCACCAGACGTCGCAACACTCGCCCCTGAGCCCCTGCCAGCCAAGCCATCTCAAGCCATGGCAAGTCTCGCTCATTCAGTAACTCGAACAACAGCCATGCACTACCTGTACAGCAGCAATCTTCACAGTTCCCCAGATCAAAGCGCTCGCAACAACGCAAGAAAACTGGCAAGGACAACAGTTGCCGGGCTCTCAGTCCTGCCTGTATCTCCAACCAGCCGTCACCCAGCGTATCTGCACTCCAATCGCATCCCACCGCCATTCGAGCACCAACTTCCCGTGGCACATGGCCCTGGCTGCGCACCAAGGTAATCAGAATGGCAGCTTTCTGCAGTGCCAGTTGCTGACGTAATACGCTCAACCAATCACCATCCAGCAGCATCGCCTTTCCCCTGTGCAATGCCAGCGACCACCAGATACAAACACCTTGCCTTATCAGTGCCCTGGCACGGACATAACCTCTGTAGTACTGGCATCAGACAGATCTGCCTCCCCAAGCCCATTGAAGAATGCATTCAAGGCCACGGCAGTCAGGCTTGCCAGCAAAATACCGCTATGCAGCAGCGGGGCCATGCCCGCCGGCATCTGACCAAAGAAATCCTTGGCCACAGTGGGAATCATGCCCATGCCCAAACTGATGGCGACAATATAAAGGTTGTAGCGATTGTGAAAATCCACCCTTGATAACACCTTGATTCCGGTGGCCAATACCATGCCGAACATCACGATCCCAGCCCCTCCCAGCACAAAGGGAGGGATGGAGGCCACTATAATGGACATCTTGGGTACCAAACCGAAAACGATCAGGATAAAGCCTGACATTACGCATACCCAGCGACTGCTGACGCCGGTAATGCTGACCAGACCGATATTCTGTGAAAACGAAGTATGTGGAAACGTATTGAACATACCCCCAAACATGGTACCCAATGCATCCACCCGCAATCCGCGTACCAGATCCTGTCTTTTTACTGGGCGATTGACGATCTCCCCCAAGGCCAGAAACATACCCATGGACTCGATGAAAACGATCAGCATTACCACAGTCAGCGTCACGATGGACCATAGCTCGAACCGTGGCGCACCAAACTTGAAGGGCAGGATCATGGCAAACCAGCTGGCATCGTGCAGCCCATCAAAATCGACCTTGCCTAGCGACAAGGCAATGATGAAGCCGAACAACAAACCCAGCAGGATGGATATATTGGCCAGGAAGCCGGATGCAAAGCGAATGATCAAAAGAATGAACACAAGAACAGTCAGCGAGATACCCAGATATACGGGACTGCCATAGTCAGGAGAGCCCAGCCCGCCCGCCGACCAATTTATGCCAACACCGATGATGGACAAACCTATCGATGTAATGACCACTCCGGTTACCAATGGGGGAAAAAAGCGGATCAGTCGCCCAATCAAGGGCACCAGCAACAAAGACACCAGCCCCGCTGCCATGGTGGCACCAAAGATGCCAGGCAGGCCCAGCTCTTGGTTCTGACCGATGGCAATCATCGGTCCTACCGTGGCAAAGGTAACCGCCATGATCACCGGCATACGAATACCAAACCCCTTGAATCCCAGGCACTGTAATAAGGTAACCAAACCACAGCAGAACAGGTCGGCACTGACCAGAAAAGCAATTTGCTCTTTGGGCAGCCCTACCGCTCCGCCGACAATCAGCGGAACTGCCACCGCTCCGGCATACATCACCAATACATGCTGCAATCCCAGAGTAAACAACTGCAGTATGGGCAGCTTTTCATCCACCGGATGAATGGTTTGTGTCGAGTTCATCAAGTATCTCCTTTGCCTTCTTCGTGCAATAACACCTTCATGTTGTGCACGGACGTGACGGGGCCACCTATTGCCTTAGCAACAAGGAAAATTGCAAGGATTACGGAAACAGCCTAGAAAGGTGCTTCGATTTGGTAGATCTGAGAGAGCGTGATTTCGTCGCAGTTATGCCCACTTCCAACACGATCCACCACAATGAAATCCCCCTCATGCTCCAAACTGATCAAGGGGTGATGCCAGCAACCGCGCAGATAGTTTATCCCCTGATCGGAATTGGCAAGAAAAGCACGCAGAGCACGCTCATCCGGCTGACCATCCGGTCGACTGGGAGCAACCACGACAATGAAAGAGACGCCATTGCATGGAATAAATGACTGACTGCCCAATGGATGGCGTTCCAGCATACTGATACCAACAGGGTAGTGAAAAGCAGCCCCTCGGGCCATGCTGATGGCAGGAAGACCGCCATCTCCACCAATATCTACCAAACCAAGTTTGTGGTAACGACGGGTGCTACCATTATTGATGGGAAACCAGTCACTACCAGCAATCTCAATTACATCACCAAAAGGGGAAAAGGATTCTTTGGTCAGGGTTTCCAAGATTAGCAAAGCCATGGTATTTCTCCTCGTTCAAATAGTCTTGTGACTTTGCTAATCAGCCAAACGGCCCCAGATTCTCAACCGGCTTACCCCTCCATCTGGAAAGATATTGAGTCGTACATGATTGATAGGCCCCAATTGGCGGATTAATTCAGTGTCATAGTAATGTTGGGTGTCCATGGTTGTTTTCTGCTCGGGTAATAGCGTTTCCCAGAACATTGCCTGCGTCACGATAGATTGGTCAGTCCCCTGATGGACTAATGCAGCCTGGATGGAAATACTATCTGGATAGTTACCCTTGAAATGCGCCGTATCAACTTCGATACGCTCGACAATCGCAGCATGTCCGAGTTGAACAATGCACCAGTCATTGCCAGGTTCACGTCGACGCCGTGTTTCCCAGCCATCACCCATATTGATACCACGTCCTGGCATAATCAGTCTAAAAGGCACACCAAAGTGAGCATCGTTATATGCAACAATCCGGCCTCCTTGCTGCAGGGCAGAGACTTCATATAAGGCATCCCGGTCTTTATCTTGCCAATAGCCATCTATTTGCCCGTAAACCCGTAACCTGGCCACCCCGCCATCTGGATAAATATGCAAACGTAAATGGGTCCAGACCCGTGAATCATTGATGGTGAAAAAATGGTGGGCACTCCCCCCCAGGGAAACAGCTGGCAAGATCTCAGTCCACTCCGTATCCGGACTGGGGGAACCAGCCTCAGAACAGGCCTCCAAAACAGCAGCCGGTGGAAAATTACCAGTAAAGTGGCTGGTATCAATGTCCACTCCTTTGATTTCACCTGGCAAACCTAGCTGAATGACCGCATAGTCATGGCCACCATTGCGCCGCCGCCGCGTTTCCCAGCCATCCATCCACTTACCATTATCATCAAACTTATCCACGATAAATACGGGGGCTGCTGAACACAGCATGCGCTCAGCAGGTGCAAACCACTCATCTGTGCAGAACAGAATCCTGGCACCTAAATCCGCATCGGCCAGGTTGACATGACGCTGGGCAAAATCAGGCAACTCCACTGGAGCTGCATGCCGCACTGCAGACGACAGGTTGGAATCAAAACTCATGGTGTCTCTCCTTTATTATTGCAATACGGACAATCAATATTCTCAGCTCACAACACTGACCAGTATCTGGCCAATCAACACGCTACCCATCACAACAAAACACGATGCGGATATCATCAAAAAAAACTGACGTATAACAGCCATATTGGCCAAGAGACGACTAGCCAACAGCCCATACCCAAGCTTGCATAACAGATCAATCACTATCCAGGCCACCACCATCCACAACAGTTGCGGAAACAAGGGCTGATCCTGGACCATAAACTGCGGCAGTAAAGCCAGAAAAAAAACGATATCTTTAGGATTGCTGATTCCTAGCAGAAAGGCTTTGGAGAAGAGCTGTACCCCGGCTTGACGACGTCCAGCAGCAGCATAGGCTTGTCTATGCCGCTGCTGCCAAGTTCGGAAACCTAGATAAAGCAGATAGCAGGCACCAAGCAATTGCAGCACAGCAAACAGACCTGCAGATGCCAGTAACACAGACCCAACTCCCAGAGCCGATAACAACAGCAGGATGACGGAAGCCAGCACACCACCAGCGACACCAGGCCAACTGCGCCATACACCGTATTGCACGGCATTACTGACCATGTACAACGAAAGTGGCCCCGGAACGACAATAACTACAGTGATGGCCAGTAGGTATAAGCCCAGCATTTCGATATTCATGAATCAGAATCTCCGACGACGATCGCCTCCAGCCGCAAACGTGCAATACGGTAAATCTGTCGCAAGCATTCTCGACGCTCCTCTTCCACTTCAGAGGCCAAACGGCGTTCAAACTCACCGAGGATGCTGCTACGGTCATGCCCGCGAACTGCCAGAATGAATGGAAAACCAAACTTACTTTGGTAAGCATCATTGAGCTTGGTCAAGCGTGAAAACTCCTCCTGGCTGCATTGGTCCAGTCCGGCACCCGCCTGCTCAATCGAGGACTCTTTTGTAAGCTCGCCACATATCGCAGCCTTTCCTGCCAGTTCTGGGTGGGCTCTGATTAATACCATTTGAGCAGCATAGCCAGCCTTTTCCACTTCACCGGTCATCGCGGCAGCCAGCTCCTCCACAGAATGGAAAGGGCGCAGGGCTGCAGTTCGCTCCGCGACCCAGCCAGAGTGTTCGAATACTCCACCTAATGCAGCGACAAAGGAATCGAACGGCAGGCAGTTCAACTGTTGCAAGGTAAAAAGTGGCTTCATTGGCAGGGCTCCATTTTAGGGTAAGGGTAATGATGCAACCAATGCTTGGCGATATCGACCCGACGGCACACCCAGACCCAAGGATGCTGCTGTACATAATCAAGAAAACGCTGCAAGGCAGCAAAGCGACCAGGCCGTCCAATCAAACGGCAATGCAAACCAATCGATAGCATGCTGGGCGTTAATTCCCCTTCGGCATAAAGAACATCAAAACTATCCTTGAGATATTGGAAAAAATGCTCGCCAGTATTAAACCCCTGCGCAGAGACAAATCGCATGTCATTTGCATCAAGAGTATATGGGACAACCAGGTGCGGTTTACCCAGCCCATTACTCATGCTCACCTCAGTCCAAAATGGCAATTCGTCACCATAATAATCGGAGTCATACAAGAACCCGCCCTCCTCCACCACCAGTTGCCGGGTATTAGGGCTATCTCTACCGGTATACCACCCGGCAGGATGTTCCCCTGTCAATTGACGTACAACCTCAACGCAACGCTGCATGTGCTCACGCTCCAACCCACGGTCTGCATGCTGATAATGCAACCAGCGATAACCATGACAAGCTATTTCATGCCCCTGCTCCACAAAGGCTGCGGCGGCTTCTGGGTTACGTTCCAATGCCATGCCGACAGCAAATACAGTCAATGGTAATTCACGTCGTTTGAACTCACGCAAAATACGCCAGACACCAACCCGTGAGCCATACTCATATAGACTTTCCATCGACATATGCCTGGTGGAATAGGCAGCAGCTCCGACGATTTCTGATAGAAACTGCTCGGATACTGCATCTCCATGCAAGACACTGCTCTCGCCACCCTCTTCATAATTGAGGACAAATTGAACCGCTACCCTGGCTTGGCCGGGCCAAAACACTTGCGGTCGCCGTCGTCCATAACCGACCATGTCTCGTGGATAAGCCTGCTGCATGAGATGAACTCCTTCGTCTTGAAACGCCTAACACTGGCGATGAAACAAGGTCCATGGATCCTGCGGATTACGATCCTTAAAATGCATGTGATACTCGCAGTCCTGCAGATGCTGCTGCATCGCATGCAGAACGCCATCACTATCCCTTCTGGCCAGAAGTTTCAGAATCTGCTCATGCTCATCGAATGAGCAGCTACTTTGTCCTGGCCTATCGTACAGAGCGATGATGAGCGCTCTGTGGCAATACAAACTATTCATCCATTCGGTCAGTGCATTTTTCTCTGCCAGCAGTACCAATTGAACATGAATTGGATTGGATAATCGGATCCAACCCACTCGGTCATGCAGTTCGAATTCAGTACATTCCTACTCGATCATCAGTCCTAACCGCTCCAATTTAACCAATAAATTAGGCAAACTCAGTAGTATTTACAGAATTATCCCATCCACCATGCGTTGCATCTCGAACACATTCCGACTTTCCGAGATACCAAATTGGGCGACATAGGCCCCATGATTAGGCAGCTATTCTACAATCCGATCATGTTCCAGCAGGCCAATGCTGAATAAACTGTACTACGTGAACAGAAAAATACGTCATCCAGTGCTGTATCGGATAGCTTCACTCCTGGCTGCAAGCGCTGATAGATCACCGCATCATCAATGTCAGCAAACTTGAAATCGGTGGGACTTGAGTAATGGAATCTCTTCTTGCTTCTGCCCCCCTGATGATCTGTCATTTTATTAATCTCCACAATACGGAAACCGATTCCATAGGATCATTGACAATTATCCGCAAAATAAAACAATATCGTCAAACTTGCTACTTAAAAGATTTTAATTAAAAAATAGCCACCTGTACGATAAGACAGCATCTACTCATCTGGAGAAATAAATGGGAAAACTTTCCACACACGTACTTGACACAATGCATGGACGAGCAGCCGCCGGTATGTACTTCGAGCTACACCGGATAGAAGGGGGGGAAAAAACGCTGCTACGCCATCTACATACCAATGAAGACGGCCGTAGCGAGAGAGCTTTACTGAGTGAAGAAGAGATGCAGTCTGGCATCTACGAATTGATATTTTACGCTGGTGATTATTTTCTCTCTCAGGGTATTAATCTGCCGAAACCCTGTTTTATAGATCAGGTTGTACTGCGCTTTGGGATTGCTGATCCAGAGCAAAACTATCACGTTCCATTAATAGTGACGCCATGGACATATTCAACTTACCGCGGCAGCTGAATCCCATTATTTAGATCAGGAAGCTTACTCATGGAAAGCTATCTCTTAGAGTTTTGCAACCTACTGCTACGCTGGTTGCACGTCATCGCTGCCATAGCCTGGATTGGCGAGTCAATTTATTTCGTCATGCTGGATAACAGTTTGACCAGCCCACAAGGAATACAAGATCAGCGTTACGACTTGCTGGGTGAAATGTCATCTGTGCATGGTGGCGGCTTTTACCATAACCAGAAATATCTGAGCCGACCACCCTTTCCACTAGATGACAAATTGCACTGGTCTTTCTGGAAGTCTTATACCACCTGGCTTTCCGGATTTTTCCTGTTCTGCTTGCTGTATTTGAGCAATGCCTCTATCTATCTGGTGAATCCGGCCAGCCCATGGGCTTGGGCTGCAGTACTAACCCCGACTGAGGCTAGTATTGCTGCGGTAGCACTGCTTATATTCGGTTGGCTAATATATGATGAACTGTGCCGTCGTATCAGTCCGGAAATGCAACGTGATGGCATCTTAAGTGTGGCTGTCGCCTTGATGATGACCGGAGTTGCTTATTTCAGTAGTCATGTATTCCAGGGGCGGGCTGCCTTTCTGCTAACGGGAGCAGTCATGGCAACCTGCATGTCTGCCAATGTATTCTTCTGGATAATTCCGGGGCAAAGGCGCATGGTGGCAGCACTACAGGCTGAAGAGTCACCCAACCCACTGGATGGCAAACGTGGCAAACAACGATCAGTACATAACACCTACTTTACCCTTCCGGTGGTATTCCTGATGATCAGTAACCACTACGCTTTTGCTTATAGCAATGAGACGGCGTGGTTCATCATGACATTGTTCATTCTGGCAGGTGCTCTTATCCGACAGTATTTCGTACTACGTCACCGTGGCCATAATGTTCTGACCTTACCCGCCGCTAGTGGAATCCTGTTATTAGTCATCGCGATGATAGCTGCACCATCCTCCACTCCAGCCGCACAAGAGGAACAAAAACCAACAACTGGCAGTATCAGCAGTACGATGCCAACAAGCAATGATATGCGTGCGGTGACAAACATCCTGCATGAACGCTGCACCACCTGCCATGCGGCCAAGCCCACCCAGGCTGGCTTTACCGCTCCTCCAGCAGGAATCCGGCTGGATAATGATCTGGACATTCGTCTACATCACATCAAGATCAAGCAGGCAGTGGCCAGCAAATATATGCCGCTAGCTAATTTAACCAAGATGAGTGACGAAGAACGCTTATTGATTTCCCAATGGCACCCCTGAACAGCCTCTAAGTAAAACACAATGGGCGGAAGCTTTCTGGAGACTCGACCAGAAAGCACTCCGTCTATTGTGCTGTAAATTTTCAGATACGGTAGATTGAATTTCTTTATATTTCATGAGAAAAAACACCTTTAACTTGATGTTGCCATCAGTCGCCTTAAACTCAGCAGGCAATGGGACTCCTGTGTATTGTGCCGGTAATATCCATTGCAAAGCAGACTCACACGTACACCCAATTGGATAATAGTGACCACATTTGGTGCAGCAAGATTGGCAACATGAAATGTGTCAGACTCCAAGCATCTTAGGAAGCTGGGGCCGGTGCATTCGGTTGAAGATATCTGCTCTAACACCCATTGGCAGCCAATCAGATTGGATCGATTCATCTCGTTGACAACAAGATAACAGAAGACAGCTCAATCAGGAGACAGACCGTTTCCTGATAGTTCCCCCACTTAATCCAATAAATCAAAACAAAAAACTTATATTGAATTATCTAGCATGAAGAGTGCTAGAGCGAATATTGCTTGATCACTATGCTGACTACCCAGATAGTTATCTAAGTCTGATGGAGAGAATGCAATAATAAACGGGCCAAGACATCTTTTAGCGATTTGACGCCAGTGATTTAAAAAACTTACTAGCAGAGAAATCAGGTAAATTAATATTAAAAGCCAAAGCCATTTGCTATCAAAAGCAGGAGGGGACGGGGACAGGGCAATAAGTCGAGGGGATTGCTCCACCCCGACTTATTAATTCACTATAGTTTGCTACAAATGCAATCTACTGCCCCGGGATTGAAAAATCTGATAACTGCTCCAGCGCCCGCACCATGGCGCTATGATCCCAAGCCGCTCCTCCTTGGGCAATACAACTGCTTAACAGTTGCTGAGCCAATGCCGTAGCAGGCAATGCCAGCGCCATTTTCTGTGCACTGGACAAGGCAAGATTGAGATCCTTTTGGTGTAAAGAAATGCGGAATCCAGGATCAAAAGTACGCTTCACCATACGTTCGCCATGTACTTCCAGAATTTTCGATGAAGCAAAACCACCCAGTAATGCTTGCCTTACCTTTGCCGGATCAGCACCTGCACGAGCAGCAAATAACAACGCCTCACCAACAGCCTCAATGGTCAGCGCCACAATAATCTGGTTTGCCACTTTGGCCGTCTGACCATCTCCATTTTCACCAATCCGGGTGATGTTCTTCCCCATCAGTTGAAAAATCGGCAGCAACTGCTCAAACACATCCTGCGGCCCCCCAACCATGATGGACAGGGTTGCAGCCCTGGCGCCTACCTCCCCCCCGGACACCGGTGCATCCAGATAATGTCCTCCCAGTTTCTCGATCTGGAGGGCAAACTGCTTGGTTTCAATGGGGGAGATGGAAGACATATCTACCACCACCTTACCTCTCAGTTCTGCTTCCGCAACACCGTGAGCCCCAAACAATACCTCCTCCACATCTGGTGTATCCGGCAACATGAGAATGATTACATCCGCGAGTTCAGCCACCTGCCTAGCCTTGTCACAAGCTGTCACTGGAAATTCCGCCAGTGATTGCGGCAAGCTGCTACGTGAATTGACGAACAAGACATGCCCGGCCTGTGCCAAGTGCCCAGCCATCGGAGCCCCCATGATTCCTAGTCCGATAAATCCAATTTTCATTTTAGCCTCCTCCTAATATGACTTACAGATACTGACTAACCCACCCCAAGCCAGCCACAGTCCCGGCTTTGGGTTTATATTCGCAGCCAACCCAGCCCTGATATCCAAGTCGATCCAACAATCCGAACAGGTAGGGGTAATTGATTTCCCCTGTACCGGGCTCGTGGCGTCCCGGATTGTCAGCCAACTGGATATGTGCGATGTGCTGTAGTTGTGATTGGAGGGTCAGAGCCAGCTCCCCTTCCATCCGCTGCATGTGATAAATGTCGTATTGGACAAATAGGTTGTCACTACCAATATCCCGTATCAGTGCTAGTACCTGGGGCGTGCGGGTAATGACAAACCCAGGGATATCAAAGGTATTAATGGCTTCCACCAGCAGCTTGATGCCTTCTGCCTTCAAGGCTTTGGCTGCAAAACGCAAATTGTTATACAAGGTCTCCTGCACCACATCGGCCTCTACACGGGCTGGGCGTATACCAGCCAGTACATTCAGCTGACTACACCCCAAGGCCTTCGCATAAGCAATTGCCTCACCAACCCCATCCTGAAACTCCCCAACACGATCAGGCAAGCAGGCAATCCCTCGTTCCCCTGCTGCCCAGTTACCGGCAGGCAGGTTGTGCAGGACTTGTACCAAATGGTGCTTATCCAATAGCTCTGCTAACTTTTGTTTGTCATAGTCATAGGGAAACAAGTACTCCACTCCGCTAAAACCAGCCTTGGCTGCAGCCTGGAAACGGGAAAGGAAATCAACTTCGCCAAACAACATGCTCAAATTAGCGGCAAATCTTGGCATAAGGCTCTCCTACAAAATGATGGTCGGGCAAGACTGCCGGCCACAGGGTAATGGCCGGATTACACCGGCAGATCAACAATATCTTCAAACTCATTGATGGAATTGATCTCCGCACCCATAGAGATATTGGTAACTCTCTCCAAAATCACCTCGACCACCACCGGTACCGAATACTCATTCATCAATCGACGCGCCTCGGCAAACCCGGCTGCCAGTTGCTCAGGATCTGTCACACGCACGGCTTTGCAACCCAGTCCTTCCACGACTTTGACATGATCTACGCCGTAACTACCCAGTTCGGGTGCATTAATATTTTCAAAACTCAATTGAACGCAGTAGTCGATATCGAATTGGCGTTGCGCCTGACGAATCAAGCCCAAATAGCTGTTGTTGACCAGTACATGGATATACGGAATACGGAATTGAGCACCGACAGCCAACTCCTCCACCATAAACTGGAAGTCATAGTCGCCGGAGATCGCTACGACATCCGAGGTGGGCTCCCCGACCTTGGTCCCAATTGCCGCTGGAATGGTCCACCCCAGCGGGCCTGCCTGGCCACAGTTGATCCAATTGCGTGGCTGGTAGACATGCAGGAACTGGGCTGCCGCAATCTGCGACAGGCCTATCGTGCTGACATAGCGAACATCCCGACCAAAATACTGGTTCATTTCCTCATATACCCGCATCGGTTTGATTGGCCTGTCAGCATGGTCAGAGCGACGCAACATGCTAGCTTTTCTACGCTGGCACTCGCTCACCCAGTCTTGGCGTTCCGGTAGACGCCCTTGAGCACGCCATTCATGGGCAATCTCGATCAATAGTTCCAAGGCAGCTGCAGCATCGGAAACAATGCCGAAATCGGGAGCGAAGACCCGGCCTATCTGAGTGGGTTCAATATCGATGTGAACGAATTTTCGTCCCTGGGTATAGACGTCCACCGAGCCGGTATGGCGGTTGGCCCAGCGATTGCCAATACCAAAGACAAAATCGGCAGCCAACACAGTGGCGTTGCCATAACGATGCGATGTCTGCAGGCCAGCCATACCAGCCATCAAGGGGTGATCATCAGGAATGCAGCCCCAACCCATCAATGTAGGAATCACCGGAAGCTGCACAATTTGTGCAAATTCGGTCAGCAGTGCTGAAGCGTTGGCATTGATTACTCCACCACCTGCCACAATGATCGGTCGCTCCGCTTGCAGCAGCATGGACAATGCTTTCTCCACTTGTGCGCGGGAGGCCTGCGGCTTGAACGCTGGCAGCGGTTCGTAGGTTTCCGGATCAAACTCAATCTCCGCCATCTGTACATCGAAAGGCAAATCCAGCAATACCGGCCCGGGACGGCCGGAGCGCATCAGATGAAATGCTTGCTGTAACGCACCGGGGAGTTGGGCTGGTTCCATGACGGTAGTAGCCCACTTGGCAACCGGGCGGGCAATTTCTTTGATATCAACCGCCTGGAAATCTTCCTTGTGCAAACGTGCACGCGGTGCCTGGCCAGTTATACAGAGAATGGGAATGGAATCGGCTGCCGCGGAGTACAAGCCAGTAATCATGTCGGTACCGGCAGGACCAGAGGTCCCGATACAAACCCCGATATTGCCAGGAGCTGCCCGGGTAAAGCCTTCTGCCATATGCGTAGCTCCTTCCACATGGCGAGCCAGCAGATGGCGTATGCCACCAATTTTTTTCATTGCCGCATACATGGGGTTGATTGCCGCACCCGGCACGCCAAATGCCGTCGTCACCCCCTCCTTGATAAGCACATGCACAGCCGCCTCGATTGCTCGCATTTTGGCCATTGAATAGCTCCTGAGTTAAGAGGGCCTCACCACACTGGTTATGACCCGGATATTCGGCAACTATCCCGCAATGCAAAGCATCAGTCAACAAAAAATGGAAACTGTTTCCATTTTTTTGAAATTTAACAATTATCTGTTATATTTCATGATGTTAACTAAATAATAAAAAAGGAAATAAATCCCAAAAATAGATATAAATGAGCAAAAGAGATCCATCACTGAGCGACAACTACTCCCAACTGTACCTAAGGCGTAAAATTGCAGCTGTTAAGAGCGACCAATCCACAATCAGCAACGAGGATTTATGAGCAAAGCCGATACCCCTACTCGCAGCAATGTACGCAAGCGCAATGAGGGGGGCGCAGCAAGCACCGGCCAAGTGCAATCGCTAACCCGAGGATTGGTCTTGTTAGAGCGGATAGCCGAAGCACCTGCCGGTATCATGCTGACCGATCTTTCCATGCAGGTTGGCCTACCGAACTCCACCACGCACCGACTACTGACAACGATGCAGCAGATGGGCTTTGTTCAGCAGACTGGCGACCTTGGTCTATGGAGTATTGGTGTGCGTGCGTTTACCGTTGGGAGCGGTTTTCTGAGCAGCCGCGACCTGTCCACGATGGCAATGCCGATTTTGCGGCAGGTCATGGAGGCAGCAGGAGAAACCAGCAACCTGGTAGTGTTCGATACCGATGCTTGGCAAAGCGTTGTAGTAGGGCAAGTGCAATGCCGGGAGCTGATGCGCATGCTCGCCCCGATTGGAGGTCGGCTGCCCTTGCATGCATCCGGTGCAGGCAAGGCTTTTCTAGCCGCACAGGATGAGTTCCACCTTGGTCGTATTCTGCAGAAAACCGGCCTGCCGCAATACACCGAACAGACCATCACCGCACCAGCAAGACTGAAACAGGAAATCATGCAAATCCAGAAACAAGGATTTGCTTTTGATGACGGGGAGCATGCGATAGGCCTGCGTTGCGTTGCCAGCTGTATTTATGATGAGTGCGGCGAGGCTTTTGCTGCCATCTCGGTCTCAGGTCCCAAGTCGCGCATACCGGATGAGCGCATCACCCACCTGGGTTCACTGGTCATGCGTGCAGCCAGCGAAGTTACTCACCACTATGGTGGCAAACTGAAACAAACCAGCTGATATGCTGGTCTTGTGACATGAAAAAAGGCTCTGTAGTTGCAGAGCCTTTGCTTTGGTCAAAATGGGTTATTGCTGATCACGCAAACCTGGCGGTAGGGCAAACACGGTAGACTCTTCCACCCCGCTCAGCTCGGCCACGGTTTCTGCGCCGTAACTCCGAATCTGCTCGATCACGGCCTGCACCAACACTTCCGGCGCACTGGCACCTGCGGTCACACCAACTCTGACCTTACCGTCAAACCACTCAGGTTTGAGTAACGATGCATTGTCCACCATATACGCATCCACTCCCCGCAACGCGGCAACTTCGCGCAGGCGATTGGAGTTGGAGCTATTGGGCGAGCCAACCACTACGATGATGTCGCACTGGTCTGACAACGCCTTCACGGCATCTTGGCGATTCTGCGTGGCATAGCAGATATCGTCCTTTTTGGGGCTAGTGATGGCGGGAAAGCGCTGTTTGAGTGCCTCGATGATCTCCCGGGTTTCATCGACAGAAAGTGTGGTCTGGCTGACATATGACAGGGCTGAAGGATTGCGCACTTCAAGGCGGGCGACATCCTCAACACTTTCCACCAGATACATGCCGCTATCAACCTGGCCCATCGTCCCTTCCACTTCCGGGTGGCCGGCATGACCGATCATGATGATTTCCATCCCGGCCTTGTGCATGCGCTTGACTTCGACATGCACTTTGGTGACCAGCGGACAGGTTGCATCGAACACCAGCAGCCCGAGCGCCTCGGCTTCTGCACGTACCGAGAGTGGTACGCCGTGCGCGGAATACACCAGCGTGCTACCCGCCGGAACATCTTTCAGTTCCTCGATGAAAATAGCACCCTTGGCACGCAGGTCCTCCACGACAAAGCGGTTATGTACCACCTCATGTCTCACATAAATCGGCGCACCATACTTCTCAATAGCGCGCTCGACGATGGCGATGGCCCGATCCACCCCGGCACAAAAGCCGCGCGGGTTGGCCAGCATGATGGTCTTCGTCATCAGTAATCCTTGCAAAATACCATCATGCAGCGATGGCAAAAAACGGGTTCAGTGCGATTTGGCTTGCTTCATGCTGTCGAGCACCATCAGCACGGCACCGATGCAAATAAAGGAGTCAGCCAGATTGAAAGCCGGGTAATACCAGCTGTGCTGATAGTGGACGAGGATGAAATCGACAACATGGCCATATGCCAGCCGGTCGATCACATTGCCGATGGCTCCACCGATGATGAAGCTGGCTGCCACATTCATCAGGCAGCTGAAACGTCCTTTGACGATATTCCATCCCAGGTAGCCGGATACCGCCAGTGCCAGCAGGGTAAACAAATACTTCTGCCAACCGCCGGCATCACGCAGAAAACTGAAGGCGGCACCCGGATTGTAGATCAGAGTGAAGCCAAAATAGCCGGGTATCACATCCTGTACCGCACCATACTGGTACTGACTATTGAAATAGATTTTGGAGATTTGGTCCAGAACGATGACCAGCAACGCCAGCCCCATCCATTTGCTCCAACTTCTGGCTTGAGGCACCTGCATGACGGATTCCATTTGATTACATCCTTACCGGTCGACACCCCCGGCACAAGGCCGGGGGCAGACTAAGGGTCGATCAGGCATGCGCCCGGGCTTCACCTTTGCCATCGATATTATCGACGCAGCGTCCACATACTGCGCCATGACCGGCATGAGACCCGACATCGGCACGATAGTGCCAGCAGCGATCACATTTCTTATAAGTAGAAGGCGTCACAGCGATACGGGTTTCCTCCGCTTCACGGACACGCGCTGCCGAAACGATCAGTACGAATTTGAGATCCTCACCCAGGCTGGCCAGTTGCTGGAACAAGTCACCAGCGGCATCGATATCCAGTTCGGCCTGCAGGGAGGAGCCCAGCTGATCGGCACTACGCAGCTCTTCAATCTGCTTGTTGACCTGCGCCCGCAGGTTGCGAATAGCCTGCCACTTCTGCTGCAAGGCTTGCTCACTGGCAGCAGTAAGCGCCGGGAACTCATGCCAGGTGTGATAGAGGGTCGATTCCTCTTCGCTCTTGGTCAGCACTTCCCAAGCCTCATCGGCGGTGAAGCACAGTACCGGAGCAATCATCAGCAACAGACTGCGGCTGAGATGATACAGCGCGGTCTGGGCACTGCGGCGCGCACGACTATCGGCCTTGGTGGTGTACAGACGGTCCTTGATGATGTCCAAATAGAAGGCACCCAGATCCTCGGAGCAGTAGTTCACCACCTCTTGCATTGCATGGTGGAAGGCATAACGGGTATACAGTTCGCCCACCACCTTTTCCTGCACCTGACGTGCCATCAGCAAGGCGTACTGATCCAGCTCCAGCATTTCACCAAACGGTACCGCATTTTCCAGCGGGTCAAAATCCGACAGATTGGCCAGCAGGAAGCGCAGGGTATTGCGCAGGCGGCGGTAGCTTTCGGTCACCCGCTTGAGGATTTCATCGGAAATCGCCAGTTCGCCGGAATAATCGGTGGAAGCCACCCACAGGCGCAGGATGTCAGCACCCAGGCTGTCATTCACCTTTTGCGGTGCAACGACATTGCCCTTGGACTTGGACATCTTCAGGCCCTTGCCATCCACCACAAAACCGTGGGTCAGCAATTGCTTGTACGGAGCGCGGCCAATGGTGGCGCAGCCAGTCAGCAAGGAGGACTGGAACCAGCCACGATGCTGGTCACTGCCTTCCAGATACAGGTCGGCAGGCCAGGCCAGTTCCGGGCGTTGTTTCAGTACGGCAAAGTGGGTTGAGCCGGAATCGAACCATACGTCCAGCGTGTCCGTTAGCTTGCGATACTCTGCGGCTTCGGCTCCCAGCAGCTCTTGCGCATCCAGGCTGAACCAGGCTTCGATACCCTGCTGCTCGATACGCAGTGCCACCTCTTCCAGCAAGGCCAGCGAGCGTGGATGCGGCTCACCCGTTTCCTTGTGCACGAAGAAGGTCATCGGCACACCCCAGTTACGCTGGCGCGAGACACACCAGTCCGGACGGTTGCCAATCATGGCCTCAAGGCGTGCACGCCCCCATGCGGGGAAGAATTCGGTTGCATCGACTGCGCTCTTGGCACGCTCACGCAGGGCAACGCCATCCTTGCTCTGCTTGTCCATGCCAATAAACCATTGGGCAGTCGCACGGAAAATGATGGGTGTCTTGTGACGCCAGCAATGCGGGTAGCTATGCAGCAAACGGGCCTGATGAATCAGGGTGCCATGCTGTTCCAGCGTTTCGATGACCTTGGGATTGGCCTCCCATACCGACAGGCCGGCAAACAGTTCGGTAGTGGACTTGTAACGTCCATCATCCGCCACCGGGTTGTCAATCGGCAGGCCATATTGCTGACCAACCTGGAAGTCTTCCAGACCATGTGCCGGGGCAGTATGCACCAGACCGGTACCGGCATCGGTAGTGACGTGGTCACCGCAGATGACTGGCACGCTGCGGCCATAGAACGGATGTTGCAGTTGCAGCATCTCCAGCTTGTCGCCAGTAGTTTCTGCCAGCATCTTGGCATCGGCAAAACCGTAGCGTTGCAGCGCAGACTCGGCCAGCTCCTTGACCAGGATCAGCTTGCCCTTAGGCGTGTCGATCAACTGGTAGGTCAGCGCGGCACTGACTGCCACCGCCTGGTTGGCCGGCAGTGTCCACGGGGTGGTCGTCCAGATAACGGCCATGGCACCGGCCACCTGTTCGGCAGTCAGACCGAATGCGGCCGCCAGCTTGTCCTGATCCAGCACACGGAAACCAACATCGATTGCCGGAGAGTTCTTGTCTTCGTACTCGACCTCGGCCTCTGCCAGTGCGGAACCGCACTCGATACACCAGTGCACGGGCTTTTCACCCTTGAACAAGTAACCATTGCTGTAAATCGTGCCCAGGGTGCGCACGATGTCAGCCTCGGTCTTGAAATCCATGGTCAGGTAGGGATTTTCCCAGTCGCCCAGCACGCCCAGACGAATGAAGTCTTTCTTCTGACGGGCAATCTGCTCCTTGGCATACTCACGGCACAGCTCGCGAAACTTGGCGGCAGGAATGGCTTTGCCATGCAGTTTTTCCACCATCAGCTCGATCGGCAAACCATGGCAGTCCCAGCCCGGCACATAGGGGGCATCGAAACCAGCCAGCGTCTTGGAGCGGACGATGATGTCCTTCAACACCTTATTGACCGCATGGCCGATATGGATGTCGCCATTGGCATACGGCGGGCCATCATGCAGTATGAATTTCGGGCGACCGGCAGACAATTTGCGCACTTTGTCATAGCGCTTCTGTTCCTGCCAACGCTTGACCCAGGCAGGTTCGCGTTTGGCCAGATCCCCTCGCATGGCGAACGGGGTATCCAGCAGGTTGACGGTTTTACGGTAATCGATGCTCATGCCTGCTCTCGCTGCAAACTGGTCAAATAAGTATGGGCACTGGCGGCGTCACGTTCTATCTGTGCCACCAGTGCCGGTAAATTGTCGTAGCGCTCTTCATCGCGCAATTTTTTCAGGAAATGCACCGTGACACGCTGGCCATAGAGATCGCCAGCAAAATCAAACAGGTGCGCTTCCAACTTGTAATCACTGCTACTGCTGACCGTAGGATTGAGCCCAAGGCTGGCTACTCCCCCCTTACGCCCTTGTGATGTGTCTACTTCTACCACAAACACACCCTGCAAGGCGGGTTTCAGATGTGGCAAATGCACATTGACGGTGGGAAAACCAATGGTCCTGCCCAGTTTCTGCCCATGCATGACCTTGCCGGATACCTGATAGCTACGTCCCAGCAAAGCATTGGCCGCGTCAAGATCTCCTACAGCCAGGCGATCACGCACCAGCGTACTGGATGCACGTTCCCCTTGAACCAGTACCGATGGCATCGCCTCGGTAACAAAATGTGGGCAGGCTGACAGCAGGTCAAAATTTCCCTGGCGTGCAGCACCAAATTGGAAATCATCCCCTATCAGCAGATAGCGGGTTTTCAGATCGCGAACCAGCACATCCTGGATGAAGTCCTGCGCGCTCATGCTGGCAAAATGCTGATTGAAACGAAAGACAAACACGTAATCGACCAGCCTGGATGCTCGCAAAACATTCAGTTTGTCACGCAAGCTGGATAAACGGGCCGGCGGATTGCTCCGGATGAAGAACTCACGAGGATGCGGCTCGAACGTCAGCAAGGCAGTTGGCAAGGACCGGGCATCAGCCTCGCTCTTAAGACGCCGCAGCATCTGCTGATGGCCAAGATGCACGCCATCAAAGTTTCCGATGGTCAATGCACAGCCAGCGAGCCCGAAACGTCGTGGATCTCCTAGAAATACCTGCATCTGACGCCTAGCATCCTGAAAACTTACGATTGTAGCCGTGGGTAAGCGGTAGCGTCCAGCCGTGAAGCCGGATGAGACAAAACAAAAAAGCCCCACATCCGTGGGGCTTTCGGGGTTTACCAAAGCAGATTACTGCTGGGTGGTAACCTTGACTGCATCGATCACAACGTCAACACGACGATCCGGCTCGATGCAGGCCTTGATTTCAGCATTCTGCTTCTTGTTCTTGGCGTATTTCGGGAACTTGGCCTTGCACTCGTCAGTCATCTTGGCATCAGCCTTGCCCTTGCCTACGGCAGTAACCTTCTCAGCCGGTACACCAGCGTCAACGAAGTAAGCCTTAACAGCATCAGCACGCTTCTGGGACAGGGCGTTGTTCAGCTTGTCGGAACCCATGAAGTCGGTGTAGCCGTCGATTTCAACACCGTTCAGATGACCTTCGCCAGCATGTGCCTTCAGCTTGGCAACCAGCGGATCCAGTTCGCTCTTGGCATCCGGACGCAGGGTAGCCTTGTCGAAGTTGAACAGAACCTTGGCGGACAGGGTTACATGTTCCTTCACGGAAACCGGAGCAGCCTTCGGAGCTTGCGCTACCGGAGCAACCGGCTTGGCAGCTTCGCGATCACCACACTCAACCAGGCCTTCCTTGGCCTTGTCGAAGTAAGCGGTATGCCAGCATTCGCCGTAGTTGTTACGGGAAACGGCATCGGTGGTTTGATCTACGGTGTAGCCCGGCTTAGCTGCGAACGCGCTAGCGGAAACCAGCAGAGCAGCAACCAGGGCGCTCAGTTTCAGCTGTTTAGTCATATTATTCCCTCTTTTATCTATGAATCGGTATTGATGCGGTTGACGCAAACACCACGCGGACAATTCTACTGCAAACAACAGGGTAAGCGCCAAACTGTGTTTATGCAGTTAACGGGCACTATAGAAATGCGCCTACCCGGTGTCAACACAGCACGACGGCTGATGTTGATGAAATGTTGCAGAAAAGCATCACAATTCCCGAGCAACCCGGCAATTCTGTGTCATTAACACGACACTATCACAGTGATGTTACACGCCGACGAAACAGGGGAACCGGCTCACGATGCGTCGACTGATAGCGTTCCGTGAAAGTGTCATATCCGGACAATGCCCCATCAAGGTCTTTGCCACCCTTGATTTCGAAGGCATTGAAGCCAACCTGCCAGAGATAGTGCAGCAAATCCACCCACACGTCGCCCAGCGCTCTTAACTCACCGGCATAGCTGTAGCGTTCCCGCAACAGTCGGCCGAGGCTGTATCCACGGCCATCGGTAAATGCCGGAAAATCGACAGCCACCAGCGGAAGGCTGTTCAGATCAGCAGCCAGCTGCTGCGGATCCTCGTCCGGAGCCAGCCAGACTGCAGTCTGGCCGGCGCGGGCCTGCCATGCCGCCTTGTCTGCCAGCCATAGTGCCAGCGGGATGATGACATCAACATCAGCAGCCACAGCCGGGTATTGGCCCTCGGCATCCGCACGCAATACCTGCCAGCAGTCCTGCGCTACCTGCCCATCTTTAATGATGCTTCGCATATACACGTTCCTTGAAGGGGTCGAGGCCAATGCGGCGTACGGTTTCAATAAAGCGCTCCCCGTCTGTGCGCTGCTCCAGATAGACCGCCATGATTTTCTCAAACGCCAGCGGTACATCTGCCTGTGCAAAGGATGGTCCAATAACCTTGCCGATGGTGGTATGGCTGCCCTGGCTACCGCCCAGGGTAATCTGGTACCACTCTTCGCCATTCTTATCCACACCGAGAATACCGATATTGCCGATATGGTGATGTCCACAGGCATTCATGCAACCGGAGAAATTGCAGTCGATTTCACCCAGGTCGAACAGGTAATCCAGATTGTCAAAGCGAGTCTGGATGGCTTCGGCAACCGGAATGGAACGTGCATTGGCCAGGCTGCAGAAATCACCGCCCGGGCAGCAGATGATGTCGGTCAGCAAACCGACATTGGGGGTGGCAAAGCCTTGGCTCTTGGCCAGCTGCCATACTTTGTAGAGATCGCGTTCACGCACATCGGGCAGAATCAGGTTCTGTTCGTGTGCCACGCGCAGTTCGCCATAACCAAAATGGTCTGCCCAATCAGCGGCGGCATCCATCTGCTCTGCAGTGATATCACCCGGCGGCACGCCGGTTTTTTTCAAAGACAATACAACCGAACGATAACCTGCCTGCTTGTGCGGACGGGTATTGCGCTCCAGCCAGCGCGCGAAAGCGGGTTCGGTAGCTTGCTTTTCCACCAGTTCGGGTGGATTGGATGGCAGCAGGTCATAAGCCGGATCGGTGAAAAAACTGGCGTAATGGGCGACATCGGTATCCCGCAAAGTGGATGGGCCATCTTGCAGATGCAGCCATTCATCTTCGACCTTGGCGGCAAAGCCGGCCACGGTCATGGCTTTGACCAGAATCTTGATACGTGCCTTGTATTTGTTGTCGCGACGGCCAAAACGGTTATAGACGCGCAGCACCGCATCCAGGTAGGTCAGCAAATGCCGAGTGGGCAGAAATTCCTTCACCACCTCGCCAACAATGGGGGTACGGCCCAGACCACCACCCACAATCACCTTGAAGCCGACTTCACCCGTCTCATTGCGGACCACATGCAGTCCGATATCGTGTACTTGCGTTGCGGCACGGTCTTCCACGCTACCCGATACGGCAATTTTGAACTTGCGCGGCAGGAAGGCAAACTCCGGGTGCAGGGTACTCCACTGGCGGATGATTTCGCAGTAGGCACGCGGGTCCAGCACTTCGTCTTGGGCTACGCCAGCAAAGGCATCCGTCGTGGTATTGCGTACGCAATTGCCGGAGGTCTGGATAGCATGCATTTCAACTTCTGCCAGCTCTTCCAGGATATCCGGTACGCGCGCCAGTTCTGGCCAGTTGAACTGGATGTTCTGGCGCGTGGTGAAATGCGCGTAGTTCTTGTCGTACTTGCGGGCAATATGGGCCAGTTTGCGCAATTGCCGGCTTGCCAGATGGCCATAGGGTATGGCAACACGCAGCATGGGAGCATGGCGCTGCACATACAGTCCATTCATCAGACGCAGCGGGCGGAACTCGTCTTCAGCCAGCTCGCCAGAAAGAAAGCGCTGTGTCTGATCGCGAAACTGTTCGACACGCTCGCGCACGATGCGATGGTCGACTTCATCATAACGGTACATGGTTGAATGTCCTTGGGTAAGGTTGGCCTGATAGGGCCGGCCAGCCTTATGCTGGGCGCTTGAGGGGGCTGGACTTGATGTGCAGCCCACACTCTTTGGATTCCGGATTTTCCCACCACCAGCGACCTGCCCGCACGTCTTCGCCAACCGTGATGGCGCGGGTGCAAGGGGCACAGCCAATAGAGGGGTAACGCTGGTCATGCAGTGCGTTGTAGGGTACATCGTTGCTGCGGATGTATTCCCAGACCTCAGCTTCGGTCCACTCGATAAGCGGATTGAACTTCATCAGGCCATTATCGGTATCGAACTCTTGATTGCCCAGATCCTGCCGGGTTGGCGACTGTTCGCGACGCAAACCGGTAATCCATGCGGTCTTGCCTGCCAGCGCCCGCTTCAGCGGCTCAATCTTGCGGATCTGGCAACAGGATTTGCGCAATTCGACGCTTTGATAAAAGCCATTGATGCCATGGGTATTGACATAGGTCTCGGTGGCGGCAGTGTCCGGGAAGTACACCTTTACCAGTACCGCCGGATAGCGTTCGGCAACCTGCTGCATCAGCGTATAGGTTTCGGCCGGCAGCCGGCCGGTATCCAGGCTGAACACCTGCAGCGGCAGGGACAGGCGGGCGATCAGGTCAGTCAGTACCATGTCTTCGGCACCATAGCTGTTGGCCAGCACCGCATCCGGGTGTTTGGCGGCAATTTCGGTCAGCAGGGCTTGGGTTGCTGCAAGTTTCACATCCAGGCTCATCGAGCGCTCCACTATAGGTAAAGTCTGGCTAGGGCATCATCCTACCCAAGCCCTATATAAACCTAAAAGAATATTGTGTTAGTATTTAATGCCTACAGGTTTTATGGAATATGCCCGTCTTATGAAACTGCAACAGCTGCGCTATCTGGTCGAAGTGGCCAAACAGGGTCTGAATGTCTCCGAAGCGGCAGAGAAGCTGCATACTTCGCAGCCGGGCATTTCCAAGCAAATCCGCTTGCTGGAGGATGAGCTGGGCATCCAGGTCTTCATCCGCAATGGCAAGCGTGTGGTATCCGTCTCCGAACCAGGCAAGGAAGTGCTGCGCATTTCCGAGCGCATTCTGCGCGAAGCGCAGAACCTGAAGCGTGTCGGCGATGAGTTCTCGCGCGAATCGGAAGGTGCGCTCACCATTGCCACCACCCACACCCAAGCACGCTACGCCCTCCCCCCCACCATTGCAGCGTTCGTGCAACGCTATCCCAAGGTAAAGCTGTCCATCAAGCAGGGCAGCCCGACCCAGATTTGCGAGATGGTTGTGTCCGGCGAGGCAGATCTGGCCGTTGCCACCGAGGGCATTGCCCTCTACAAAGAGCTGGCCATGTTGCCTTGCTATGAGTGGAACCGTTCCGTGGTGGTACCACAGGACCATCCCTTGCTGCAGCTGGATCATCCGCTCAGCCTGGCAGACATCGCCAGTTATCCGATTGTTACTTACGACTTTGCCTTTGCCGGCCGCTCCAAGATCAACAAGGCTTTTGCAGATCAGGGCCTCAGCCCGAATGTGGTGCTTACTGCCATTGATACCGATGTGATCAAGACGTATGTCGCCCTTGGCCTGGGCATTGGCATCATTGCCAGTATGGCGTTCGAGCCGGTCCGGGATGCAAACCTGCGCATTATCGATGCCGGCCATCTGTTCGAACCATCCACCACCAAGATCGGCATTCGCAAGGATGCCTACCTGCGCGGCTTTGCCTACACCTTTGTCGAACTGTTTGCTCCACATCTGCACCGTCGTGAAGTGGATGCGGCCCTTCTTGCCCATGACAGTGAGCTGGACGACTGACACTCAAGCATTCTGAGTTGCCCGACAAGCAAACGCCCCGGCATGCCGGGGCGTTTTCACTGCATCTGCCTGCTGCTTACAGCGTCAGGCCGCCGGTTACTTCAATGGCAGCGCCGTTGATGTAGCTGGCTTCGTCCGACGCCAGGAAGGCATAGACATTGGCAATTTCAGCCGGGTCGGCCATACGCTTCATCGGCACCTTGTCTTCCATGGCCTGGATCACTTTTTCCGGCATGGATTTCAGGATGGGCGTAGCCACAAAGCCCGGGCATACGGCGTTGGCACGAATGCCCTTCTTGCCCAATTCCTTGGCCCAGGTCTTGACGAAACCAATCACGCCAAACTTGGTGGCAGCGTAGTTGGTCTGGCCAAAGTTGCCATACACGCCGACTACCGAAGACGCATTCAGGATAACGCCGCCGCCCTGCTCCACCATGGTATCCACCACGGCGCGTGCGCAGTTGTAAACGCCCTTCAGGTTGATGTCGATTACCTTGTCGAACTGGTCGTCGGTCATCTTGATCAGTTGAGCATCCATTACGATGCCGGCATTGTTTACCAGTACATCGATGCGGCCAAAGCGTGCTTTCAGATCACCAACCATATCGGCGATCTGCGCCTTGTCGGTCACATTGACCAGATAGCCGACAGCCTCGCCACCCAGAGCCTTGAGTTCTTCCACCACTGCATTCACGGCATCGATGTTCAGGTCACAGACGGCAACGATGGCGCCTTCCTTGATGAACTTCTCTGCAGTCGCCTTGCCGATACCGCTGGCAGCGCCAGTGATGATGGAGACTTTCCCTTTCAATCGCATGGTTCTTCCTTCATTAACTTGAGGTTGCAGGCAACCCGGTTCCGGGTCGACCTTCGGGCTCCACCATCGACCCATTCAAGATCGGGTTCCTGTTTTGGTCTTGTCGTTATTATGTTGGTGCTACAAAAAACGGGAGCATCGTGCACTGTTATTTTGCAGCGCAACACGATGTCGCACTGCAATATAGCGCACCTGCTCCCGTCGGTAAAGCAATCGCTCTAGCCTGCCTGCCAACAAGACAAAGGCATTGAAGAAAGAGCGACTTACCGCTTATTCCAGACCCTTGCTGGCCAGGTAATCTTCATAATTGCCAGTGTAGTAGTCATAGCCGCCCTTGCCATCGAGCTCCAGTACATGAGTAGCCAGCGAGCTGACGAACTGACGGTCGTGCGAGACGAAAATCAGCGTGCCCTTGTACTTTTCCAGCGCCATGTTCAGCGATTCGATCGACTCCATGTCCATGTGGTTGGTCGGTTCGTCCATGATCATCACATTGGGCTTTTGCAGGATCAGCTTGCCATACAGCATGCGGCCCTTTTCACCACCGGACAGCACGTGAACCGGCTTGGTCACTTCGTCGCCGCCAAACAGCAGACGACCCAACGTGCCGCGGATCACCTGTTCATCATCACCGTCCTGACCCCACTCGCGCATCCACTCGGTCAGGTTCATGTCGGTGTCAAAATCGGCCTCGTGATCCTGCGCGAAATAACCGATCTGGGCTTTTTCCGCCCACTTGATGTTGCCAAAGTCAGCGGTCAGACCTTCGGCAAACTTGGGCTCAAAAGCACCGGCCAGCAGTTTGACCAGCGAGGTCTTACCTGCACCGTTCGGGCCAATCACCGCCAGGCGGGCACCGGCTTCCAGAATGAAGCTCATATCCTTGAACAGCACCTTGCTGTCGTAAGCCTTGTTGAGGCTTTCCACTTCTACGGCCTGACGGTGCAGCTTGAACTTGTCGTCGGTCTCGAAGCGGATGAAGGGGTTCTGTCGGCTGGACGGCTTCACGTCCACCATTTCCGACTTCAACTTGTCCACCTGCTTCAGACGGGAAGTCGCCTGACGCGCCTTGGACTTGTTGGCCGAGAAACGGGCCACAAATTCCTGCAGCTCCTGGATACGCTCCTTGGCCTTGCTGTTGGAAGACAGCTGACGCTCACGCGCCTGGGCCGAGGCAATCATGTAGTCATCATAATTACCCGGATAGATGCGGATGGTGTTGTAGTCCAGATCCGCCATGTGGGTACATACGGAATTCAGGAAGTGACGGTCGTGGGAGATGATGATCATGGTGGAGTTGCGCTCGTTCAGCACATTCTCCAGCCAGCGAATGGTGTTGATGTCCAGGTTGTTGGTCGGTTCGTCCAGCAACAGGATGTCCGGGTTGGAGAACAAGGCCTGTGCCAGCAGCACACGCAGCTTCCAGCCGGGAGCCACTTCACTCATCGGGCCAAAGTGCTGCTCCACCGGAATACCCACACCCATCAGCAGTTCACCGGCACGCGCTTCTGCGGTGTAGCCGTCATACTCAGCGAACTTGGCCTCCAGTTCGGCCGCGTGCATGTAATCTTCTTCGGTGGCTTCGAGATTGGCGTAAATGGCGTCACGCTCGCTCATCGCCGCCCACATCTCGGTATGGCCCATCATCACCACATCGATGACGCGCTGTTCTTCGTAGGCAAACTGGTCCTGACGCAGCTTGCCCAGACGCAGGCCGTTTTCGATGGCAACTTCGCCACCGGTTTGTTCCAGGTCACCGCCCAGAATTTTCATGAATGTCGATTTGCCGGAACCGTTGGCGCCAATCAGGCCATAACGGTTGCCTTCGCCAAACTTGACGGAAACCTTTTCAAACAAAGGTTTCACGCCAAACTGCATGGTAATGTTGCTTGTGGTAATCACGCTTGGGATCCTTCAGCCAATCCAGCCGTAAGTATCGGAAAAACCGTGGATTCTATCACATCGGCACGACAATCCGGCGCTTGGCACCAAATGCGATGACATGCTTTTGACCCGTAGGGGAATTCCGCTACAATCGAAGACTTTGAATCTTCATCCCTAGATATAGGCAGAACTATGCTTACCGGTAGCTTGGTTGCCCTGGTCACCCCGATGACCACAGATGGTCGGGTCGACTTCGAATCGCTCTCCCGCCTGGTCGATTTCCACATCGACAACGGCACCAGCGGCATTGTTGCCGTTGGTACCACCGGCGAATCCGCCACCCTTGCCGTTGATGAACACATCGCTGTCGTCGAAGCTGTCATCAAACAGGCCAAAGGCCGCGTCAAGGTTATCGCCGGTACCGGGGCAAACTCCACCGCCGAAGCCATCGAACTGGCGGCACATGCCAAGCAGGCAGGTGCTGACATGACCCTTTCCGTGGTGCCCTACTACAACAAACCGACGCAGGAAGGCATGTACCGCCATTTCCGCGCAATTGCTGAAAGTGTCGACATTCCGGTAATCCTGTACAACGTACCGGGTCGTACCGTTGCCGACATGAACAATGACACTGTACTGCGCCTCACCGAAGTGCCCGGCATCATCGGGCTGAAGGATGCAACAGGTGATATCGGCCGCGCTTGCGACCTGATCAGCCGTGTCCCGAAAAACTTCGCGCTGTACTCCGGCGATGATGCAACCGGCATGGCATTCATGCTGTGTGGTGGTAATGGCGTCATCTCCGTCACCTCCAACGTTGCACCGAAGCTGATGAGCCAGATGTGTGACGCCGCCATTGCCGGTAACGCGGCCTTGGCACGCGAACTGAACGACAAGTTGCAAGGTCTGCACAAGCAGCTGTTTGCCGAACCCAACCCGATTCCGGCCAAATGGGTACTGCAAGAGCTGGGCATGATTCCTGCAGGCATCCGCCTTCCCCTTCATGTGATGTCGGACAGCCTGCGCCCGCAGCTGACGGCCGCCATGAAGCAGGCTGAACTCATTTAAACCCCCTGACGACAAGGGAGTCCGCATGAAACGAAGCGCGCCCGCCGCGATTCTGCTTGCAACCGGCATTCTCGCTGGTTGCAGCACCTCCAACCCGCTGGAAAAGAAACTGGACTACAAGTCCGCCGAACCGCCCAAAGCGGGCAACACCCTGGAAGTGCCGCCGGACCTGACCGCGCCGCAAATCCAGAACAAATATGTCATTCCGGCCACCGGCAGTGCTTCTGCCCTGGCAAGCAGCAATGCCGTGGCAGCCACCCAGCAAGCCGCGGCCGTTCAGGCTGCCGTGACTGGCAATACAGTCGCCGTCAACAGTATCGACAACATCACCATGGAACGCGCAGGCACCCAGCGCTGGCTTGAGGTGAAGGGCAAATCGCCGGCAGAACTATGGCCGGTATTGAAAGCCTTCTGGCAGGAAAACGGTTTTGTCATCAAGACCGAAGAGCCGGATCTTGGCATCATGGAAACCGACTGGGCCGAAAACCGTGCCAAGCTGCCGTCCGATGGTATTCGCAAGCTGATGGAAACGGTTGGCCTGGGCGGCGCAATGTCCACACCGGAGCGTGACAAATTCCGCATCCGCCTGGAAAAAACCGCCAACGGCACCGAGATCTACTTCTCGCATCGCGGCATGTACGAAACCTTCATCAACGAAGGCAAATCGGACACCATGTGGCAGCCCCGTCCGGTTGATCCCAATCTGGAAGCCGAGCTGCTGGGCCGCTTCATGATCCGCATGGGCATTACCGAAGAGCAGGCCAAGGCCGCAGTCAAGAAAACCCAGGTTGTTGCCGACAAGCCGAAAGACAGCATTGTTGATGGCAAGCTCAACATCAATGACGGCTTCGATCGCGCCTGGCGTCGTGTTGGTCTGGCGCTGGATCGCATCGGTCTGGTGGTCAATGACCGCGACCGCTCGCAGGGCCTCTACTTCGTCAAGCCGGCCAAGGGCGAACTGGACAAGAAAGACGAGTCCTCCTCCGGTGGTGGCTTCTGGTCCAGCCTCGCATTCTGGAAGAGCAAGGATAGCGACGAGAAGGCCAATCCGTCCGGACCGGAATACCGGATCCAGGTCAAGGAAATTGACGGCGGCAGCAGCACGCTGGCCGTACTGGACAAGCAAGGCAAGCCGCTGTCGGACAGCTTTGCCAAATCGGTACTGTCCAAGTTGCAGACTGAGCTGCAATAAGCCTCCCGTAGTAAAGCAAAAAGCCCGCTCCAGCGGGCTTTTTTCATGCTTACGTACAATGCGCCGCCTGCAAGCGGCAAACAATGGGCGTAAAAAAACCGGCCGAAGCCGGTTTTTGGTGCTTTCGCGCTGAATTACTGAGCAGCGGAAGCAGCCGGAGCGGAAGCAGCAGCAGCGGAAGCGTCAGCAGCCGGAGCGGAAGCGTCAGCAGCCGGAGCGGAAGCATCAGCAGCCGGAGCGGAAGCTTCAACAGCAGGAGCGGAAGCTTCAGCAGGAGCATCAGCCTTCTTACCGCAAGCGGACAGAGCAACGGCCAGCAGGGCAGCAACGAGGAGCGACTGTTTCATTTTTTCTTGACCTTTAAAGATAAGTTAACAAGACGTCAATTTAATCGCCCAAGCTGTATTTGGAAATGACTGGGCGACTGAAAATCTTTCAGTGCGCAAATTGTATCACGAAAAAAATTGCTGTGTAGGGGGGCAGACCAGCAAAAACGCCACTAATCCCACTGCAACCTTCCGCAGCGCAGCATTCCCGGCAAAATGAGCGTTTGAACGCCGATGCTTGACCGGTAGATGCCTTGCCATGTGTACATTTGAACATCTGATGTGGTTATTTTGCTACAGACTGCGGCAAATGCCAATATCCAGATAGATATCCTTCGTACAGCACATCCAATAACGACGGCCTGATGTCGGCTGGGGACAAATGCCGCTGATTGGCAAATTGTTGCCACAGTGCAACATCATCCGGTTCGATTTCGAGAAGCTCACCATTGCAATAGAACATTTCATCATGGAACAGAATCAGGCTTTTGCGATCCAGTTCAATCCCGAGAAGCCTTACTTCTTGGACAAACTCATCCTCATCCAGCTCTTCTGCTGGTGAATCGTAAAACACATGCGGCTTCGGTTCGGTCAGATAGTGTCCAAGGAAGTCGCTGATCGTCCGCTTATCCCAGGTAATCTGGCTCAGCATCTGGCTGACCTTGTCCACCATTTCGTCGCTGATGCGTGCCGGGTCTGGCTGGCGCTGCAATTCGGGATCGGCATAACGCCCGTCCAGGCAGATGCGATCCTGCATATAGACCAGGAACTGTGTAGCCAGCTCCTGCGTCGGTGCGGCTCGAAAGCCGATCGAGTACGTCATGCCCGGCTCAAGCGCGACACCATAATGTGCGCACTTGGGCGGAAGGTACAGCATGTCGCCATGCTCGAGCACGAATTCTTCTTCCACGCGGAAATCCTGCAATACACGAATGGGGGCATCCGGAATAAAGTCGTCATCGGCTTGCGAAGAAATCTGCCAGCGCTTCTTGCCGCCCACTTGCAGCAGGAAGACATCGTAGGAATCAAAATGCGGGCCGACAGTGCCACCTGGCGGTGCATAGCTGATCATCAGGTCATCCAGCCTAGCAAAAGGGATGAAATCGAATTGCCACAATATCTTGTCGATATGCGGCAAGTGATGGTTCACATTCTGTACCAGGATGGTCCAGTCGGTTTCACCCAGCTTGCGGAAGCGGGCCGGGCGGAATGGGCCGCGTTCCAGATGCCATTTCCCGCTGCGGTTTTCGATCAGGCGGGACTCAACGTCCTCTTGCATGGCCAGTTCGGACAGGCATTTGAAATCAACATGCGGACCAACATCAGTCAGCGCACCACGGATCAGCAAAGGCTTTTTTTGCCAATATTCGCTGAGAAACTCTTCGGGGGTGAGTCCCCCCAGCAATGTCATCGGTTTCATGGCAGTTTCACGGGCTTGCGGGCCCTTCTATGGTTTACAATACGTTCAAGCGGCATTCCGCACTATTGCTTGCAGGACTGGGGCGCAATGTGCACCTCGCCCTGACAAGGTTTTTCATTTCATTCCGGACAATTTCTGATGCAAATCGCCAAAGATACCGTCGTTACCCTCCACTACGAGATGTTTGACGCAGAGAACACCCTTCTCGACAAGACTGAAGAACCCATTGCCTACCTGCATGGCGGCTATGACGGCATCTTCCCGCTGGTTGAAGAGGCCCTGCACGGCAAGAGCGTTGGCGACTCCGTCGACGTCAAGCTGACCCCGGATGATGCTTTCGGCGACCCGGAAGAAGAACTGGTTCGCGTTGAAGATCTGGACGTGTTCCCGGCTGACGTCGAAGTCGGCATGATGTTCGAAGCTGACGATCCGGAAACCGGCGACGTGCTGCTGTTCCGCGTAACCGACATCGCCGACGGCAAGGCTATCGTGGATGCCAACCATCCGCTGGCTGGCCAGACCATCCGCTTTGTTGCCAAGGTTACCGAAGTACGTGCCGCCAGTGCTGAAGAACTGAGCCACGGCCACGTTCACGGTGCACATGGCCACCACCACTAAGCAATAACGCCAGACAATACCCGCTATTGTCTGCTCAAGCTGGCGTAGTCCTTAATCTCTATGATGATCGGGGCTACGCCAGTTTTCCTTTAGCCATCCACAGGAAAACACAGCAGGAATCACTCCAGAAACATCACAGTTTTCGGACTGGAGCCAGCATGCCGTTGGAATCGGCCTTGCCCCTTGATACAGGGCAAAAAAACTACTGTTGACTGACAATCCCTCGCGCCCCTCTCGGCCAGACCTAAAGATATGCGCCTTACTGCCTCAGTCTTCACGAGGTGCGAGACCACGCCCCGCACTTACACCGAGAGCAAGTCAATCGGCATCTGTCCTAGAGATACCCGATCCAGTCCCGCCAGGTCCGCCCGTGTTGCTACTGCCTGCAAACCCGCCTGCCGCAATAACTGGCGTACAGCCGCCCCTTGATCATAGCCATGCTCCAGCATGATCCAGCCTCCAGGCTTCAGCCGTGCCGGTGCACCGGCAATGATTTTGCGCAGACAATCCAGCCCGTCGCCCTCATCCGTCAGCGCCATACGCGGCTCGAAACGGACATCGCCCTCTTCCAGATGATGATCGTGCTTTTCAATATAGGGGGGATTGGAAACAATCAGGTCAAATCCGCACTGTTCACCCAGCGGCTGATACCAGCTGCCCAGATGAAAACTGACAGTCGCGCCAAGCCGATCTGCATTGTCACGACTAACTGCGACTGCATCATTGGATAGGTCAACAGCCTGCACCTGCCATGCCGGCGCTTCCAGTGCCAAGGTAACGGCAATGGCACCACTACCACAGCCCAGGTCAAGCACGCGCATTGGTGCGACGGCGGCCACGTACTGCAAGGCGGCCTCCACCAGATGCTCGGTTTCGGGGCGGGGGATCAGCACTGCAGGTGTAACCCTGAAGTTGCGACCATAGAATTCCCGTTCCCCCAGCAGGTAGGCCATCGGCTCGCCCTGCAGTCGGCGCTGTGCCAGCTGCGTAAACTGGGCAACTTCACTTTCAGTTAGCTGCAGATCGGGATCGGCAATCATGCGAGCATGGGTCAGGCCCGGGCGGACATGCTGCAACAGCATACGCGTTTCCAGGCGGGGCAAGGGGTGGCAGCGCAGTGCCTGTTCAATGGTTAGCATGATTCAAAGCAGGAAGATGGTGGCCAGGCCAAGAAAAATGAAAAAGCCACCGGAGTCGGTACATGCCGTGATCAGCACGCTGGAACCCAGTGCTGGGTCACGTCCCAGTTTTTGCATCAGGGACGGAATCAATACGCCCATGGTGGCTGCCAGCATCAGGTTGAGCGTCATGGCAGCCAGCATCACCAGCCCCAATGACAGGCGTCCATACAATAGCCAGGCAATCAGGCCGATGGCTCCACCCCACACCAAGCCATTGATGATGCTGACCCCCAATTCCTTGCGCCACAGACGCCAAGCCTGGCTTACCTGCATCTGGCCCATGGCAAGTGCCCGCACGATCATGGTGATGGTCTGGTTGCCGGAGTTGCCGCCGATACCGGCCACGATGGGCATCAGTGCTGCCAGCGCCACCAGCTGATTGATGGAGTGTTCGAATGCACCAATCACCCGGGATGCTACAAAGGCCGTACACAGATTGATTGCCAGCCACGACCAGCGGTTTTTCACCGAGTCGATCACTGGCGCAAACAGGTCCTCTTCTTCTTTCAAACCCGCCAGGTTAAGTACTTCGCTGTCCGATTCTTCGCGCATGACATCGACCATCTCATCCACGGTCAGGCGGCCAATCAGCGCACCGCGCTCATCGACGACAGGCGCGGATACCAGATCGTAACGTTCGAATGCCTGGGCGGCATCCCGTGCTTCGTCTTCCGGCTGAAAGGACACAACCTCGGTTGCCATCACGGCTGACACCATGGCTTCCGGATCCGCCACCAGCAGGCTGCGCAAGGGCAGAACTCCGCATAGGGTTTCATTGGCATCCAACACAAATATCTTGTCGGTCTGATGCGGCAACTCATCAAAGCGGCGCAGATAACGCAGTACCACTTCGCAGCTGACATCGGCACGGATCTTCACCAGCTCGAAGTCCATCAGGGCACCGATACTGCCCTCAGGATAGGACAGTGCAGACTGCAACTGCTCGCGCTCGGCTTCGTCCAATTCGCCCATGACTTCATAGACCACCTGACGCGGCAGGTCGCCGGCAAGGTCAGCCAGCTCGTCGGTATCCAGCTGGCGCACAGCGGCCAGCAACTCGGCCGGGGCCATGGACTCGATTAGGGTTTCCCGGACGGCATCGGAAACCTCCAGCAGGATGTCACCATCCTGTTGCACTTTGACACGATCCCAAACCAGCAGACGCTCATCCAGCGGCAGGGCTTCCAGAATATAGGCGATATCTGCCGGATGCAGGTTTTGCAGCCTTTGCTGCAGTTCGTCCAGTGCCGGTGAGTTGCCCGGGGCGACGGCACCCTCTTCGACATGCAGCGCGATCAGCCTTTGCACCTCGGCCAGGCTTTCGCTTAATCGTTCAGCAGTTTGTTTTTTTTCAATAACCGACAAGCACAACTCCTTCCGCCATGGCGACGGAGACTGGGCTACACGGTCGTGACGGCGGGAATCAAGCAGGAAAAACAGGGAAGCCAGAGGCTATGGAGTAACTGGGTAAGTCCATGTGCAATACCACGCCTTGCGGTGTGGCAGAACGTATAAACAGGCGCGGGATTGTAACATGAAGCCCCCTTGCCTTCCAGCAAGGGGGCGATATCAGGGGAGATCAGCGAAAGCCATGCGCCGCTGGATGATGCGGGTTTTCTTCATCAGACCGGGAGCGTTGCGATGCTCATCGTAGTAACGCGGATTGGGCACCATGGCGGCCAGTTTGGCAGCCTGACCTGATGACAGGCGGGCGGCACCGGTACGGAAATAATAGCGAGCAGCCGCTTCCGCACCAAATACGCCATTGCCCCATTCAATAACGTTAAGGTAAATCTCGAATATGCGGCGCTTGTCCAATACCTTCTCAAGCATGACGGTAATGGCCGCCTCTTCCAGTTTGCGCCAGGGCGTCTTCTTGCTGGACAGAAACAGGTTCTTGGCCAATTGCTGGCTGATGGTGGAACCGCCGGCCACAATATGGCCCTGCTTCAGGTTCTTTTCGAATGCTGCCTCGATGCCATCCCAGTCAAAACCTTCGTGGTCGGCAAACTTGGCGTCTTCTGCAGCAATCAGTGCGCGCTTGAGATTGGGAGAAATCTGGGCGTACGGCACCCATTTCTGCCGCAACTCGGCCTCGGGGTCGTCTTCCTGTAATTTGGCTAGCTGTTCGTTCATGAAGGCACTGGCAGAGGGGTTGTGGCTACGCCAGTAGACGATGTGACCGAAAATCCACAGGTTGTACAACACAATGGCGGCCACCAGGACCGCCATGATCTTGAATAAAAGACGCATCAATCAGGCCAGCACTTCTCGCAGCATATTGGTGACCTTGCGTGTGTCCGGCTTTACACCACGCCAGATATGGAAGGACTCGGCAGCCTGCTCCACCAGCATGCCCAGGCCATCAGCCAGCATGCCGGCATTTTCGCTTTGGGCACGCTTAAGGAAAGGGGTGAGGCCCTTGCTGTACACCATGTCGTAAGCCAGTGTGCGCGCGGTAAAGATGTTTGCCGGCAGTGGCGGAATTTCGTTGTGCAGGCTAGTGGAAGTCCCGTTGATGATGATGTCAAAGGTTTTGCCTTCCAGCGCCTCGTAGCCGCTGGCCACCACAGCACCCCAGGGCGCAAAATGGTGGGCGATGGATTCCGCCTTGATCAGGGTGCGATTGGCAATGGTGACCTTAGCCGGTTTCTGTTCCAGGATTGGCTCCAGCACACCGCGCACGGCACCGCCGGCACCCAGAATGAGGATGCTTTTGCCTTCCATCGGAAAATCGAGATTTTCCACGATATCGCGCACCAGACCGACGCCGTCGGTATTGTCGCCATATACCTTGCCATCGCGGAAAGTCAGGGTATTCACCGCTTCGGCAGCACGGGCGCGTTCAGTGACTTCCTGCGCCATACGGAAGGCATCACCCTTGAACGGCAGGGTGACATTCAGGCCCAGACCGCCATTTTGTACGAACTGGCCAACCACTTCGTCGAATTTGCCCAATTCGGAAAACAGCTTTTCATATTGCACGGCCTCGCCGGTGGCGCGGGCAAATTCACTGTGGATAAACGGCGACTGGCTATGGGAAACGGGGTTACCGATGACGGCGTAACGGTTGGTCATGATCAGCTTTCTTGGATTCCTGTGGTGCTACCGCATCATGCGGTTCATCTGCTGAGGTAGCACTTTGCCGTGTAACGTCATAAACATCAACCGGTCAATACCCCTGTCCCAACAATTTAGACCCTGTTCAGCCCTGTACCCAGGGCAGGCCGTGGGCTTTCCAGCCGGTCAGATTGCCGCGATGCTCCAGCCCGTCCTTATCGCCTTCAAAACCCTCCAGCACGTTGTAAACCCGGCTGTAGCCAGCAGCAGCGGCCATTACCGCCGCCTCATGCGAACGCACCCCGCTTCGGCACATCAGCAGCAGCATTGCCTGCTTGTCTACTGCGCCCTGCAATTGGGCAGTGAACTGCGGATTAGGCTGCATACCGGGGAAAGTGCGCAGCTCGATACGCAAGGCACCGGGTACCACACCCACGAATTGCCACTCTGCAGCACTGCGGACATCCACCAGCACCGCCCCCTCCAGATGCTGGGTCAGATAATAAGCCTCCGGCGGCGTCAATGCCCCCTGATAGCCCAGTTGCTGGCTTGCTGCACGTTCGGCAGCGGTTTGCAAAATGACTGCGGACTGTTCCATATCGAAGCTTCCTTTCCTTGTAATGTAGCCATGCCACCCTATGCACGCGGGCTGACTTGGCACCCGGATACATCTGCGGATTGCCAATCGCACTGAATTGGTGCGTGCGCACAATGCAGCATCCCATTTTGGTGCAATCCGAATGACTAGCCGGACCGGATACCCTGTGACACAATGATTAAATTAGCGTTCTTAGCCTGGCACGCTTCATGCTTCAAGCGAAGCGTACCATCTTTATCAAGCAATATTGCTTTCGATGCACGTTGCCTTTAGGAGAACATTCATGGCGGTTGCAGACGTAGTCAAGCTGATTCAAGAAAACGACGTCAAGTTCGTAGACCTGCGCTTTACTGACACCCGTGGTAAAGAACAACACGTTACCATCCCGGCACACGTTCTGCTGGAAGATGCTGATGAATGGTTCGAGCACGGCCACGCGTTCGATGGCTCTTCGATCGCGGGCTGGAAGGGTATCCAGGCTTCTGACATGCTGCTGATGGCTGACCCGGCCACCGCCAAGATCGACCCTTTCTTCGATGAACCCACCGTATTCATGTCATGTGACGTGATCGACCCGGCCGATGGCAAGGGCTACGACCGTGACCCGCGCTCCATCGCCAAGCGTGCTGAAGCCTACCTGAAAGCCTCTGGCCTGGGCGATACCGCCTACTTCGGTCCGGAACCGGAATTCTTCGTATTCGACAGCATCACCTGGGGCACCGACATGTCCGGTTGCTTCGTGAAGATCAAGTCCGAAGAAGCTGCATGGGCCTCCGCTGAAGAATTCGAAGGTGGCAACACCGGTCACCGTCCGGGCGTGAAGGGTGGCTACTTCCCGGTTCCGCCGGTTGACTCCGCACAAGACCTGCGTTCTGCCATGGTTCTGCTGCTGGAAGAACTGGGCGTACCGGTTGAAGTTCACCACCACGAAGTGGCCACTGCCGGCCAGATGGAAATCGGCACCAAGTTCAGCACCCTGACCCAGCGTGCCGACTGGACCCAGATCCTGAAGTACGTGGTTCAAAACGTGGCGCACAGCTACGGCAAGACCGCTACCTTCATGCCCAAGCCCATCGTTGGTGACAACGGTTCCGGCATGCACGTTCACCAGTCCATCTGGAAAGACGGCAAGAACCTGTTTGCTGGCGACGGCTATGCTGGCCTGTCCGACACCGCCCTGTACTACATCGGCGGTATCATCAAGCACGCCAAGGCTCTGAACGCCATCACCAACCCGGGTACCAACTCTTACAAGCGTCTGGTTCCGCATTACGAAGCCCCGGTAAAACTGGCCTACTCCGCCAAGAACCGTTCCGCTTCCATCCGTATCCCGCACGTTGCCAATCCGAAGGGCCGTCGTATCGAAGCCCGTTTCCCGGATCCGCTGGCTAACCCGTACCTGTGCTTCTCCGCACTGCTGATGGCCGGTCTGGATGGTATCCAGAACAAGATTCACCCGGGCGATGCCGCTGACAAGAACCTGTACGACCTGCCGCCGGAAGAAGACAAGCTGATCCCGACCGTGTGCGCCAGCCTGGACGAAGCCCTGGCGGCCCTGGACGCAGACCGCGACTTCCTGACCCGTGGCGGTGTGTTCTCCAACGAATGGATTGACGCCTACATCGAATTGAAGATGCAGGAAGTAAACCTGACCCGCATGACTACCCACCCGGTAGAATTTGCAATGTACTACTCGCTGTAATCAGGTTTGGGTGTCTCTTGACGCCTTGCCAGATACAGAAAACCCGCACAAGCAGCGCTGTGCGGGTTTTTTCATGGCTGCCAGCTGCCACTTGGGAGCGCTCAGCCCGGTAGCCCGGCAAAAACCTTGAGCATGGCCAAACCATCTTGTGGCGCAACGACCAGCTGGCTGACATCAAATCCCGGGTCGAACACCGGGGCAAACTGGGGAAAGCGCGCCAGCGCCTCTGGCTGCGGTATATGGAAACCCATATACCACTGGGCAAACTCGCGTTGCTTGCATTCACTGCGAAACAGGGACTCCACCTGATGATGGCGCGGATCAAGGCTGATTCTCCTGAAAGCCGCTTCCACCACGTCAGCTTCACCTTCCAGCAGCTGCAAGAAACAACCATCGCGGTATAGCAACAGGCCAGTGATCTGCCTGGCCTGATTATTGGCCACAGACTTGTCCAGGATTACCGTCAATTCAGCAGGCGACAGGGCCGTGGTGGCTTTGCTGGAATAAAGCAACTGGATCAGCATGAGCAAGCTTTCTGTAAAATTACAAGGTGATGGCCTGAACGGATGACTGCAAACATTTCCTCATTCACCTTCTGCATGAATACCGGACATCAAATCCAGTCACATGGCATGCCATTGGCACGACGTGAAGCCGGACCGCATGATGACACAATCAGGATGATATGCGGCATGACTGCAGTGGCATTGTTGTCATGCAGATGTGACGCGAGCCAACCTTTTGCTTATCATAGTGTCACGTCCACCCGTTTTCACCGCAGATGCCCGACACCATGAAAACCCTTGCTTTCTGCCTGCTGCTGACCTGTGGCCTTGCCCATGCCGAGGTATACAAATACATCGACGCCAATGGCAATGTCACCTTCACCAATGTGCCGATCAAGGGAGCAAAGCCCATGCACCTGGCACCGCTATCAACCTATGGCAACAGCAAGCCACACACGTCGGGCAGCGGCAAGCCTGCCTCGACACCGGACGGCTATCCCAGTGTGGACAACGGTACCCAGACCAAGCGGGATGAAGGCCGGCGCAAGATTCTGGAAGGCGAACTGGCCAACGAGCAAAAGGCGCTGGCTGATGCACAAAAAGCCTATACCGACGGCGCAGCCACCCGCAACGGCGATGAAACCCGGAACTACCAGAAATACCTGGACCGGGTACAGAAGCTGAAGGACGCGGTAACCGATCGGCAGAAGAATGTGGATGCACTACGCCGCGAATTGGGGCAATCTGCATCTTCCGCACAATAATGGTGCATAATTAAGGCCGATTTCGTGCATTCGCTGTGCTCTGGCTTGGCGTGCTTATTGCTAATAGCTTCAGGCACAGCCCCATCCGATTCGGAGCACCATGAACTCTCCCAGCTTTGCCGGCCTGGAATTACTCGACACCCCGGTGCTGATTGCCCACGCCGACGGCAGACTCGAGTTTGCCAACCCCGCCTGTGAAAACTTGCTGGCCATTGGCCGGCGTGAGTTGCTGCGCCACTCGCTGTTCGAGTTGCTGCAAGACAGCCCCGCCTTGCGCCAGGCACTGACCACCGCCTTACAACATAACTCCAGTTATATCGAGCACGATCTCGAACTACGCACTCCGCATGGCGAGCAGCCGCTGCACATTGCCCTGTCTGTCACCCCCATTGATGCCGAAGGCCGACTGGCGCTGGTAGAGCTGCGGCCACTGGACCAGCAACTGAAAATTGCCAATGAAGAGCGGCTTTTGCTGCAACAGCAGGCCAATCGCGAGCTGATTCGTAACCTGGCGCATGAAATCAAGAATCCGCTGGGGGGAATCCGTGGGGCCGCCCAGTTGCTGGAACATGAGCTGTCCGACCGCCCCGAGCTGAAGGAATACACCGAGGTCATCCAGGAAGAAGCACTGCGCCTGCAGTCACTGGTAGACCGACTGCTGGCTCCACATCGCCGTCATGTGCGCAGCGAAATCAATATCCACGAAGTACTGGAGCGGGTACGCAGTATTGCGTTGGCCGAGTATCCGCAGGGCCTCACCATCCGCCGCGATTACGACACCAGCCTGCCGCATATGGTGGCCGACAAGGAGCAGCTGATCCAGGTGGTGCTCAATATCGTCAAGAATGCCATCCAGGCCATGAAGGCCACGGGGGAGGTGATTTTGCGCACCCGTGTCGCCCGGCAAGTCACGCTGGCACGGAAGCGTCACCTGCTGGCATTAAAATTGCAGATTGTCGACAACGGCCCCGGCATTCCGGAAGAAATCAGGGATCACATTTTCTATCCCCTGGTCACCGGACGCGCCGAAGGCACTGGTTTGGGGCTGACACTGGCCCAGGCCTATGTACACCAGCATGGCGGCAGCATCGAATTCGAATCCCGCCCCGGCCAGACTTGCTTTACCGTGATGCTGCCCTTCAGCAACACGGATTGAACCCAATAACAGAAACGAGGGCTGCTATGAATAACCCGGTGTGGATCATCGATGACGACAAGGCCATCCGCTGGGTACTGGAAAAGGCGCTCGGCCGCAGCGGCATTGGCTTTGACAGCTTTTCCAGTGCCGATGACGCACTCAACGCCCTGTACGACAACACGCCGCGCGTCATCATTTCCGACATTCGCATGCCGGGGACGGACGGCCTGAAATTCCTTTCCAAGGTAAAGGCGGATCATCCGCAATTGCCGGTCATCATCATGACCGCGCATTCCGACCTGGACTCCGCCGTTGCCGCCTTTCAAGGTGGTGCCTTCGAATACCTGCCCAAGCCCTTTGATGTCGACCAGGCGGTGCAGCTGATTGAGCGCGCACTGGCGGAAAGCAATAGCCAGATCGAAGCCACCGGCGGCGTGGAAGCCATGCCGGTGCTGCTAGGCCAGGCCCCTGCCATGCAGGACGTGTTCCGCGCCATTGGCCGCTTGTCGCAATCGCACGTCACCGTGCTGATTACCGGCGAATCCGGCACCGGCAAGGAGCGGGTGGCCGAGGCGTTGCATCGCCATTCGGTGCGTTCCAGCAAGCCTTTCATTGCCTTGAATACCGCGGCCATCCCCAAGGATTTGCTGGAGTCCGAACTGTTCGGCCATGAAAAAGGCGCGTTTACCGGCGCCCTGGCCACCCGTCGGGGTCGTTTTGAAGAGGCAGAAGGCGGCACGCTGTTTCTGGATGAAATCGGCGACATGCCCACCGAGTTGCAAACCCGCCTGCTGCGCGTGCTGTCGGACGGACACTTTTACCGCGTGGGCGGCCATGTGCCGATCAAAGCCAATGTGCGGGTGATTGCCGCCACCCACCAGAACCTGGAAGACCGGGTCAAACGCGGCCTGTTCCGGGAGGACCTGTTCCACCGCCTGAACGTGATCCGCCTGCGTCTGCCACCCTTGCGCGAACGGCGCGAGGACATCCCGCTGCTGACCCGCCATTTCCTGGCCAAGAGCGCCAGCAGCCTGGGTGTTGAGCCCAAACGCCTGACCGAAGCGGCCATGGAAGTGATCAAGTTCCACAGCTTTACCGGTAATGTGCGCGAACTGGAAAACCTGTGTCAGTGGATTACCGTGATGGCACCGGGCCAGCAGGTGGAAGTGGGCGACTTGCCCGCCGAACTGCGCGAACCGGAAGCCGCGGCACCAAGCACCGAGAGCGATGGCAGCCCGGTGATCAGCAGCGCCGTGCACGTGGTGGACTGGACGCTGGGGCTGGCCGAAGAAGTGGCACGCCGACTGCGCGCTGGTGAAGTCGGCATCATCGACGACCTGACCCGACGCTTTGAAGAAAGCTGCATCCGCACCGGGCTGGCGCACACCGGTGGTCGCAAGGTGGAAGCAGCCCACTTGCTGGGCTGGGGCCGCAACACCCTCACCCGCAAGATTCAGGAACTGGGCATGGAGGGGCATGACGAACATGCCGACCATGTCTAGGCCCTGACTGCTTAGCCGGCCAATACGGTCAAGCCGGGGAGCGTGGCGAAGCTGCGCTCCCGTACCGTGGCCAGAAAATCCCGCATGAAGGCAAGCGGCGCATCCTCGCTACGCACCGCGGCATACAACTCGCTGCGCAGGCCCTCATCGCCAATGGTACGCGCCACCACATAGCCCTTTTCCAGATAAGGCCGTACCGCCCAGTACGGCAAGGCCGCCACCCCGCGCCGACTGGCCACCAACTGGATGATGGCCACCGTCAGCTCGCTGCTGCGCCGTGGCGGGTTCACCCCGGCGGGCAACAATACCTTGCGCCACAAGTCCAGCATGTCATCCGGCACCGGGTACTGGATCAGCGTTTCCCCGGCGAAATCCGCCGCCTGCCACACTTTTTTGTCCGCCAGCGGATGATCCCGCGCCACGATGCCCACCATCTCGTAGGCAAACAGAGGGTGGTGCACCACGCCGGCTTGCGGCTCCATTTCCGACACGATGGCCAGATCAGCCCTTTGCGTCAGCAGCAGGCTGACCGGGTCGGCATGAAAGCCGGACACGATGTCCAGCTCCACCGCAGGCCAGTGCTGACGGTAACTGTCCATGGCCGGCATCAGCCAGTCAAAACAGGTGTGACATTCCACGGCAATGCGCAATTCACCGGCATCCCCTTCGCGAATGCGCGCCACATCACGCTCGGCCGCCGCCACACGGCCCAGCAGCTCATGCGCCAGTGTCAGCAGGCGTTCCCCCGCCAGGGTAAAGCGTAGCGGCTGGCTTTTGCGTTCAAACAGAGGCTGCTGATAGTAGGCCTCCAGCTGCTTCAGTTGATGCGACAAGGCGGACTGGGTGAGAAACACCCGCTCTGCCGCCAGCGACACGCTGCCGGTTTCCTGCAAAGCAATCAGGGTACGCAAGTGACGAAGTTCCAGCACGGTTGGCAGGCCTCAATACATGAATATGATTAATGCAGAACAATAAAATTATGCGTTTGAATCATACAACAAAAACCACCATGCTGGAGCCACTGACAACAAGGAGCCCCGCATGACCACACTGCACCTGAGCGGATTCCCGCGTATCGGCACCAAGCGCGAGCTGAAATTTCTGCTGGAAGACTACTGGCAAGGCAAAATTGACGAACAGGCACTGCGGCAGGGAGCGCGTGAACTGCGCCAGCGCCATTGGCTGCTGCAAAAGGGTGCCGGCATCACCCTGTCGCCGCTGGCTGACTTTTCCCTGTACGACCACGTGCTGGATGCGCAGATTCTGGTGGGTGCCATCCCGCCCCGCTTCGGCTTTGACGCGGCCACCATCAGTCCTGAACAGTATTTCCAGTTGGCACGTGGCAACCAGCAACAACCTGCGCTGGAAATGACCAAATGGTTCGATACCAACTACCACTACCTGGTGCCGGAATGGCATGCCGACACCCGCTTTGCCGCCAACCCGGCGGTCTTGCTAAGCCAGCTGGCCGAGGCGCGTGCACTGGGCATCCGGACCAAACCGGTGCTGATCGGGCCGGTCTCCCTGCTGTGGCTGGGCAAATGCAAAGGCGGGGATTTTGACCGGCTGCAACTGCTGCCCGCACTGCTGGCCTGCTACGAAAACATACTGCAACAGCTGTCCGCAGCCGGCGTGTCCTGGGTACAACTGGACGAACCCATCCTGGCACTGGACTTGCCCGCCGACTGGCTGCAGGCCATCGCCACCGCCTACCAGCAACTGGCTGCCACCCCGCTGAACATCCTGCTGGCCACTTATTTTGGCAGCGTCGCAGACCACTGCACCCTGCTTAGCTCGCTACCGGTGGCCGGCCTGCATCTGGACCTGGTACGCGCACCGGAACAGCTAGCGGCCTTCGCCGCTCATTGGCCGGCAGACAAGATTCTTTCCGCCGGCATCGTGGATGGCCGCAATATCTGGCGCAGCAATCTGTCCGCCCAGCTGGCACTGCTGGAGCCACTGGCCGGACAACTGGGCGACAGGCTGTGGCTGGCCCCCAGTTGCTCGCTACTGCACTGCCCGGTAGATGCCGCCGCCGAAACCACCATGGATGCCGACATCCGCAGCTGGCTTGCTTTTGCCGTACAAAAGCTGAATGAGCTCAAGCTGCTGCAGCGTGCTCTGGAACAAGGCCGCAACAGCATCGTGCATGAACTGCAGGCCAGCGACCATGTGCAGACCCTGCGCCGCAACAGCCCGCTGACGCATCGCCCGGCAGTGCAGGACAGGCTGGCCACCCTGCCGCCGGGTGCCGACCAACGCCGCAGCCCCTTCGCCAGCCGGGCAAAGCAACAGCAGGACTGGTTGCAGCTGCCCCTGCTGCCCACCACCACCATCGGCTCCTTTCCGCAAACTGCCGGCATCCGCAGCGCCCGTGCCGCCTTCAAGCGCGGCGAACTGTCTGCGGCGGACTATCAACAGGCCATGCAGCAGGACATCGCGCTGGCCATCCGCCGCCAGGAAGCGCTGGGCCTGGATGTACTGGTGCATGGCGAGGCCGAGCGCAACGACATGGTGGAATACTTTGGCGAACAACTGGATGGCTTTGTGTTCACCCAGCTGGGCTGGGTACAAAGCTATGGCAGCCGCTGCGTCAAGCCGCCCATCATCGTGGGTGATGTGGCACGGCCGCAGGCCATGACCGTCGGCTGGGCGGTTTACGCGCAAAGCCTGACGCAACACCCGGTCAAAGGCATGCTCACCGGGCCGGTCACCTTGCTGCAATGGAGCTTTGTCCGTGACGACCTGCCGCGCAGCACGGTGTGCAAGCAAATTGCCCTGGCATTGAATGAGGAAGTACTGGAGCTGGAAAATGCCGGCATCCGCATCATCCAGATTGACGAACCAGCCATCCGGGAAGGCCTGCCGCTGAAAAAAGCCGATCAGGCAGACTACCTGCGCTGGGCGGGTGAAGCCTTCCGGCTATGCAGCTGGCGGCTGGATGACAGCACGCAGATTCACACCCATATGTGTTACTCGGCCTTTGGCGACATCCTGCCGCAGATTGCCGCCCTGGATGCCGACGTGATCACCATTGAAACCTCGCGCTCGGACATGGCGCTGTTGCAGGACTTTGCCCGCTTCCATTATCCCAACCAGATCGGCCCCGGCATCTACGACATCCACAGCCCGCGCACGCCACACACTGCCGATATGGAGGTCCTGCTGCACAAGGCCTTGCAGGTGATTCCGGCCAGCCGCTTATGGGTCAACCCGGATTGCGGCTTGAAAACCCGCAGCTGGCCGGAAGTGGAAGCCGCGCTGCAAGGCATGGTAGCTGTGGCAAAAACGCTGCGCCAACAGCTGGCCGCAACGGCAGACTGACCACCATCTATTGCAATTTGTAAAAAGTATTTTTAGTATTTGCTTACCAAGACTCTCTCTCAGGGCCCGCTCCGGCCCGCTTGGTACCCGCTGATCAAGGGCTCCTTTGGGAGCCCTCTTTTTCTGCTGCACAATAAAAAACCCGCCATCTGGGCGGGTTTTGCGCAAACCGGATTATTCACTCTCCAGGTGTCAGCATGCTCGGCGTCATCATCACCTTCAGGCGTACTTGCTCCAGATCGTGGCGAACGCGATGGCTCAGCCACCAGACCGCACCTTTTTTCACGCTCCACAACAAGGGCTGCTCACCCAGCAACTGAGCGGACAAACGCCCGATATAGGGCTGATGCCCCACCAGCACGATGGTTTTGCCCGCCTCGGGCCAGTTAACCGCCTGCATCACCGCCTCAATCGAGGCATCCGGGTTCAATTCCGGCAGTACGGTATAACGCTTGCTCAGCAGCGCAGCGGTCTGCTGCGAGCGCTTGGCCTCGGATGCCAGCAAGATAAAATCGCGCGGCAGACGGTCGCGCAGCCAAGCGGCCATCTGGCTGGCCTGCTGCTGGCCACGACGCGTCAGTGCGCGCGCTAGATCATCCGACCCCTCTTCCGCTTCGGCATGACGCCACAGAATCAGATCCATCATTCACCTCCGTTATTGTTGTTGGTGCTGCGCCACGATAAGGCGGAGTCGCCTCTCTGTACAGCAGCTTATACCCGCTACAGCAGCTTGGCTGTGCGGCAGCCTACACCAGCCGTGTGTCAGCCGCATGTCGGACAAACACCTAGCCCCCAGCCTAGTGCTAATGCAGCAAGGGTGCCAGCAACGGCACCAGAATGGCCGTCACCACACCGTTCAACCCCATGGCGAGGCCAGCAAAGGCACCCGCCGTTTCCGACAGTTGAAACACCCTGGCCGTGCCAATGCCGTGGGCGGAGATCCCGGTTGCCGTCCCCAGCACCATATCGTCGCGCAGCCCCAGCAGGCCAAACAGGGGTTTGACAATGACCGCACCGAAAATGCCGGACAGGATGACAAACATGGCCGACAACTCCGGAATACCGCCGATGCCCTGCGACACACTCATGGCAATCGGCGTGGTGACCGCACGGGTAGTCAGCGACAGCAACACCTGCTGCGGCAATTGCAGCAGCCAGCCCACCCCCACCGCACTGACAATGCCCACCAGGCCACCAAACCCGATGGTAATGGCCAGGGGGCCGGCGGCACGCTTCAGCCGCGACAGATTGCCATACAGCGGCACGGCCAGTGCCACCGTGGCCGGACCCAGCAGCATCTGCACCATCACCCCGCCCTTCATGTAATCACGGTAGCCGGTGCCGGTGGCCAGCAGCCATGCCAGTAACAGCAGCACACCGATCAGCACCGGATTGGACAGCGGATGGCCCTTGCAGCGGCGGTTAAACAGCACCGCCAGTTTGTAGGCCAGCAGGGTGACAAACACCCCGGTCAAGGGCGAGGTGCGGATCACGCTCAGGGCTGCATCGGTATTCATGCGCCCTCCTGATGTCGATGGCGCGCCAGCAGCAGCTTGAGCAACAGGCCGGGCAGCAGCAGGGTCAGCGTGGTGGACAGCACCAGCACCACAATCAGCTGCCAGCCGAAACCGGCCAGCAAGTCACGGTAGGCCAGCACCGCGGCCCCAGCCGGAATGAACAGCAGTGACAGATGCGACAGAAAGCGCGGCACGTTCAGCTTCATGCTTTCCGGTACGGATTTGCGCAAGGCCAGGGTGGCAAACAGCAACAGCATGCCCAGCACCGGGCCAGGCAAGGGCAAGGAAAAAGTGCGGCTGATCAGTTCTCCAGCCAGCTGGTAGCCTACCAGCCACAACAGGGTTTCAATCATGATTGTCATTCCGCTTGCGGCAACTGGCCGCCACAAGTCTGGCAGTGGGCAAGGACATGGGGCTTTCATCATACCTGCGGCAGCCCGGCGGTGAAATAAACAGACAAGCCCATTGTCGTATTACAGGTGACAAACAGGACAAGCGGCACCGGGCTTTGGCATAATGCGCGCCATGATTGAGGATTCGCACTGGCTGCTCCAGCCACCCGCACTGGCACCGGCCCTGCTTGGTTTTGTCTCCGAGCCCGGCTCGCTCACCGAACGGTTGATGGCCACCGGCCACCGCTTTGGCGTACAGCTCCTGTTTCAGGGAGCAAGCACGGCCCACCCGGATGAAGCGATACTGCTAGGCCTCCCAGCCGGCAGCCCGCTCTACGCCCGCCATGTCCGGCTTACCCTGGATGACACCCCGGTGGTCTATGCCCGCAGCATCGCCCGGCTGGACTGCCCGGTATGGCAGCCGATACTGGATCGCGGCAGCCGCTCGCTGGGTTTCACTCTGTTTGGCGGACTGCCGCAATTGCAGCGCGCTGCCCTGCATTACCGGCAACTGGACAGCAGCCATCCGCTGCATCAGGCCAGTGAGGCCGAGGCTGACAGCCTGACGGCACGCCGCTGCCGCTTTGTGCTGGATGAAGCTCCCATGGTGGTATGCGAAGTGTTCCTGCCCGCCCTGAAAGACTTTGCCCGATGACACTGCACGCCCTGAAAGACCGCTACACCGTTTACAAGCAGCTGATGCGCATGGACAAGCCCATCGGCACCCTGCTGCTGCTGTGGCCTACCCTGTGGGGGCTGTGGATAGCCGGCAACGGCAAGCCGGACCCGCTGGTGGTGCTGATTTTCGTACTGGGCACCTTCCTGATGCGCTCGGCCGGCTGCGTCATCAACGACTATGCCGACCGCCACTACGACATGCATGTGGAGCGCACCAGCCAACGCCCGTTTGCCCGTGGTGCGGTGACCGAGCGTGAAGCGCTGCTGCTGGCCCTGGTGCTGGCCATTCTCTCCTTCCTGCTGATTTTGCCGCTCAACCAGCTGACCTGGCTGATGAGCGTGCCAGCCGTTTTCGTAGCCGCCAGCTACCCCTTTACCAAGCGCTTCTTCCCCATGCCACAGGCGTATCTGGGCATTGCCTTCTCTTTTGGCATTCCGATGGCCTTTGCCGCGCTCAACAATCACGTACCCGCGCTGGCCTGGCTGCTGCTGCTGGCCAATGCCTTCTGGACCGTGGCTTACGACACCGCCTATGCCATGGCCGACAAGCCGGATGACCTGAAAATCGGCATCAAGACTTCGGCCATTACCTTTGGCGATCACGACGTCACCGGCATCATGCTGTGCCATGCCGTGTTCGTGGCCATGATGGCGGGTATCGGTGCCGAACTGGCGCTGGGTTGGCCCTTCTTTGCCGCGCTGGTCATCAGCCTGGGCTTGATTGCCAAGCAGTATCTGGAAATCCGCACCCGCGACCGCGGGCTGTGCTTCAAGGCTTTTCTGGACAACAACCGCGTCGGTGCGGTGCTGATGGCAGGCATCGTGCTGAGCTATTTGTTGAAGTGAAGGTTTAGCCGCATGGTGGGCGGTCAAAGTTAAAACAGGTTTTGCACCCGCTCACGCGGATGATGGTTTACATGCCGCTTCCGCGCGGCGGACGGGAAAGAGGGCTTGCCTGGCCAATCCCTCCTTCACCTCCAAGGCCACCCCACAAGCATGGCCTGCGGCTGCCCGACAGGCCCCGTCCGGTGCGAGGCGCGCCTGAACTCGCGATTTGCTAACGTCAAATCGCTCAGACAGGGCAGGCGCTTAACACCTCGCCCCGGCCCCCCGTCGGCATGCTTGACGGGGCCTGTGGGCGCGTTGATGCGGTGGTTCTCTGATCAGGAACACCTGTCGGAGCCGCCCCTCTCCCGTCAGCGCGAGCCGACACAGACGTGCAGCTCAGGGTCTTAAGCGGTCGGCTGTCCGCAGCGGCGCGACGTTAGCGCGCCGCAAGTTCCGGCCGCGCCCTGGGCGGTGCGGCTGGGGCGGGAATTCGACACGCTGCGGGTCGCCTTTTCTTTGGGTACTTTCTTTTGGCGAAGCAAAAGCAAAGTACCTCGACGGCGGGGCGAGACCCGCGAAGTTGGTTTTTGTTTTGATCTTGCCGGCGATAACCCAGTGTGGGAATCCGCTCACGCGGATGATGATTTAAGTGCCGCTTCCGCGCGGCGAACGGGAAGGAGAGCTTGCCTGGCCAAGCCCTCCTTCACCTCCAAGGCCACCCCAGCAAGCATGACCTGCGGCTGCCCGACAGGCCCCGTCCGGTGCGAGGCGCGCCTGAACTCGCGATTTGCTAACGTCAAATCGCTCAGACAGAGCAGGCGCTTAACACCTCGCCCCGGCCACCCGTCGGCATGCTTGACGGGGCCCAAGGGTGGCGTCGGTACGATGGAAGTGATGTGAAAAGGTAAAAGAATCAGGTTTTATCCGACCGGGTTGTGGGTTCGAATCCCACGGTTTTAAAAGATGGTGAGTACAAACCCGGCGCGGTCCCGGCCCCGTCAGCGCGAGCCGACGCAGACGTGCCGCTCAGGGTCTTAAGCGGTCGGCTGTCCGCAGCGGCGCGACGGTAGCGCGCCGCAAGTTCCGGCCGCGCCCTGAGCGGCATGGCTGGGGCGGGAATTCGACGCGCTGCGGGTCGCCTTTTCTTTGGGTACTTTCTTTTGGCGAAGCAAAAGCAAAGTACCTCGCCGGCGGGGCGAGACCCGCGAAGTTAAACGCAGTGACGCAGGATGAACGTCGGGTTCCGCTGCGATGTAAAAACAGGCGTTGCCTCCGCTCACGCGGATGATGTTTTGCATTGCCGCTTCAGCGCGGCGGACGGAAAAGGGATCTTTGCTTGGCCCTCAACAAAAAAGGCCCCGCCCGGAGCCTTTGCGTGCTGAACGATACCTGCGCTACTGCGTCTGGAACGGCAGGCTGTAAGCCTTGTCACCCAGATGCAGGGTGGCAATCCAGTGACGGCTACCCGTGGCACATACCGGCAGGGTGATGCGGGCTTGCCAGTTGGCACCATCCGCCACAAAGCGGTAGCGATTGAACCCCATGTCCATGTCCGCCATGGAAAACTCCACGCTAGGTTCGCTTGCGCTTACACCCTCCAGCCGCATGACAAAGGGCTTGCCATTTTGTGGTGGGCTGACAAAACGCAGGCTGCCCCCATCCGGGAGGCTGCATAGCCCCTGCGTCGCATTACAGGCCAACGCAACAGGCGCTGCGACTTGCTGCTTGTGCTGCAGATACCACCACACCAGCCCGCCCTTGAGCGCAGCCAGCAGCAGCAGAGCCACCCCGATCAGCAGCAGTTTTTTCTGTTTCAGATTCATTGTCATTGCCATGCTCCCCGCATCAGGGCCACACCGTGGGCCGCATGCTGGCGGGCGCTGTCCACATCCTGCGGTTTCAGGCCACCCAGGGCATAAACCGGTAGCGGGATGCCATCCGCCAATACTGCTGCAAAACCGTCCCAGCCCAACGGGGTGACGCCGGGATGACTGGCCGTAGGCTGTACATGGCCCAGCAAGGCATAATCCAGCGCCAACTCACCTGCCAGTTGCAGCTCGGCGGCGCTATGCACCGACGCCCCCACCCAGGCAAAATCCGGCCGCTGTGCCAGATGCCGCAAACGGGTGCCATTCAGATGCACGCCATCCACCGGCCAGCCGGCCAGCCAGTCCGGGTCGGCATTCACCACCACCTTGCCGCCACGCGCATGCACGATGGCTGCCACGTCGGAGACAAAGGCCTGTAACTGCTGCCGGCTCATGTCCGGTTCGCGTACCTGTACCAGCCCGTATGCCGGTCCAGTGGCCAGCGCCTGCAGTTGGGAGGCCACCCCGATTTCATGGGCGCACGTGATGACATATACGGCAGGCAGTTGCAGGGATTTGAGAATCGGGCCATTGGCCGGCAGCATGGGCTGGACACTGGTCTGCTCTGGCGCTTGCCAGGCAAACTGTTGCCCCTCTTGTGGCTGTGGCTCGCCCTGCCAGTCCCATACGCGGAAGAAGTGCAAGCGCACCGAGGCGTGTTCGTAATGATGTACGCGGGTCAGCCAGGGGGTGGCATGGGTCACCGTGATGGCCATTTCTTCTTGCAGCTCGCGTACCAGCGCCTGCATGGCGGTTTCGCCAGCCTCCAGCTTGCCACCGGGGAATTCCCAGTAACCGGCATAAGGTTTGCCCTCTGGCCGGCTACCCAGCATGAAGCTGCCATCCGGGCGCATCAGCGCGCCGGCCACCACTTCGATGATTTTCTTGTCGGAATGCATGTTGATTATTGTTTGCCTTAATGTTTCTCGCGGGCCACCACCACGCCGCTGGCGATGATGAGTGCACCACCCAGCCAAGTGGTGATGCCGGGCATTTCACCAAAAAACAGATAGCCCAGCGCGGCTGCCCATAGCAGGATGCTGTATTCCAGCGGTGCCACTGCCGACAGTTGCACATAGCGTAGCGACAGGGCATTGACGAAATTGGCCAGTCCGCCGCTCAGGCCCAGCAATAGCAGCACCAGCCAGTCGCCCCAGCCCGGCAGCTGCCAGTCGCTGCCTGCGGTCAGCGCACTGACGCCCAGCATGATCAGCGTACCCAGCATGGCAATGGTGGCCGGGCTGTCGGTGGCCGACAGCTGGCGCGTCAGCAGCGAGGCCAGGGCATAAGACAAGGCCGAGCCCACCGCCAGCAGGCTGTAGATATTGAACTGCAGGCCGGACCAGCCACACACCACCAGCACGCCCAGCAGGCCCAGTGCCACTGCCAGCCATTGCCGTCGTCCTACCTTCTCACCCAGCCACACCAGGCTAAGCAAAAGCATGAATACCGGGTTGGACAGGGTGATCACCGTCACCGTGGCCAGCGGCAGATGGCGCAAGGCAATGAAGAAAGTGACGATGGTGACCAGCACCACCATGCCACGTAGCAGATGCCGCCACGGGTGAGCAGTAGCCAGCAGGCGTGCTGGCGCACTGCTGTGACGCAGCCCCAGCACCAGCAAAATGGGCAGGGCAAACAGCGAGCGGAAGAAGATGATCTCCCCCACCGGATAGCCGTGGGTCAGCCATTTGGCGCTGGCATCCATCACCGCCAGCAAAAAGATGGCCAGGCTGTACAGCAGGATGCCGCGGCCCTTGTGTTGCTGCGGCATGGCAGCCGCGGCCACGCTCACTTGCCCAGCTCCGCCTTGCGTTCCCTGGCGCTGCGACCGGCCCAGTCATTGGCAAACTGCCAGGCTACCCGGCCGGAACGGCTGGCGCGCAGCTGGCTCCATTGCAGTGCCGCGCGTTCGGCCTCGCTGTCCATCGGCAGCTGGAAATGTTCCAGCCAGGTTTTGACCGCGGCCAGATAAGCATCCTGATCAAAGGGATAAAACGACAGCCACAGGCCGAAGCGGTCGGACAGCGACACCTTCTCCTCAATGGCTTCACCCGGATGGATTTCGCCATCACTGACCCAGCCTTCGCGGTTTTCGCTGTGTTTTTCCGGCATCAGGTGACGACGGTTGGAGGTGGCATACACCAGCATGTTTTCCGCCCGGCGCGCCAGGCCGCCATCCAGCGCCGTTTTCAGTGCCTTGTAGGCGTCATCACCGTCTTCAAACGACAGGTCGTCACAGAACAGGATGTAACGCTCCTTGCGTCCGGCCACCAGTGTCATGATCTGGGCCAGGTCGGACAGATGATCCTTATCCACCTCGATGATGCGCAGGCCCTTGTCGGCAAACTCCGGCAGCAAGGCCTTCACCAGCGAGGACTTGCCGGTGCCGCGTGCGCCGGTCAGCAGCACATTGTTGGCAGGACGGCCCTTGACGAACTGACGGGTGTTGCGCACCAGCAGCTTGAGCTGGTTGTCGATATGGGTCAGCCGTGCCAGCGGCAGGGTGTGCGGCTCGTTGACGCCCTCCAGCCAGCCGGCCATGCCCTGACGCCGCCAGCGGTAGGCCGGTGCGCTCCAGTCCGGCTCGGGCCGGGCCGGAGGCAGCAAGGGTTCGAGACGGGCCAGCATGGCTTCGGCGCGGGCCAGAAAGGCTTCAAGTTGCTGCATGTCGTTCTCCGGGCAAAAAAACAGGCTGGCACGGCGGCCAACCTGTACGGACGGGCTGATGGCGGGCTTAGCCGCGCAGGCTGATGATCGGCCAGCCCTGCTCCTTGGCATGCTGGCGCAGGGTGTCGTCCGGGTCCACCGCCACCGGATTGCTGACAATGGACAGCAGCGGCAGGTCGTTGTGTGAATCGCTATAGAAGAAGCTGCGGCCATAGCTGGCCAGGGTTTGGCCACGCTCGGCCAGCCACATTTCCAGCCGGGTGATCTTGCCGGCCTGGAAGCTGGGCACGCCGGTGTGCTTGCCGGTGTAGCGGCCATCGGCGGTGCGTTCCAGGTCGATAGCGATCAGGTGTTCGTCATCCACGCCCAGTTCGGCGGCAATCGGGCCGGTGATGAAGCGGTTGGTGGCGGTGATGATCAGGATTTCATCGCCCTGCTGACGGTGCAGGTTGAGCAGGTCACGCGCGGCTTGCGGAATGATGGGGCGGATGTGCTCATCCATATAAGCGGCATGCAGCGCGGCCAATTGCTGGTTGTCGTAGCGGGTGAGCGGCTCCAGCGCGAATTCCAGGTATTCGCCGATATTCAGCGTGCCGGCCTTGTACTGTTCGTAGAAATGATTGTTGCGGTGGTCGTAGTAGGCTTGGTCGACAATGCCGCGCTTGATCAGGAAGCGCGGCCATTCGAAATCGGAGTCACCGATCAGCAGGGTGTTGTCCAGATCGAACAGGGCCAGATTGCGTGCTTGGGTCATGTGTCGGAAGAACTCGCGGTTTGCAAAACGTTTTTCACCAGCGGCACGGTGATGGGGCGGCGCAGTGCCAGCGAATAGCGGTCCAGCATGTCCAGCATGCCGATCAGGCTGGACAGGTCGCGCCGCCAGTGGGTAAGCAGGTAACGGAACACATCGTCGGCAATGGCCAGCTGGCGGTTGGCAGCGTGGGTGCGCAGCGCGGCCAGCTTGTCGTCGTCGGACAGCGCCTTTACTTCCAGCACCAGTCCCCAGCCCAGGCGGGTACGCAGGTCGTCACGCACGGCGGCGGCCATCGGCGGCTTGCGCCCGGCCATCAGCAGGCGGCCCTCGCCGCTCTCCTTCAGGGAGTTATAAAAGGAGAACAGGGTGATCTGGTCGTCCGGTGCCAGGTCGTCGACATGGTCTACCGCGATGAAGCTGGCTTCGCGGGCGAAATCCGGCAAATGCTCTTTCTGGCCATCCAGATAAATGGAAGCACGCCCCAGCCGCTCGGCGTGGGCAATCCAGGCCTGCAACAGATGCGTCTTGCCGCTGCCGGGTTCACCCCACAGGTAGATGAAGCGCTCGCCATCCTCCGCCGTGAGGGCAGTAATCACCTCGCGGTTGCGCTGGGCCAGAAAATTGTCGAAAGCCGGCAGCGGCGTGGGGGTCAGGTCTAGTACTAGCTGGTCCAAGAGTAATGTCGTGTGGGCCGATTGAGGTCAGACTGCGATTTTACGCTGAGATGCCCGCTTGGCGAAACCGCTGCATGGCATTTGTTTAGTGCTTGTTGTTGTATAAAATCGCCAACAGCCTCCTGTCAGACCGCAGGCGCACCAACCGTCTGCGGCAATGCTGGCCCGCATTTTGCCGCCCATCCCCACCCGCTTGTGCCGCTTTCTGACCGACAGATGCAAACTAAGCGCAGCTTTCCCAAGGAAATTCAGTTAAAATACAGTGCTTTCGCATCAGCGAAAGCTTGACGTGAAAATACTTCAAGTTAGCAGAAAGCGAGTTTACCTTGAGCACCCAGTCCCTCAGTTACCGTGATGCAGGCGTGGATATCGACGCCGGCGACGCGCTCGTCGAAAACATCAAGCCCTATGCCAAGCGCACCATGCGCCCGGAAGTTCTCGGTGGTATCGGCGGTTTCGGCGCACTGGTGGAAATTTCCAAAAAGTACAAAGAGCCCGTCCTGGTTTCCGGCACCGATGGCGTGGGCACCAAGCTGAAACTCGCCTTTGACTGGAATCGCCACGACACCGTCGGTATCGATCTGGTGGCCATGAGCGTGAACGACATCCTGGTTCAGGGCGCCGAGCCGCTGTTCTTCCTGGATTATTTCGCCTGCGGCAAGCTGGACGTACCGCAAGCCACCGACGTCATCAAGGGCATTGCCGCCGGTTGCGAACAGGCCGGTTGTGCATTGATCGGCGGCGAAACTGCCGAAATGCCGGGCATGTACCCGGTAGGTGAATACGATCTGGCCGGCTTTGCTGTCGGCGTGGTGGAAAAAAGCCAGGTGATCACCGGCCGTACCATCGTGCCGGGCGACGTGGTGCTGGGCCTGGGTTCCAATGGCGTGCATTCCAATGGCTACAGCCTGGTACGCAAGATCATCGACCGCGCCCAGCCGGATCTGGACGCCGCCTTTGACGGCGACAAGAGCCTGCGCGATGCCGTGATTGCACCGACCCGCATTTACGTGAAACCGCTGCTCAAGCTGATGCAGACCCTGCCGGTAAAAGGCATGGCCCACATCACTGGCGGTGGCATCACCGAAAATACCCCGCGCGTACTGCCGGACAATGTTGTTGCCCAACTGGATGCCAACAGCTGGGAGCTGCCCAAGCTGTTCCAGTGGCTGCAAAAGGAAGGCAATGTCGACAGCCAGGAAATGTACCGCACCTTCAACTGTGGCATCGGCATGGTGGTGATCGTGGCAGAAGAACACGTCTCCGCCGCCACCGCCCTGCTGCAGCAGGAAGGCGAAACCGTACATCGCCTGGGCAGTGTGCGCGCCCGCAATGGTGACGAACACCAGACCCAGATTTCCTGAGTCCGGCAGTGACACCAAACGGCGCCGCTAGCACTGCTGGCGGCGCTTGTTTTTTTACCGGCAGGCATTGTGGCTGCCGCAGACATGTTGACCCATGAAGAATATCGTCATCCTGATTTCCGGCCGCGGCTCCAATATGCAGGCCATTGTCGACGCCAATATCCCCGGCGCGCACATTGCCGCGGTGATCTCCAATCGCCCTGATGCCGCCGGCCTGGCCTGGGCGGCCGCACGTGGCATCGCCACTGCCGTGGTGGATCACAAGGCCTATACCAGCCGCGAAGCATTTGATGCACAGCTGGCGCAAGTGATAGACAGCTATCAGCCCGATCTGGTGGTACTGGCCGGTTTCATGCGCATTCTCACGGCAGACTTCACCCGCCGCTACGAAGGCCGCATGCTCAACATCCACCCCTCGTTGCTGCCGGCCTTCCCCGGCCTGCACACCCATGCACGGGCGCTGGAAATGGGCTGCAAGGTAGCAGGTTGCACCGTACACTTTGTCACCGCCGAACTTGATCACGGCCCCATCGTGTCGCAGGGTGTGGTCAGCCTGCTGCCAGATGACACCCCGGACAGCGTAGCCGCGCGGGTATTGCAACTGGAACACCAGTTGTATCCAGATTCCGTGCGCCGCTTCGTGGCTGATGATCTCAGTATTGTCGATGGCCGGGTTGCCTCGCCGGCACAGCCGGCTGCCAGCCTGATGGCACCGGCACCATAAAGCCGTCATCGGCATGAAAAAACCGCTGCGGGTCTTTGTGCTCGCCCTGCTGGCCTCCGTTCTGGTACATCTGGCTATGCTGGGCTCTGGTCTGCTGCCCGATGCCGTGATCGAACTGCCGCCGGATCAGGCCTTGCGCAAGATTGACGTCAAAATGCAGGCTCTGGCGCTGGATGCCCCGGCGCCACCCGCAGTACCCACCGCCCGCTTGCTGCCGGCAGGGCCGGCACCGGGTACGGTGTCGCACCATCCGGCAGCGAAAAAGCGCAAGCCCAAGCGTGAGGCATCCGGGCCGCAGGCCAGGGCAGACCGCGCACAGGACAAGCAGGCAGACACTACGGCAGAGATGGCCGATGCCAGCCAGCCGGCAGCGGAAAGCAGCAAAACGACAGAAGCCAGTGCGGCCACGGCAGAACACGTGGCAGCCAAAGCGGAAAAACACGCCAAGGCAGAAGAAGCCAGCACACCGGTGGCCAGCAGTACCGACAAGGCAACAGGCTATCTTTATCCAGCCAGCACGCTGCACCGCTTCCCGGCACGGGCCAAACTTGGCTACCAGACCTTCTATAATGGCGCGATGGTAGGCAGCGGCGGACTGGACTGGCAACACGATGGCCAGCGCTACACGCTGGAAATCCGCTTCAATCCGCTGGTGGGTGGCAATCTGCGCTATCTTTCACAGGGCAGCCTGGATAAGCACGGCCTGCAACCGGACAGCCTGCAAGCCTGGCGTGGCAGCGATGCCAAGGAATCTGCCCGTTTTGACCATGCAGCCAGCGTGCTGCACTTTGGCGAACAGGGCGACAAGGAAGTGGCATTGCGGGCAGGCGCACAGGATGTATTCAGCCTGGCTTTCCAGCTGGGCCTGAAGGGCGGCCAGCTTGGCAGCGCCCCGCTACAGATCACCACCGGGAAAAAGGTCTACGACTATCCGATGACCCCCAGTGGCGAAACCGATTACGACACCGGCTCCGGCAAAATCCGGGTGATCGTGTTCCGCGCCAAGGGCGAGGACGACATCACCGAATTCTGGCTGGCTCCGGATTTCTCCAACCTGCCGGTGCGCATTTCGCGCATCGACAAAAGCAAGCGGGTGGAACTGCGCGCCGTGCTGATCAATGTTGACGGCACCGAGCAATGGCGCCTGCCCGCGCGCCCCATGACCCGGAACAACCGTTAATGAATATCAGCCATAGCCAACTGAAACACATAGAAACCGTCATCAGCCAGATGACCCGCTTCGACCGCCCGGCCGACGCCGTGCTGTCCGCCTACTTCCGCGAAAACGTGAAGCTCGGTTCCAACGACCGTCACCTGATTGCCGAAACCGCCTTTGGCTGCCTGCGCCGCCTGATCCAGTTCCGCGCCCTCATCGCCCCGGAAAAAGCCACACCGCGCCGCCTGGCCATGGTGGCGCTGATGCGTCTGCAAAAGCTCAATATCAAGGAAATGGCCGACTGCACCAGCGCTGGCGAACGCGAATGGCTGGGTGGCATCAAGGGCAAGACGCTGGAAGACAGCCTGTCCGTGGCGGCCGAACTGCCAGAATGGGTGATCGAACGTCTGGCAGAAAAAGACCCGAAAGACGTGCTGGCACTGGGCCTGGGCCTGATGGAAGCTGCCCCGCTCGACCTGCGCGTCAACACCATGAAGATGAAGCGCGACGAAGCAATCGACCGTCTGCGCGCTGACGGCATGCCCTGCGAACCGACACCTTACTCGCCCATCGGTATCCGCCTGCAAGGCAAGCCCGCGCTGGCCAAGTACGAGTTGTTCAAGTCCGGTGCCATCGAAGTGCAGGATGAAGGCAGCCAGCTCTTGGGCCTGATCACCGGCGCGCGTCGCGGTGAAATGGTGGTGGACTTCTGTGCCGGTGCCGGTGGCAAGACCCTGCTGCTGGGCGCGCAAATGGCTTCCAGCGGCCGCCTGTATGCCTTTGACGTGTCGGAAAAACGCCTGGCCAACCTCAAGCCGCGTCTGGCCCGCTCCGGTCTGTCCAATGTGCATCCGCAACTGCTGGCACATGAAAACGACAGCAAGGTGAAGCGTCTGGCCGGCAAGGCCGATCGCGTACTGGTGGATGCCCCATGCTCCGGCCTGGGCACGCTGCGCCGCAATCCGGATCTGAAATTCCGCCAGAGCCCGGAAAGCGTGGCCGAGCTGAACGTCAAGCAAACCGCCATCCTGGCCTCGGCAGCCCGTCTGGTCAAAGTGGGCGGCCGTCTGGTGTATGCCACTTGCAGCCTGCTGCCGCAGGAAAACCGCGACATCGTGGAAGCCTTCCTGGCCGCGCATCCGGACTTCAGCCTGCTGCCGATGGATGCCGCGCTGGCCGAGCAGAAAATCCCGCTAGAGATCGGCGATTATCTGCAACTGAAGCCGCATCTGCATAATTCTGACGGTTTCTTCGCCGCAGTTCTGGTCAGAAAGGCGCATTGACCTTATCATTGAGTATTAGCAAAGTCGAAAATACTGTTTAATCCAGAATGATTTGCGTTTCGGCTTTGCTGCTCTCTCGATAAACCGCCACGGAGTTCCCACCCCCATGCCCGACGCCAGAGTCGCCCGACGCCTGGGCCAGCACGGCCTGCGCGCCAGTCGCCGCCTGAGATACCTGTATCTGTCCATGGCATTGTGGCGACGTCGGGCTCCCATCTGGATTGCCGCCATTCTCATCGGCCTGGTGGCCGCCGTGTTTGCCAATGGCAGCCATCTGTCACATGAGCTGTTCTACCAGATCTACGACCAGTCGCCGTTCTGGGCCCTGTTGATCACCCCGGCCGGGCTGGGCTTGTCGGTGTGGCTGCTGCGCACCTTTTTCGAAGGTGCGGGCGGTGGCGGCATTCCGCAAACCATTATTGCCATGCAGCCGGGCATGCATGCGCTGCGCGCCCGCATCCTTACCATGCGTGCGGCGGTGGGCAAGATGGTACTGACGCTGATTGGCGTCAGCTGCGGCTCTACCATGGGTTATGAAGGCCCCATCGTGCAGGTGGGGGCGGCCATCAAGTATTCGCTCAACCGTGAAGCCGCACTGCGGCATGAAGGCGTGGCACGCAGCTTCATTCTGGCCGGAGCCGCCGCCGGGGTGGCAGCCGCCTTCAACACGCCGCTGGCGGGCATCGTGTTCGCCATCGAGGAAATGGGTCGCACCTTCGACCAGCGTGCCAGCTCCACCATCCTGCTGTCGGTGATTCTGGCCGGTATTACCGCCATTGCCGTACTGGGTGATTACAACTATTTCGGCGTAGTGTCAGTAGCGCTGGATCTGCGCGCCGGCTGGATGGCCATTCCGGTGTGCGGCATCATCGGCGGCATCATCGGCGGGCTGACATCGCGCATCATCCTGATACTGGCCGAACGCTTGCCCGGCCCGTTGCATGGCTGGCGCAGCCACTATCCCATTCTGTTTGCCATTGCCTGTGGCTTGCTGCTGGCACTTATCGGCATTGCCAGCGACGGTATCACTTTTGGCACCGGTTATTTCCGTGCCAAGGAAATCATCGAAGGCGGCGGCAGCAGTATGCAGGAATACGGCATCCTCAAGCTGGTTTCACTGGTCATCACCTATATCAGCGGCGCGCCAGGCGGTATGTTCGCCCCCTCGCTGGCCGTGGGAGCCGGCTTTGGCCTGAACCTGTCTCTGCTACTGCCCGCCCTGCCACAGGCTGCCATGGTGTTACTGGGCATGGTGGCGTTTTTCTCCGGCATGACCCGCGCCCCAATGACCGGCTTTGTCATCGTGATGGAAATGACCTCATCCTCATCCACCATGATCATCCCGCTGATGGCCACTGCGCTGATGGCGGCCAACGTGTCGCGCCTCATGAACCGCCATGCACTGTATGACGGCCAGGCCGAATTGTTTTTGCAGCAGTTGCGCGCCCGCAATCAGGCAAATTGACCACGACCGCACGCTTACGTACAATAACCCATCGATTCAGTCAAGTATTCAAGGGCCAGCCCGGTGCCGGCCCGTTCACAGCAAGGAATTCCCCATGGATACCCAGGAAATCATCAAGCAGACAGTCACCGAAAACCCGGTTGTGCTGTTCATGAAAGGTACGGCCCAGTTTCCGCAGTGCGGCTTCTCTTCGCGCGCAGTGCAAATCCTGAAAGCCTGTGGAGTGGAAACCATCAAAACCGTTGACGTGCTGCAGGATCCGGAAATCCGCCAGGGCATCAAGGAGTTCTCCAACTGGCCGACTATCCCGCAACTGTATGTTAAGGGCGAGTTCATTGGCGGTTCGGACATCATGTACGAAATGTACCAGTCCGGCGAATTGCAGCAGGTGTTGGAAAGCCTGTAAGCAAACGCTTGAAGACGTGTATGCAAAACCCGGCCTGGCCGGGTTTTTTTATGCGGCAAACAGATGCCAGCGTATCCACCTGGAATTCCCTGTCTTACAATTCACAGATAACAGACCAGACTGGCGGCACCCTGCCCTTTCCCTTGCGGACCACACAGACGACATGACCTCTTCCCAGACAGACGGCTTTTTCGCACCTCCGGATCATCCAGCCAGCCCGCTGACCGCGGACAACGGCACTGCCATGCCGATTGATGAAATCTGGAAGGCACTGGTCAATGACCAACTGGTTCCGTATTTTCAGCCGATTGTCGATGTCCAGACCCGCCGCGTCGTCGGGGCCGAAGCGCTGGCGCGCTGGCGCCATCCTGCGCTGGGCGTGCTTTCTCCCATCACTTTTGTTCCGGTCATGGAAGAACGCGGCATGATTCGCGAATTGACCGAACTGATTCTGGAAAAGACGCTGTACGCATGCCGTGACTGGCTGGATCAGGGTTTTGAGCTGAATGTGTCGATCAACCTGTCGGCCCAGTTGCTGGCAGACCCGCAGCTGACAGGGCACCTGAGCCAGAAAACCCGACTGGCCGGACTCAAGCCTGCCAATCTGGCTCTGGAGTTCTCGGAAAATACCTTGCGTCAGCATTGGTCGGTGGCTGATGTGCAACTGGCCACCCTACGCCAGGCCGGCTTTGGCGTGATGGTGGATGAGTTCGGTATTGGCGTAGGCCTGACCGACAAACTCAAATCCAGCCATTTCAGCGGGCTGAAAATCGACCGGGCTTTTGTTCATGGTGCAGGGGACAACCAGCACCTGCGCGCCATATTGGGTGAGGCGCTGGCACTAGGCAAGGCCGAGGGACTGCAAACCATCGGCATGGGGGTTGAGGATGCTGGCGATCTATCGGTACTGAGCGAGCTGGGCTGCCAGTCGGTACAAGGCTATATCTGTTCTGCCCCACTGCCAGCCACAGGGTTAATTCCGTGGATTTCCAGCTGGGAAAAGCGGTAGAATACCGCCCCATACCTCATTCAAAGACCGGCCGCGGCAACAAGGCCGGTTTCGCATATCTGAAACAAGCTGCCATTGCGGTTCACAAGACCGGCATCGGCAGCTTTTTCGCAAGGTTGGGAACAAAAAAATGAATATCCATGTAGTCAACCATCCGCTGGTACAGCACAAACTCGGCCTGCTGCGCGAAGGCGATATCAGCACCATGAAATTCCGCCAGCTTACTCAGGAGCTGGCCCGTCTCCTGGCTTACGAAGCCACTCGCGATTTCGAACTGGAAGCCACCACCATCGACGGCTGGTGCGGCAAGATCGATGTACAGCAAATCAAGGGCAAGAAAGTAACAGTCGTTCCCATCCTGCGTGCCGGTATCGGCATGCTGGACGGGGTGCTTGATCTGGTTCCCTCGGCCAAGATCAGCGTAGTGGGCCTGGCTCGCAATGAAGAAACGCTGGAGCCGGTGTCCTACTTCGAGAAATTCGTCGACAGCCTGGACGAGCGCATTGCCATCATCATCGACCCGATGCTGGCTACCGGCGGCTCCATGGTGGCCACCATCGAACTGCTCAAGCGCAAGGGCTGCAAGCAGATCAAGGCCGTGGTGATGGTGGCAGCGCCCGAAGGTGTGAAAACCGTCAACGACGCCCACCCGGACGTACAGCTGTATGCCGCATCGCTGGACAGCCATCTGAATGAAAACGGCTACATCATTCCGGGTCTGGGTGATGCCGGTGACAAGATTTTCGGCACCAAGCACGTTTGAGTTCTGCCCATGCCAGCAACACGCCGCTCACCTTCAATAGAAGTAGCGGCGTTTTTTGCAGGCCATGCAGCCCCTGCCCCATGCACAAGGAAGGCTTACCGTGTTGAACGCCCATCAAGCCATTGACCAGGATTTTTTGCTGCGCTTTCCCGATGGTTTGCAGGATGCAGCATGGCAGGCACTGGCCAGAAAACACCGCAGCGTGGACAGCGTCATCACACTGTGCCAGCAGGGACTGAGTGCACAGACCATGCAGCAGGCACTGGAAGACGGCCAGTATGCCACCATCAGCGAAACCTGCCGCCAGATCATCGGCCGCAGCACCACGGTGAGCACCTTCGAGAAGATGGCGTTTCGCAACTATCTGGCCTTTCGCGATGTACATGTGCCGTTTGTGCAGGCGCTGTACCGCCTGTTGTACCAGTTTGGTCCGGACAGTTTTTCCGACTTTGTCGAAGTACTGCAGCTGTGCCGCAACGATGGCAATGCCAATCCGGCCAAGTGGCCGGTGGTGAGCTGCTTTCTGGCCTACAGCCAGCCCGATGTGCATGTGTGCATCAAGCCCACCACCATCAAAAAAGTGGCGGCGCGGCTGGGCGTGGAGATTGCCTATCGGCCGCTGCCCAACTTTGATACCTACTCACGGGTACAGGCCATGGTGCGGGACTTCAGGCAACACAGCGTGCTGGCACGGGAGCAGAACAACATCATCGCCCAGGCCATCATGTATTGCACGGTCTGAGTCAGCGTCAGGCCTTGCCGGTTTTACCAAATCAGATTTCAACAAAAACAGGGATATCCCATTATGTTCCAACACGTGAAGGTGGCCATCTCCGGCGCCCAGATCCTGTTCGTCGCTTTTGGCGCGCTGGTTCTGGTTCCGCTGCTGACCGGCCTCAACCCGGCCATGGCCTTGCTCGGCGCCGGCATCGGTACCTTGTTATTCCAGCTGTGTACCGGTCGTCAGGTACCCATTTTCCTGGGCAGCTCGTTCGCCTTTATCGGCCCCATCATCTACTCCATCCATACCTGGGGTCAGGGTGCCACCATGTTCGGCCTGTTTGCTGCCGGCTTCATGTACTTCGTGTTTGCCGCCATCGTGCGCTGGCGCGGCATGGCCTTGATCAACAAGCTGCTGCCACCGGTGGTGATTGGCCCGGTCATCATGATCATCGGTCTGTCGGTAGCCACCGCCGCATCCGGCATGGCCATGGGACAGGCGGGCGGCAAGCAGATCATGCCGTATGAAACCTCCATGCTGCTGGCGGCCATTTCGCTGGCCACCACCATCATCGTGTCCATCTACGCCCGCGGCATGTTCAAGCTGGTGCCCATCCTGGCCGGTGTTACTGTAGGCTATATCGCCGCCGCCTTCATGGGCATGGTGGACTTTGCCAAGCTGGCCAATGCACCGTGGTTTGCCGCGCCGGTCTTCCATAGCCCGGAAGTCAACTGGTCAGCTGCCCTGTTCATGCTGCCGGTGGCCATTGCCCCGTCCATCGAGCATATCGGTGGCGTAATGGCCATTGGTGGCGTAACCGGCAAGGACTTCACCAAGACTCCCGGCCTGCATCGCACCCTGATGGGCGATGGCCTGGGCGTATGCCTGGCCGGCCTGATCGGCGGCCCGCCGGTGACCACCTACGCCGAAGTAACCGGCGCGGTGATGATTACCCGCAACTTCAACCCGGTCACCATGACCTGGGCTGCCGTGTTTGCCATCTGCATGGCTTTCTTCGGCAAGTTCAATGCCCTGCTGCAATCCATCCCCATGCCGGTGATGGGCGGCATCATGGTGCTGCTGTTCGGCACCATCGCTTCCATCGGCCTGAAAACGCTGATTGAAGCCAAGGTAGACCTGATGCAGCCGCGCAATCTGGTGATCATCTCGGTGGTGCTGACTGCCGGTATCGGCGGCCTGACGCTGAAACTGGGCGGGCTGGAACTGGCCGGCGTGGGCCTGTGCTCGATTCTGGCCATGGCGCTGAACCTGATTCTGCCCAAATCCTCGGCCAGCCATGACGGCATTGTCGAAGGGCAGGACATCTGAACACCTGACCAGGCTGCAATACAGACAACCCCTTCTCGCTTTCTGGGAGGAAAGCGAGGCTCGCTTTTTCTCTTCTATTGGCAAGGCAAGGGCGGGGGGATAGGGAATAGATGGGAAGGCTGCGGAAGCAATAGCTTAATCGAAAGGCCCGGCTTTGCCGGGTCCAGTACAGTCGCATCAAATAACTTTGTCAGCAGCCTGAAGCGCGGACCATCCGCGCTTTTTCTTTATATAAATCAGAGACGTCGCAATATTACCGCTTCATGTCCGGATGATGAAAGACAGCTTGCCGGGCAGATTGGATAATGTTGACACTCTGTTGAAGTTTCTTCAGGGCCTGCATGCATCCGTAGGCCACTGCCGTCAGGGGCAGACAGCAAACTCCTTTGTTGTGTAATTGAAAACGCCATCTTGCGATGGCGTTATTTTTTTGTCCTGCGGCTAATCCGCGCCATGCATGGGCAAGGGACGCAGTCTTGCCATTTTCAATACATCTTCATAGCGCCCATTGCGCAAGGCATACGCGCGCAAGCGGGCTTCTTCGACAAAACCGTACTTGCGGTACAGTGCCAGCGCAGCGGCATTATCGGTAAATACCGTCAGTTCCACCCGGTGCAGGCCCAGCCAGTTATCAGCCAGATCCAGCATGGCCTGCAACAAGGCAGAGCCCACCCCCTGCCCCTGCCATTCGCGCTGCACCGCCATGCCCAGGCTGGCACCATGTGCCAGTCTTGGTGCACATTCCCGCCACAGTGAACCATGGGCAATCACCTGCCCTTCGGCTGTTTCCAGCAATAGCGCATGGTGCAGCGGGTCGTTACCTGCCAGCCGCTGTTGCCATAGCTGCATGGATGGATAAGGCAGCTGCAGGGTATTGCCATAACAGAGCGGATCGCTCATCAGCGCGCGCAGTGCCGCGGCATCCGCCGGACCCGGTTTGCGAATGTGAAACTGGCTCATGCCTGACCTCCCGCCGGCCAGTGCAGCCGTGCCATCACCACGCTGTCCACATAGCGGCCATCTTGCAGAATGTCCTGCCGCACCACGCCTTCATGCTGGAAACCAAAGCGCTCGTACAGCGCAATGGCGCGCTGGTTGTCCTGCTGGGCCATCAATTGCAGCCGGATCAGCCCCAGCCAGTTGTCAGACAGCTCCAGCAAGGCCTGCATCAGTGCGCGCCCGACGCCCTTGCCCTGCCATTCGTCACGGACCAGCAGGAACAGGTCGGCCACATGGCGGCAACGCGCCTGCGACAGGATGGTGAGCCCGGCGCTGGCTATCACTTCGTCGGCAGCATCACAGGCCACCAGCCAGTGACAGGATGGGGACAGCTGTTGCAGCTTGTGCTGCCAGTCGGCGGCCGACTGATAGGGCTGCTGCGAGGTATGGCGTACCACGCCGGGGGCGGATTGCAGCCGCGCCATGGCGGCAGCGTCTTCCGGCTCGATGCGGCGGATATGAAAACTCATGCGCGATTGCTCCCTTACAGCCAGTTACAGACAGTCAATCTGCCATCATGACAAACAGCAGCAGGGTGTTACAAGCCAGCTGATCAAACAAAAGCCCCGCTCCTTGACGGAAACGGGGCGATCCGGGGGCGGCTGACGCGGCTTAACGGCTGCGGCAGGCCTTGTCCACCAGATACATCAGGCTTTGATAAGGGATACCGGAGTTGGCCGACAGGCCGATCTCGCAGGTGACGCTATTGGAGAAGCCGCTGCCGCAGTCCTTCACCTGAGCCTTGAGGCCGGTGAGCGCGCTGCTGTTGAGTTCCGGATGGCTGAAGCCCTTGTCACCGGCAAAGCCGCAGCAGGTAATGCCCTGCGGCTCGACCACCGTGCTGGCGCAGCGCTTGGCCAGTGCATTGAGCATTGCCGCCTGGCCGGTCTTGCGCATGGAGCACACCACGTGCAGGGCCACGCTTTCTTGCTGCGGGGTGAACGCCAGATGTTCGGCGGCCACCTCCTGCACGAAACGGGTGACGTCATACACGTGCAGGCGTTTGTCCTGCAGCCCTTCCAGCATGCTGGCGGTACACACGCCATTATCGACAATCACCGGCCAGCGGCCGTTGTCGCTGGCCGCCAGCAAGGCGGCTTCCAGCTCGGACAGCTTGCTGGTCGCGGCATCAGCCGCGCCCTTGGACTTGAACGGCGTGCCGCAGCACAGGCTGTCCATCTGCTGCGGGTAGAGAATCTGGTAACCGGCCTTGCCCAGCACCGAGGCCACTACCTCGTTCAGCGGCCGTTGATCCGGCTGCGCCTTGGCCGGAGCAAAGGTACGCGTCAGGCAGGATGGCAGGTACACCACCTTGCGCTCGCTCCGTTTGCCACCATCCAGCCGCAGCTTGCCGGCGGCACGCGGGAAGTATGGCGTCCAGTAGGGAATACGACGCCCCACTACCCGGCGCAGGCTGCGCATCAACACACCGGTGGCGGCGTTGCCCGCCACGCTTTGCACGGTTTGCAGTGCACGCAGGCCCAGGCGTGCGCCCGCAGTGGCGGTGTCGTAATGACTGGCCAGGGTATTGGCCACCGCCCAGCCGGTATCGCTGAGATTCTGCTGGCGCAACTGGCTGGTAAGCGAGCCGGTGTTGATGCCCACCGGACAGGCAGACTCGCACAAGCCACAGGTGGTACAGGTTTCATCACCGGCAAACTGGTAGCTCTCGCGCAGCGCATCCAGCCGGGACTGATCCTTGCCGCTTTGCTCCAGCGAGGCCATTTCGCGGTTGGCGACAATGCGCTGGCGCGGCGTCAGGGTGATGGCGCGACTGGGGCACATCACTTCGCAGAAGCCGCACTCGATGCACTTGTCGATCAGCGTATTGGCGGTGGGAATCGGCTTCAGGTTGCGGATATGCAGCAGCTTGTCGTGGGTGATGATCACATCCGGGTTCAGGATGCCATCCGGGTCGAACAGGGCTTTGAGCTCCTGCATGATACGGTAGGCAGCCGGGCCCCACTCCATTTCGACAAACGGCGCCATATTGCGGCCGGTGCCGTGCTCGGCCTTGACCGCCCCTTCGTATTCCACTGCCACCAGCTTGCACACGTCCTCGATAAAGGCTTCGTAGCGTTTGATTTCGGCATCGCCGGAGAAATTGGGCGTGAACACGAAGTGCAAATTACCCTCCAGCGCATGGCCGAAGATGATGGCTTCGTCGTAATGGTACTGACGGAACAAGGCTTGCAGCTTGAGCGTGCCTTCAGCCAGGTGCTCGATGGGGAACACCACGTCTTCGATGATGACGGTGGTTTCCGCCGCCCGCATCGCGCCCACACTGGGGAACATGCCTTTGCGGATATTCCACAAGCGGGTGTATTCCTCGGCCACATCGGTAAAGCGGATGCCGGACAGATTGGGAATGGCTGCGATATAGCCGCAAATAGCGTCGATCTGCGCAGTCAGTGCCACGGCATCACGGGCACGGGTTTCAATCAGGATGGCGGCAGCCTCGTCGCCCAGCGTCTTCAGTTCGGCCGGCACCCCGGCCTTGTTTTCCACCGAGCGCAGGCTGGCGCGGTCCAGCAGCTCGGCCGAGGACACCACGTCCTTGTGCTGGGCCAGCAACTGGATGGCATCGCAGGCATCCTTGATGGTGGGGTACAACACCAGCGCCGATGCCTTGCTGGGCAGCTCTTCCACCGTGTGGTAGGTAGCTTCCGACACAAAGGCCAGCGTGCCTTCGCTGCCGACAATCAGGTGCAGCAGCATGTCCAGCGGATCGGCAAAATCCACCAGCGCATTCAGGCTGTAGCCGGTGGTGTTCTTCATCTTGTACTTGCGGCGGATGCGCGCTTCCAGCTCGCCATCGGCACGGATACGGCCTGCCAGTGCGCCCAGCCCGGCCAGCAAACCGGCGTGGGACTGGCGGAAAGCCGCCACGCTGGCCGCATCAGCGGTATCCAGCACCGTGCCGTCGGCCAGCACCAGCCGCAGGCTCTTGATGGTCTGGTAGGTGTTTTGCGCCGTACCGCAGCACATGCCGCTGGAGTTGTTGCTGACAATGCCGCCTATCATCGCCGAGTTGATGGTGGCCGGATCCGGTCCGATCTTGCGGCCAAACGGCAACAGTGCCGCATTGGCCGCCGCGCCGATCACCCCCGGCTGCAGGCGGATGGCACGTCCTTCATCCAGGACTTGCAGGTCTTTCCAGCCGTGATTGGCCACCACCAGAATGGAATCGCTCACCGCCTGGCCGGACAGCGAAGTACCCGCTGCACGGAAGGTGACCGGCAATTTCAATGCCGCAGCCTGTGCCAGCACTGCCTGCACTTCGGCCTCGGAGTGTGTCTGGATGACAAGTTTGGGCACCAGCCGGTAACAGGACGCATCCGTCCCGTAGGCCAGGGTGGACAGCGGGTCGCTAAATACCCGCCTGGGGTCGATCACTTCGATAATGGCTTGGTGAAACAGCCGGTAAGCACCTTGCAGCATGAACTCTCTCCACGGCGCGGGCAGCTGCTCTGTGTCGGCTTGCCACGCCAGGTTGCGCACGTCACCTGCTTGCAGAACTGCAATGGCAGATGAACGGTCCCAAGAATGTTGAAGCGGCATAGTGCCACATCTGGCTTATCTGCCCATCAAGGGATTACCCTGTCAGCCAGACAGTTTATGCGCGGTAAATAACAGAGAGGGAGACACAGACATGCTGATGCAAATCGATCAGGCCACCCTGCTGGTGGTGGATATCCAGGACAAACTGCTACCGGCGGTGGATCAGGCTGACAGCATGCTGGCGGCAAGCCTGTGGCTGGTGGGTGTGGCCCACGACACCGGTCTACCAATTGTGTTTTCCGAACAATATCCACGCGGCCTGGGCCATACCGAAGCCAGCTTGTTGGCACAGGCCCCGCAAGCCAGCGTGGTGGAAAAACTGCACTTTTCCTGCGTGGCGGCAGAATGCCTGCCGGACAGCCTGCTGGCGCGCAAACAGGTGATTGTCTGTGGCATGGAAACCCATGTCTGCGTGTTGCAGACCGTGCTGCAACTGCTGGCGCAAGGCAAACAGGTGTTCGTGGTGGCCGATGCGGTAGCCAGCCGCCGCGACAGCGACAAGCAACTGGGCTTGCAACGCATGCAGGCAGCGGGCGCGGTATTGGTGAGTCGGGAAATGGTGCTGTTTGAAATGCTGGGCGCGGCTGGCAGCGAACTATTCAAGGCCATGAGCCGCAAATACCTGATGGGGGTACAGCCCTGAAACTCCAGGATCCACGCTGGCAACAGGCAATGCGGCAGGCCTAATGGGCAGCTTGTCAGGCCTCACCACCTGCGAACATAATTTCCGCCATATTGGGTCTACCAAGTCTGTTTTCCCAGGCAATAATTAAAATCCGCAGCAGCATCCAGGCTTGTCACTGCAATCGCAGGCAAAACCTGATCCACAAATGAAAACGTGGATCAGGTTTTTGTTTTTGGAGCATCACCAATGCGTATTTGTAAAATACTCAACAACAATGCAGTCATTGTCCGTAATGCACAACAGCAGGAACAAGTTGTCATGGGGTGCGGACTGGGTTTTCAGAAACGCCCTGGAGATTATCTGGACAAAACCTGCATTGAAAAAACGTTTTCACTGCAAGAACCTGGCTTGCAAGCATTACTCAGCGAACTGCTGCAACGTATTCCGATAGAAATCATCACCGTCAGCGACCATGTGATTTGCCAAGCGCGGAAAAAGCTTCCATTTTTGCATGACCGCATTTATCTGACTCTGGTTGACCATTTCCACTTTGCCATCGAGCGCCATCGTCAAGGAATAGCCATCCGCAACCTCATGCTGTGGGATATTCAACAATTATATCCTTGCGAATACGATATAGGCGTAGCGTCATTGGAACTGATCGCGCAGGAACTGAACTGTCAGCTACCAGTCGATGAAACCGGGTTCATTGCATTACACTTGGCCAATGCCCAATTGACGGGAGACATGCAAGTAACCAATCAGATCAGTCTCCTCATGCAGGAAGTGCTGCAGATTGTGCGCTTAAAAATGCATATAAGACTGGATGAAAATACACTGGCCTTCCATCGCCTTGTGACACACCTTAAATTTCTGGCTCAGCGAATACTCAACAAGCAGGGTTTTCCTTCCGTAGACCTGGAGCTGCAAAAAATGGTGGAAGACTGCTACCCGCAAGCTTGGAATTGTGCCAAGACAATTAGCAATCATATCGAAAAGCATGCCTACCCAAAATTGACAGATGCAGAACTCATGTACCTGAGCTTGCACATTAACCGCCTGCACGACCGACAAAGCAAACAATAGCAACCATAGAAATTCCGCTTTGTAATATTTAAAAAACCTCCATCTTCAAGCACACAAAAAGAGCGCGCAAATGAAATAAGCCTCCGCAATAGAATCAACACATCACCAATCAACTGGATTGTTATCGCACCTGCGAGCAAAACCTGAAATCACTCTCCACCATGAGAGCTGGCTTCAGGTTTTTTTATTTAATCACTCAAGGAATAAAAAATGGAGGAACTGGCCAATACCATCCTGAGCAATATAGGTGGTAAGGACAATATAGAAAGCCTGGTTCACTGTGCCACTCGTTTGCGCTTCAAACTGAAGAATAGCAATCTGGCACAAACGGCCGAACTAAAGAAAACGCCTGGAGTGCTCATGGTGGTGGAGAGCGGTGGTCAATATCAGGTTGTCATTGGCAATGATGTTGCCAAGGTTTTTGCCGCTATCGAAAAACAACGACAACAGGCAGAAAAGTCAGTCGATGTGTCGTCCCGCGACAAGGAAACCTTATTCAGCCGCTTTATTGACGTCGTTTCCGGCATTTTCACCCCATTTCTTGGCGTCATGGCTGCGTCCGGCATCCTGAAGGGTTTGCTGGCGCTGGCGCTGGCCTGCCATTGGATGACAGCGGACAGCGGTGCTTATCACGTGCTGTATGCCGCCAGTGACGCACTCTTCTTTTTCCTGCCTATTGTCCTGGCCTATACCGCCGGACAGAAATTCGGCGGTTCGCCCTTCATCACCATGGCAATCGGGGCTGCCTTGCTGCACCCGACCATACGCAGCCTGTTTGCCAGCGGCAGTACTGGTGCGTCGCTGAATTTCTTTGGCTTGCCACTCACCTTGCTGGATTATGGCTCTTCAGTGATGCCGGTCATTTTCGCGGCCTGGTTTAGTTGCCTGCTGGAGAAACGGGTACAAGCACGCATCCCTGCCGCCATCCGCAATCTGGCAACGCCATTGCTTTGCCTCGTCATCACGGTTCCCTTGACCTTTCTGTTGATCGGCCCGCTGGCCACGCAGGCCAGCCATGGACTGGCGGCTGGCTATCAATGGCTCTATGCCTTGTTCCCGGTGCTGGCAGGTGCCGTCATGGGGAGCTTATGGCAGGTATTCGTCATTTTTGGCCTGCACTGGGGCTTCATCCCGCTGATGCTCAATAACCTCAGCGTGTTGGGCTACGACAGCATGCTGCCGCTGCTCTTGCCGGCGGTCATGGGCCAAGTGGGCGCGGTACTGGGTGTCATGCTGCGTAGTCGCGACAGCAAGCAACGCTCGCTGGCCGCCTCTGCCGCTACGGCTGGTTTATTCGGCATTACCGAACCGGCCATCTATGGCATCAACCTGCCTGCCAAGCGCCCTTTCCTGTTTGCCTGTATCGGCGGGGCGCTAGGCGGCATGGTGGTTGGCTATGTGCAAAGCAAGGTGTACTCGATGGGCTTGGTCAGCGTTTTTACCTTTGCACAGATCATTCCGCCAAGCGGGGTGGATGGCAGCGTGTGGGGTACCTTCATCGGGACTGGCATTGCTTGCCTGTTTGCCTTGCTGGCCACCTTTTTCTTTGGCCTGCCTGCCACGGTAAAAACCAGTCCGCGCCATCCCGTCCAAACAGAACAGCACACTATTCTCTCGCCCATTAGCGGCAATATCCGCCAGCTCTCCAGCATTCACGATACAGCCTTCGCATCCGGTGCGCTGGGCGCTGGGATTGCCATCCATCCCACCACGAACAGCCTGCACGCACCTTGTGCCGGCAGCATCAGCGGTGTGCAACCTTCCGGGCATGCACTCACCCTGCACACCGAGCATGGCGTGGAAATACTGATTCATGTCGGCATCAATACCATCCATTTGCAGGGACAGCATTTTCATCCACAGATTGCGCCGGGGCAGCGCGTCACAGCAGGCCAGCTACTGATGCACATTGATCGAGAAGCCATTCAGGCGGCCGGGTATGACCCCACCGTGCTGCTTACCCTGTGCCAAGGTGCGGACAAGGCCAGCATCCAGCTACTGCAAGCCGGCCAGGTTCAAACCGGCGACCCATTGTTTCTGCTTCACACCGACCATCTCCCAACCCAAGCTTAAGGAGTACAACATGCAACGTTTTCCCGAGCATTTCCTATGGGGTGGTGCTATTGCCGCCAATCAGGTTGAAGGTGCCTACCGGGAGGGTGGCAAGGGCTTGTCCACCTCGGATGTGCAGCCCCAGGGCATTTTTGGCCCCATCAGCCAGCGTGAGGAAGGTGACTTCAATATCAAGGATGTTGCCATCGACTTTTACCACCGCTACCCGGAAGACCTCGCCCTGATGGCGGAAATGGGCTTTCGCTGCCTGCGCACCTCGATTGCCTGGAGCCGGATTTTTCCTGAAGGGGATGAAACAGAAGCCAATGAAGCAGGCTTGGCTTTCTATGACGCCCTGTTTGATGCAATGGCCAGCCACGGCATCGAGCCGGTTATCACGCTGTCCCACTATGAAATGCCGCTGGGGCTGGTACAGCGTTATGGTGGCTGGCAGGATCGCCGCCTGATTACCTTTTTTGGCCACTATGCCAACACCGTGTTCAAGCACTTTGGCCATCGGGTGAAATACTGGCTGACCTTCAACGAAATCAATATGTCGCTGCATGCGCCGTTTACCGGGGTGGGCATGGCGGCAGACAGCTCTGCGCAAGCCATTTATCAGGCCATTCATCATCAACTGGTTGCCAGCGCCCGCGCCGTGCGTGATTGCCATGCCATGCTGCCAGATGCGCAAATCGGCAATATGCTGCTGGGCGGCATTGTTTATCCGCTTAGCTGCCATCCGGACGACATGCTGGAAACACTGCGACAAAACCGGCAATGGCTTTTTTTTGGCGATGTCCAGGCACATGGCAGTTATCCGGCGTATATGGAGCGGTTTTTCCGTGAGCAACAGATTCAGCTGGAGATCAGCCAGCAAGACCTGACGGATCTGCAACATACGGTGGATTTCATCAGCTTCAGCTATTACATGTCTGGCTGCGCCACCGCAGACCCGGCGCTACAGCAGCGCTTGCGCAGCAATATTCTGGATACTGTTCCCAATCCGCATTTGCCCAGTTCGGAATGGGGCTGGCAGATTGATCCGCAAGGCCTGCGCTATCTGCTGAACCTGTTATACGACCGCTACCGCAAACCGCTATTCATTGTGGAAAACGGCCTTGGCGCACGTGATGTGGTGGCCGAGGATGGGTCCATTCAGGATGATTACCGGATCCGCTATCTGAATGATCACCTGCTGCAGGTGGCGGAAGCCCTGCAAGATGGTGTGGACGTGATGGGCTATACCAGCTGGGGGCCCATTGACCTGGTCAGCGCCTCAAAGGCACAAATGTCCAAGCGTTATGGCTTTATTTATGTTGATCGGGATGATGATGGCCAGGGCAGCCTTAAGCGCCTGCGCAAGAAAAGCTTCTTCTGGTATCGCGATGTGATTGCCAGCCAGGGCGCCAGCCTGCAAGCCGGGGAGTCCCGCCCATGAAAACGCCATGGCAATATAAGCCGGCAGGCCCTCTCGCCCTGACCATGCTGCTGACACTGTGCAACGGACCACCAGCATTGGCAGAGCCCACCCAAGCCTTGATCACAGAAAACACTGGACTGCTGGGCGGAAGCCGGCTGGATCTGTCGCTGCGCAATCTCTACCGCAGCGGCAATGCCAGTGAATGGGACCCGGATCTCCTGCCACATCATTACAGCACCTGGGTGCAAGGGCTCAGCCTGGATTATCGGAGTGGCTACTGGCAGGACCGACTCGGCTTGGGCATGTCCTATGAATCAGTCATTAATCTGCGCACCCGTACAGAAAATGGCTACACCGACAATATGCTGCCGCGAGACCTGGGCAGCTTCAGCAAACTTGGCCAAGCCTATCTGCGCTACCAACAGCACGGCCTCAGTGCGCAAGTTGGCTGGCAGCATATGTATAACGTTGGCGTGATTCATGCACGCGACAGCCGTGCCGCGCAAAAGAGCTACCAAGGCCTGCGCCTGGATGGTGAAGCCGGACAGTGGAGTGGGCTGCTAGCCGTGGTGGATCGCACCTCAGACCGGCACGAGCCTGAGAAACGGCGGTTTTACAGCCGGGATGGTCGTCACCAACTAAACCATATTGTCAGCGGCCAAGTGAAATGGGAAAGCGCAAAAAACAACTCTCTATTGTATTTTGCCGGTGAAGCTGACCGCTATCTGTTCCGCCAGGGGCTGGAAACCTCCTGGCAGGCCCAGCCATCCGGACTACGTCTGGAAGGCTTTCTCTATCACAATCGCGGCCTGAGCTGGTGGGAAAGACGGGACTTCAGCCGCGACGCATATCATTTTGGATTCAAAGCAAGCCGCGAACTGGGGCCATTCACCCTAACCGGGGGCGGCAGCCATACCTGGGCCAAGCCGCAAAACCCGTCCGATCTGGGCTTCTTTTATTTCAATCTGGCCCGTAACGCAGTCGGCCGCTTTGCCAGCCCGGCATACAACGGCATTTTCGATTACATGCATGATCGTGAAACCATGCTGTTCGCCGGCCTCAGCTATCGCCCACATGCCTCCACCCGTATTGGCATGGCCGCCTATCACGGCAGGGGCATGCGTTATCAGCAGATTCCGTTGCGGCACTGGGACGTGCTCGGTTTCATCGAGCACAAACCGCCGCAGTTGAAGAACCTGAGACTGCTCCTGATGGTTGATTACGGCCAGAGCTGGAAACGCACGCGCAATGGACAGGCAGATGTAGCCAGCGGCCAGCAGATCAACAAACCTAAAATCGGCAGCGGTTTCCAGATCGACTACTTGCTGCCGCTACTGTGAGTGCCATCCAGCAACCCACTTCAGAACAGGAGCCACCATGCGCCGCCTCCCTGCCCGCTTAAGCCTGCTTGCCTTTTTTTTTGTCACTGATGCCATGTCTGCTGACACCACCGCCGATATTGAAATCTATATTGCACGCCACGGAAGAACCATGCTGAATGCCAGCGATCGGGTACAAGGCTGGAGCGATGCCGTCCTGACACCGCAAGGTCAACGCCAGGCCATCAGCCTGGGCCGTGGCCTGGCCAAGCAAGGCATTCTTTTCAATGCGGCTTACAGTAGCGACAGTGGCCGGGCCCTGCAAACAGCCCGCCTGCTATTGGCACACAATGGCCAAGCCCAGTTGCCAGTACGCACCGACTGGCGCTTCAGAGAATTCAATTTCGGCAGCTATGAAACCCTAGCCAACCAAACACTGTGGCAGGACATCGCCGACCAACACAAGATGAGCCTGGCGCAATGGCTGACCAAGGTCACCCCCAAGGACTTTGCCGATACCGTTGCCATACTGGACCAAGCGCGGCAACAAGCTCGTGCCGATACCTGGCCCGCAGAAAACTATGCAGCCATCCAGCAACGCCTGCGCAGCGGCATGGAACAGCTGATCAGCCAAACTCGCCAACAGGGCGGTGGCAAAGTACTGCTGGTATCGCACGGACTTAGCATCAATGCCCTGCTCGACCTGCTGCTACCCGGCCAGACCGTGGCAACGACAAAGCTGGAAAATGCCAGCATCACCCGCCTGCGTTTGCACAACGGCCAATATCAATTGCTGGACATCAATGATTTGCGCTATCTAAAGACGGGACAGCTTCCAGCCGACATATCGTTGCCGGCAGACAGCATTGCGCCACCCACGTCAAAGGAGTCCTCCCAATGACGACAGCAACTGCGCTTTTGATGCAGGAACACAAACCTAGTCCATGGCCGACACCAGCAATCCTGCTTAGCCTGCTGGCATGCTGTGCCTTGCCTGCCTTGTCACATGCAACACCGGCAGAAAGCTGGGATGGCTATGTGCTGGGCATGGAAAACACGGACAACGGTGTACTGGGCGATATGCACGGCTTGCGCTCAACACTGGCAAACCATGGCTTCACCTTTAGCACTGCCTGGTTAAGCCAACTCGCCCGCAATATAGAGGGGGGATACAATCCCGACCGTCACACCGCCTACATCGACCAGTTCTGGTTCATGTTCACCCAAGACTTGTCCGATGCAACCGGTATACCGGACGCCAAAATAGAAGGAAACATTGTCAATCGCAATCACGACAATAATCTGACCGCAATGCGTCTACAGGATAATCGTGTCACCGGCGGCGACCTTGCACAGGAGAGCTGGGGCGGACAATCCATCACACGTCTGGGCTGGCTGACGTTCAGTCGCAGCTTTCTGGATCAGCGTTTGCAATGGCGGCTGGGACTGATGAACAAGGTGCAGGATTTCGACCAATCCATTCCCTGTGATTTCCAATTGCTCAACCTGTGTGGTGGTAAAGCTGCCGCTGCCCGGACTTGGTATAACTGGAATTCACATTACTGGGGCAGTACTTTCCAATACAAGATCACCCCGGAATGGACAGTGAAAACCGGGCTACTGGAACAAAACCCTGAGGCGACTTCCCGCAGCCATGCCTGGAGTGTCAGCACCCAAGGCAGCAAGGGCGTTTTGTTCCCGCTGGAACTGGAATGGAAAACCGCCTCGGTAAACGGCTTGCCCGGCATCTACAACCTGGGATGGCTCTACACCAATGCCAGGCAAAACGCCCTCTTCCAAGGCAATGCGACACAGCCCGAGCAGTATCGCCACACCGGCTATTGGTATGCCGGATTAAATCAGCAACTGACCCGTCATCATGGTGATAAACAACGCGGGCTGAGTTTTTCCTGGAGCCTCGGCCTGGGTGACAAAAGAAGCAATCCCATCCCGCTGGTTACCTCCGCCTCATTACGTTACCGTGGGCTGCTGGACAGCCGACCGCAGGACATGATGGGCATTGGCACGGCCTGGATGCACTACAGCAGCAACTACCAGCGACAGCAGCAGTATCTGAATACCCAGAGCGGTATCAGCGACTATGCCGATGCCAGTTATGGACCACTCCCCGGCTATGCGATGAACAGTGAATTTTTCTATCGCGCCCAGCTGCGGCCCTGGCTGCAACTGCAACCGGGTATCCAGTACTGGAGAAAACCTGCGGGACTCAAGGAAACCCCAGATGCCTGGGTGGTGACACTCAAGACAGTCGTCATATTCTGAGTATCTTGTCCCGGCGGATTACGCCGTGGTTTGCACCATCCACTTGATCACCATGCGGGAACATCACTATCAGAATGGAAAAAGTTGGCCAAAGCATTTGCTTTGGCCAACTCTGTTCCGGTGGCGGCTATGCCGCTCTGTTTTCTCCTTTGCAGACTGGCGCAGGACGGTGATTGCAAGGAGGAGGGAGCAATCACCCGTCGCCAGCTACTGCATGACATATAGCAATTGTCGTGCCAGAAAACACAATTCATTGATAACAATGAAAATATGAATATTTACTGAGCCAGCAAGCCAGCGAGCTTCCCATGTGCACAGCGAAAATGCACCATTTTGGGGCGCAGCCAGACCAGAATGGCGCAGTCAGCCTCAGCCTCCGAGACAGCCTGCTCTTGTGCTAGCATCAGTCACTGATTCCGACAACACCTTGCCTCAAGCAGGAAACCCACCGCATGACGACCACTTTCAAGGATATTCTGGAAACCTTGCCCGCCACCGATGGCATTGCCGCCATCGTACTGCTGGATGCCGCTGGCGAAACCCTCACCCGTCTGGAAAACAAACCAGGCACCGCCGGTTCGGTACGGGTTTACCATGCCCTCATCAAGAAACACAGCCATATCAACCGCGCAGCAGCCCAGGAAGGCTTGCAACTGTACGCAGAACATACTGCCGATGCCCGCCTGCATCCGGGCAAACATCCGAATATCGACCGCCTGCTGGCCATTGCCGAAGACGGCGCACCCGGCCTGCGCGCCCGCATCGTGTTGCAGGACAACTAAACTGCACCCAGCGCGACAGCCTGCCCTGCACTTGGCCGGCTATCGCCACCAGCCTTACCAGCTCTCCGGCAGCACACCAAACAGCGATACCACCGCATACACCCCGCTGAGAAAAAAAGTGGTCATGATCAGCCACTGCACACTGCGGTGGGCATACCAGCCACAGACAAACTCACTGCTCACATCGCCCCGGCGTCGTGCCGCATTCAGCAGCAAAACCGGAATAATGCCCATCAGCACGCCACCAAATGTGCCGGCGAAGTACAGCGCATTGACGAAGCTGGCAATGCCCGAGTACGCCAGCAGGAAGGGCGGCAGTGCCACCACCACCAGTACCAGCAGCCGTTTTGACTTCTGGGTTTCGCTACCCAGGCGGAAGTGGTCGAAGATATTGGTGAACAGGCAGCCACCCAGCCCCCAGTAGGAAGTCAGCATGGCCAGTAAGGCGAAGATATTGGCGGTATAATAGGCCCATTGCCCCAGCGCCCTGCCCCAGCTTAGCGTGGCCACCTGGGTCAGGTTGTCGCTGCCCACCAGGGCGATCACCGAAGCCGGAATCAGCGCGACAAAGACAAAGGTCAAGGCCATGCCGGCCATGATGAGACCCGGCAGCTTGCGCGGCGCAGTCAGATTGCCGCGTACCAGCTCCGGCACCAGAAACTGGGCACCGAACACAAATACCGCCAGGTTGAACACCGGCACCACGTACTGCCAGTGACTCAGCCACAGATTGCTCAGCCGCGCATCCTGACTGACGATGGATGCCAGAATCAGCGCCAGGATGATGACAATCATGCTGATGCTGATCAGCTTGTTGCCCGCGCCCAGCACCTTCAAGCCCAGATACAGCACGGCCACCGACGGCACAATGAACAGGATGCTGCCCAGCTCCTTGCTCATGCCATATCCACCCAGCAAATCCAGCAAGATGCTGCCGCTGCCTGCCATATAGGCAGTCAGCGCCCCGAAGCTGTTGGCCGCCACAGCCAGAAACAACAGCCAGCCCCCCAACCCGCCCAGATAACGGCGCGCCAGACCGCTGAGCTGATGGTTGCCACGGGTACGTAGCGCCACTTCAGTCAGGTAGAGCATGGTAATGGTACACAGTACACAGGTAATCGCCAGACACAACAACAACGGGACATAACCGGTCTTGCGCGCGGCAAAGGCCATGCCCAGCACCCCTGCCCCGATATTGGTACCGAAAATGATGCCTATGGTTTCCAGCCTGCCGATGGGCTGAACCAGAAGGCCAGAGTCTGCATGGGACGGCTCTGCCGCCAGTTCACTTGAATGCATGGTAGCTCCGTGGAAGTGCAAGATTCAGCCGGTCAGCGTGGTGACCACGCTGACGCGGCTGGCGACAGGTTTCACTACGGATGGGAATACAGCTTGAACGCAATACGCCAACGGCCCTGGCGCTTGCACAGCGAGACGTAATCGGTAAATACCCGCCCGGCCAATGGCGTTTGCAATTCGGCCATGGCGGCATTGCCACAGAGACGGATCTCACCTATCTGCAATCCGTAGGGTGCACCCTGAGCATGCGGCGAGGGCCGGCTTTGCAGCAGGCTACGGTATTGCGCCTGATCCAGCCGAGACTCGGCCCCTTCGACATCACCCAGCAGCACGGCGTCGGGGCGAAAAGCCTCTGCCAGTTTTTCCGGTCGACCGTAATACAGGGCCTCGTAATAGGCGGTCAGTGCCTGGCGGATCTGTTCCAGATCGGATGAGCAGGACATGCAATTCTCCAGATGGGATCTAGCGGGAATGAGGGGCTGCAGTCTTGGTTGGCGACAGTCCGGAAGGGGCCAGCTTGCACAACTGCTGCATCAGCCAGGACGGCTGACGGTTTTCATCTGCAGCCAGGTCTACCTGCCCCACCGCATGACGGACCAGACGGCCACCGAGATAGCGCAAGGGTTCGGGCGGGAAATCGCGCTGCAGGCCATGAACCAGACCACATCGCGACCATTCGTTGTCCAGCCGTAACGCCAGCGCGGCCAGAATCTTGCCCCCCAGCATGGAGGGGCCGACACCATTGCCGGAATAACCGATGGCATAGAAAACATTGGCCTGACCGGGCAAGGCACCAAAATGCGGCAGGCCGTTACGGGTACGATCAATCGGCCCGGTCCAGTTGCTGACGATGTCCGCTGACTGCACGCCCGGATAGGCGCGGCGCAGATGAGCCGCTACCGTGGCGGCGATGCCGGATGCGCCATCCAGCTTGTCGGCCAGCCTGGCACCGTACACCAGTTGCTCACTACCACCACCCTTGCCGAACACAATGCGGCCATCCGGCGTGGTGCGGTAGTAGTGCACCAGCATGCGGCTATCGGAAATGGTCATGCCACTGCTCCAGCCAATTTTCTCCAGCAAGCCAGGCAAGGGCCGTGTCATCACCACATCACTGGACACCACGACAAAAGCCTTGCGGATGTCGGCAAACTGCGCGGCCCAGGCATTCATCGCCAGAATTACCTTGTCGGCACGCACACTGCCATGGGTACATTGCACCCGCGCCGGTACACCACCGTCCAGCCGTTCCATTGGTGAAGACTCGTATACCTTGACCCCGAGCCGACGGGCATGGCGCAACAGACCGCGCGCCAGCATGGCTGGCTGAATGGAGGCCGATACCGGCTCGAACACCCCGTCCAGATGCAGACTGGAACCACTCAGCTGCGCCGCCGTTCCTGGAGCCAGCCGCTGAAAGGGGGATTGGCCCAACCGTTCCAGTTGGCTGACGGTACTTTCCCAGCTACCGAGCTGGGCAGTGTTTGTGGCTGCCCACAACCAGCCATCCAGCCGCAACTGGGCATCGATGTCATGTTGCTGGCAGAAGGCCTGCAAATCGACAATGGCCTGCGACGACTGCTCGCACAGGCGCAGGGCTTCGGCTTGGCCGCACATTTTGGCCAGCGACTGATACTTGGCCCACAGGCTGAGTACAAAGCCGCCATTGCGGCCGCTGGCACCGCTGCCGCACAGTCTGGCCTCGGCGATGACGACCTCGGTATCGGGGTTGGCCTGCTTGATTTCGATGGCACTCCACAAACCGGTAAACCCGCCGCCCACAATGCAGACATCGGCACGAATATCCTGCCGCAGCGACTCGGGGGCAACCGGCCCCTCTGCGGCCAGCGCCTCGGCAAGCCAGCTACTGAAAACACTACAGCGGGATGCAGCGGAGGACATGCGGTATGACTCCTTGTGTCAAGACAGCTGCCTACCGGTACAAGGCAGCCACTCACGACAGGGGCGGCCTTCAGTACAGGGCGGAGCTGTTGGAAAGATCAGCAGGGAGCTTATTTGAATTAGCCGGATAGATTGATGGGAAAGAACTGAAACAGCAGCATGAAAGGAGTTGAGCCTTGCCGGTAAAGTCTGCGGCAGGAATCAGGCAGGAGAATGCAGGGCAACGCGGCGAAGTACGGTGCAGGGAGAGCAAGACATGAAAAAAGCCCGCATGAAGCGGGCTTTTTTCTTGCAGCATAATTCCGGATAAGGGAATCAGGCTTGAGCAACCACAACCACTTTGATCGGGGATACTACGTCGTGGTGCAGAGCGATTTCGATGTCGTACTCACCGATGGCCTTGAACGGGCCGTTCGGCAGGCGAACTTCGAAACGCTTGATTTCCACGCCGAATGCGGTCACGGCTTCAGCCACGTCCACATTGGTCACGGAACCGAACAGACGGCCATCAACACCAGCTTTTTGAGCGATGGTGATAACAGCGTCAACCAGCTTTTCAGCACGAACCTTGGCATCGGCCAGGATTTCAGCTTGCTTGGCTTCCAGTTCGGCGCGACGAGCTTCGAACTCTTTCAGGTTGACTTCGGTAGCGCGCTTGGCTTTGCCTTGCGGGATCAGGAAGTTACGGGCGTAGCCGTTCTTAACCTTTACCACGTCACCCAGTTGACCCAGGTTGGCAACTTTTTCGAGCAGAATGATTTGCATCTTAAGTCCTTTCCCGGCTTAGTGTTGATCGGTGTAAGGCAGGAAAGCCAGGAAGCGAGCACGCTTGATAGCAGTGGTCAGCTGACGCTGGTAGCGAGCCTTGGTACCGGTAATGCGAGCCGGGATGATTTTGCCGTTTTCGGCGATGAAGTCTTTCAGGAGATCAACGGATTTGTAGTCGATTTCCTTGATGCCTTCTGCCGTAAAGCGGCAGAACTTCTTGCGCTTGAAGAGTTGACGAGCCATTTTGACTAACCTTTTACAAATTCAACATATTCGATATTGAGTACCAACCGCGGATTCTTCAGACTGCGCTGGGACAGAAAGCCGGTGAGTGTCACCGTGTTTCCCGCCAGTTTCCCGGCATGTTTCCGGGCGTCTTCTCCAATCAGCACGGCCTGGATTTCACAGGCCACATCGCGTTCGAACCCGCCGGCAGTCTGTCTTGACTGATGCCGGACCCACATTTGCACTACCGGAATACCGGCAGGGGTGTAACGCAGGTCTTCTTCGCGTTCGACCGTCGCGGTCAATACCAGACGGTTCTGCAAGTCCTTCACTCCTGCCTATCAGGCAGCAGCTTCGGCCTCGGCTGCCGGCTGCTGGGAATCCAGCAGATTCTTAGCCTTTTCGTCCTTCATCATCGGGGACGCTTCGGTAATGGCGCGATCCAGCTTGATGGTGAGGTGACGCAGAACAGCGTCGTTGAACTTGAAGGCGTGCTCGATCTCGGCCAGGGTTTCGGACTGGCACTCAACGTTCATCAGAACGTAGTGGGCTTTGTGCAGCTTCTGGATCGGGTAAGCCAGTTGACGACGGCCCCAGTCTTCCAGACGGTGGATCTTGCCTTCAGCGGCCAGAACCATGCCCTTGTAGCGCTCGATCATGGCCGGAACCTGTTCGCTCTGGTCCGGATGGACGATGAACACGATTTCGTAATGACGCATGTTAACTCCTTATGGCTATTTAGCTTTTTGCCATGCGGTTGCAAAAAGCAAGGTAGTGAAACCGCAGCATTCTACGCACTTAATCTGGGCTGGGCAAACTAAATCGGCCATGCAAGCCGGGTAATGTGCCATCTGCCCGATCAAAAACAACAGCTACATGCGTTTGTCGCGGTGAATTTCGCTGATCAGGCCCTGATGCAGGGTGATTACCGTGGTATAGGGCAGATCGATGTCGCCCAGCCAGTACAGCTGCGTGTCGCCACTAGCGGCTGGGTCGTTGCGCACATAATCGGGCTTGCCGGCAAGCTGCTGCAGCTCGCTGGCGGGCATGTCGCGGTGCAGGTGCATGAATTGTTCGAACGGTAGCGGATCGGCCTGCAGCAGCGATGACAGCAACAAGCCTGCCAGCGCAGGCAAAAGGGTTTTCATGGCAATGCTTCTCTTACCGGGTGGGAAGCCAGAGTATTCCACAGGCAAGCGCGGACATGGCTGACCGCCATGAAATTTCCGGTCAATGTTGTTTAACGCACCTTTTTCACCACATCAATCAGCTCGGTCACCATGCCGGTGGCGTCGCCTTCCTGCAGGGCACGGCTGACACAGCCCTTCATGTGGTTTTCCAGCAACTGCATGGCAACTGCATCCAGGGCTGACTTCACTGCCGCCACCTGGGTGAGCACATCCACGCAGTAACGGTCTGATTCCACCATGCCGCTGATGCCACGTACCTGCCCCTCGATACGAGCCAGACGCTTGAGCAGCGCTGCCTTGTTGGGCTGGGTCACGCTCTTGCCACTGGCTTCCGGCTGCGGGTGGCAGCAGGCGTCGTTTTTTGGGGCAAGGCTCATGCGGACTCCGCGTTCTGGATTGAAATCAGGGCTGCCAGTGTAACACCGGCAGCACCGGGCTTGCGCAGCCTGCCGCTCAGGCGCTGACCTCCAGCATGGCCATCATGCCGGCGTCTTCGTGCTCCAGGATATGGCAGTGGAACATGCGCAGGCCGGGCATGGCCTGCACAAAGCGCAAACGCACCGTCTCACCCGCCGGAATATTTACCACATCGCGCCAGGCCAGGAAGGGTTCTGGCTGCCACACGCCATCATCGGTGCGGGCTATCACCTGGAACTGGGTGCCATGGATATGGAAGGGGTGGTCCATGTGCGCCTGGCTGACGATATCCCATTCTTCGATCTGGCCGACCTTGCCGGTGAAATCCACCCGATTCATGTCGAACTTCTTGCCGTTGATCAGGAACATCGCCGCCGGATCAGCCATGTTCTCGCTGAACTGCACCACCCGCTTGACGGCAGGCGCCTCCAGCGGCGCAATCGGGCGCAGCGTTGTCGGCAGCTCGGCAGTGTCCTTGCTGCCGTTGCGGCTGATCGTCGCCAGGGTGAGGATTTCGCTCTGTTCCGGCCCCATGGCCTTGCCACGGTTGTAGGGCAGCGCCTGCAGGGCTGATGGCTGGCCATGCGTGAAGCGCCCGGTGATGACGATCTCCGCCCGCTCGCCTGGCGACAGCAGCAGCGTATCAATGCGACGCGGCGCGCCAATCAGCCCGCCATCCGTCCCCACCAGTTGTACTTCGTGCGCGGGCAAGGCCAGCTTGAGGATGCGGGCGCTGCTGGCATTCCAGATGCGCCAGCGCTGCCGTTCTCCCTCGGCCAGGGTAATCACCGGTTGCCAGCCGCCATTCACCAGCACGAACTGGCCTTCGCGGCCATCATGCCGGTCGGCAGCACTGCTATCCGCAATCTGGCCATGGACATCCAGCTTCAGATCGGACAGCACCAGCCACTGCTCCGGCAGATGGGCCAGCGGGTCGTTGCGGCTTTTCACCACGAATACCCCGGCCAGCCCCATATAAGCCTGCTGTGCGGTATGGCCATGCGGATGCGGGTGATACCAGTAGCTGGCGGCACTACCAGCTGGCAACTTGAAGTGGTAATTGCGGGTCTGGTCCGGCAGCACCGGCGCGTGCGGATTGCCGTCCTGCTCCGCCGGCACCGGCATGCCGTGCCAGTGAATGGTGCTGGGCTGCGCCAACTGGTTGGTAAACTGCAGGCTGACCTCATCGCCCTCCCAGGCCACGATGGCCGGGCCGGGAATCTGGCCGTTATAGGCCCAGAAGGCGGTGGCCGGCTTGCCCGGCAACAGCGGCAGGCTGACCGGTGCGGCACGCAGCTGGCCAAGGAATTGGCCGGCCGCCCCCTGATTGGCCAGCATGGACAGGGCCGGTAAAGGCAGGCCACGCGGCAGGCCGAGACCCTCTGCCGCCGGCAGGGCTGCATCGGTGGCAGCGCCATGCCCCATCCCGGCGTGATCCATGCCCGGCATGTCGGCCATGCCTTCTGCCCAGCTCTTGCGCAGCAGCAGCGGCGTCAGCGCCAGCGCGCTGCTCCAGTGCAGGAAATGTCTTCTGTCCATGTAGTGACTCCGTCAGCAAATGAAATGCGCTTGATCCTGCCTGGCTGCATTCAGGATCGCCACGCCATACCCCCCAAGGGTATAAGCACCATAGAGTGCAGTATACGCACCCGGGTTCCGCAACGGAGCAGACTCAGCACAAAAAGCTGGCCGCCATCAAAAAACCCCATGCCGCGGCATGGGGTTTGCAGGATGAATGTGGTGCAGAAGCCTCAGCCAGCCTGCGCTTTCAATACGCGCTGACGGCGGCTTTCCGCCAGCACCATGCCGGAAGACACCGACACATTGAGGCTTTCCACAGTACCGAACATGGGGATGGACACCAGCACATCGCAGTGTTCGCGCGTCAGGCGGCGCATGCCCTCGCCTTCCGAACCCATCACCCAGGCCAGCGGGCCGGCGGCATCCACATGGAACAGGTCGGTATCGGCTTCCATGGTGGTGCCGGCAATCCACACCCCGGCGTCTTTCAGATCGCGCAGCGTGCGGGCCAGATTGGTGACGGTAATGTAGGGAATCACTTCGGCAGCGCCGCAGGCCACCTTGGACACAGTGGCGTTCAGCCCGGCGGAGCGGTCCTTGGGTGCCAGCACCGCATGCGCGCCCATGGCATCGGCCACGCGCAGGCAGGCACCCAGGTTATGCGGGTCGGTGACGCCATCCAGAATCAGCAGCAGCGGTGGTTCGCTGAGGTTTTCCAGCACGTCGTCCAGATCGACATGGTTGCGGCTGGCGTCAATCATCGCCACCACGCCTTGATGGCGGGCGTTGCCGCTCATGCTGTCCAGCCTGGCCTTGTCGACAATGTGCAGCTTGATGTTTTCTTCAGCGGCCTTGTCCAGCACGGCCTTGGCGCGCTCGTCCTGCCGGCCTCCGGCCAGCCAGATTTCGATCAGGCTTTTCGGGTTCTGCCACAAGCGGGCGTTGATGGCATGAAAGCCGTGAATGAGTCGCTTGTTGCTCATGCGCTTGAAGCCTTGTAAACGGGAATGGGCGCTATTGTAGCCGCAAAGCCAGGGCCTTGCTGCCAAACTGCAGCGCCCGCAGCCTACATCCCGCCCTGCCAGTCCGCCAGGACTGCCAGCCGGGCCGACTTGGCCAAACGCTCCGCCAGTTGCGGAAACTCCACCGCCGGCACCGGTTTGCCAAAGTGGTAGCCCTGCAGCAGGGTGCAGCCCTTGAGTTCCAGAAAATCTGCCTGAGCCGCATTTTCCACACCTTCGGCCACCACCTTGAACTTGAGCTTCTTGGCCATGGCCAGGATGGCTTCGGCAATGGCGGCATTGTCTTCATCGCCCGGCAGGCCGTCGACAAAGGAGCGGTCGATCTTCAGCGTATCCAGCGGGAAACGCTTGAGGTGTGACAGCGAGGAATAACCGGTACCAAAGTCGTCAATTGACAGCCACACCCCCAGTGCTTTCAGTTCGGCAAGCTGGTGCACGGCTTCCACCGGGTTCTGCATGATCATGCTTTCGGTGATTTCCAGCTCCAGCCGGCAGGCATCCAGCCCGGTGGTTTGCAAGGCACGGGCCACATTGTCCACCAGCGTGGTCTGTTCAAACTGGCGCGCCGACAGGTTGACGGCCACGCGCGGTACAAACAGCCCGGCATCGTCCCAGGCCTTGATCTGGCGGCAGGCTTCCTGCAGCACCCAGTCGCCAATGGGCTTGATCAGGCCGGTTTCCTCGGCCAGCGGAATGAAGCGCAGCGGCGGAATCAGCCCCAGTTGCGGGTGACGCCAGCGGATCAGCACTTCTACCCCGGACATGTCGCGGCTGGCAGCATTGAGCTGCGGCTGGTAGTGCAGTTCGAATTCACCCCGCTCCAGCGCCTGGCGCATGCCGTTTTCCAGCAACAGGCGTTCGAAGGTCTGGGTGTTCATCTCGGCATCAAAGAACTGGTAGGTGTTCTTGCCGGCGTCCTTGGCACGGTACATGGCGACATCGGCGTTTTTCAGCAGGCTGCGCGCATCGGTGCCGTCATTGGGGAATACGCTGATGCCGATGCTGCCGGTGACAAACACTTCGTGTTCTTCCAGCCGCAGGCCACGTCCCAGCACGGTGAGGATGTCCTCGGCCAGCCCGGCCAGCTCGGCCTGGTCGGCAAATTCGGTCAGCAGCAGGGTGAATTCGTCGCCGCCTTGGCGTGCCAGCAGGCCACGCTCGCCCACCGAGTTGGACAGGCGAATGGCAATTTCGCGCAGCAGTTCATCACCGGACTGATGGCCGAAGGAGTCGTTGATCAGCTTGAAGCGGTCCAGGTCGATGAACATCACCGCCAAGGGCGTCGGTTCGCCGCTCATGTCGACAATGGACTGTTCCAGCCGGCTGATCAGGCTGCTGCGATTGGGCAGCCGGGTGAGCGGGTCGTGATTGGCCAGAAACTGCAGCCGCTCTTCGGCCTGCTTGCGCACGGTGATGTCGGAAAACACCGCCACGTAGTTGCTGTGGAAGCCACCGTCGTCACGCACCAACGAGATGGACAGTTCGGCCGGATACCAGTCTCCGTTCTTGCGCCGGTCGCGCATTTCGCCCTGCCACTGGCCATGCTGGGCCAGCGCCTGCTGCATTTGCTGGCTGACGCTATCGTCACTGTCGGCAAAAATGCGCGACAGCTTGCCCAGCGCTTCGGCCTCTTCGTAACCGGTGATGCGGGTAAAAGCGTGGTTGACCGCGATGATGCGGGTATCGGCGTCGAGAATCAGGATGCCTTCAGCTGAATTTTCAAACACTTTGGCCGCCAGCTTCAGGTTGGTATCGGCAGCGATGCGGTCGGAGATATCCACCACCACACCGATCAGCGCGGGCTTGCCGTCATACTCCACCAGCCGGCTGTGGACTTCCAGATCGACCAGCCGCCCGTCACGGCTGATGGCGCGCGTGGTGTAGTGCATTACCTGGATATTGTCGCGCAGGCGGCGCTTGATCTGCAGCCGGATGCGGCTGGCTTCGCTGGGCGGCAGCAGGCTTTCCAGCGGCATGTCCTGCATGTCTTCGGGCTGGTAGCCAACAATATCGGCCAGCTTGGGGTTGACATACACCAGCCGCTCGTCCTGCAGGATATAAATACCCACCAGGGTTTGCTCCACCAGCGCCCAGTACTTTTCCTCGGCTTCTTTCTTGGCTTTCTGCTCTTCCCGCGTACGGGTGATATCGGTATCCACGCTGCCCACACCGGCGGGCCGACCCTGGCTGTCGAACAAGGGAAACTTGGTCACCAGCATGGTGAAGGTGGCATCACCGACGCTGAAGCTTTCCTCGAACTGACGCGGTTCCAGGCAATTGAGTACCACCTCGTCCTGCTGCTGGATGCGCCGGGCATCTTCCGGTACAAAATAATCCGCCAGCGAACGCCCTACCATGGCGTATTCGGTCACCCCCAGCATGCGGCTGTAAGCACGGTTGGCCAGCAGAAAACGACCATCCAGCCCCTTGAGCGACATCATATTGGGACTGTTGTTGACCAGCGACTCCACCCGTGAGCGGAATTCGTTCAGCTCGTCGTCCTTGCGCCGGTGAATATCGCTGAGCGTGGCCACCAGCAGAGATGCCACGATGAAGGTCAGGCACAAGGCCGTTTCCGTCATCAGCTCGGTACTGCCAGCGTACAGGTACAGGCTGGGGAAAAAGCCTGGCAGCGACAATAGCAGGCACAGCAGCGAGCCGGACAGGCAGGCCCCCAGCAGACGGCCACGGAAAGCCGCCCAGATCATCAGCGGGAAGAACAACACCGGGCGGGGAAAAGGCAGGTTGTGGGTATTACTCACCATTGACGCCCACACTGCCAGCATCACCAGCAGGATCACCAGCAGCTCCAGCAGGCGGCGGCGATCCGGCAAGCCCGGCAAGCGTAACAGCGGCAGCCAGCAGGTCATGGCCAGCATGCAGCAAGCGGCCGCCAGCGCCATCCACGGCAACACCATGGCCAGGCTGCCATGCCAGAAGCAAAACAACCCCAGCAGGGCGACCGGCGGTGCCGCAAGGTAGGCGCACACTTCCAGCAGGTTCAGCAACAGGTGGGAAATGACCGAGGCATCCGACAGCACCACCGGCTGCGCACGCAACAAGCGGGCCCCTGGCAGCAACAGCAGCAGCGACAGGCTCAGTGCGCCAGCCCATGACCACGGCAGCCACTGGCTGCAGATCAGCCAGGCGGCCAGCGGCCAGTACCACACCGCGCCGAAACCACGCCACAGCAGCCAGCCGGCAAACAAGCCATGCGGCAGGAAGCCGTACAGCGGAATTTCACCCAGCGCCTGCCTGGGCCACAACAACAAGCTGGCAGCAAACAGCAGAAATGCCGCCCAGCCGGCAAACAGCCCCTTAGTTTTCACTCTCCCAGTCCTTTGCAGCCACGCTCTGACCATGCCCGGCACCTGCCGGGCACTATTGATTGGTATAGGGTTCAGATTTCTGGCGGGTCTCGGGCCTGATGGCCTCTTGTAAATGGATGGCAAACACACCGTTGGTATGAAATGCCCGCTGGTATAATACCCGCAGATCCACGAATGTGAAGAAGAATGTTGGACACACTGCCCCGCATTGCACCAGCCGGTCAGAAGACCCGCTGCCCCGCCCTGCCCGATGGCCTGGATGCCGCCGTACTGGCCGGTCTGGCCCAGGCAGGCCATACCCTGCTGGTACTGACTGCCGATGCCCAGTCCGCGCAACGGCTGAAGGCCGAGTTGCCATGGTTTGCCCCCGATATCAAGGCCGCCTTGCTGCCCGATTGGGAGACGCTGCCTTACGACCACTTTTCGCCGCACGGCGAGCTGGTGAGCGAGCGGCTGGCCACGTTGTGGCAGATTCACCGTGGCGAATGCCAGGTGGTGATTGCACCGGTCAGCACCGCCATGACACGGCTCGCGCCGGTCAGCTACCTGCTGGGCCGCACCTTCTTGTTGCAAAGCAAGCAGCAACTGGATGTGGAGCAACTGCGCGCCGACATGGTGATGGCCGGCTACAACCACGTCACCCAGGTGATGGCACCGGGCGAGTTTTCCATTCGTGGCGGTCTGGTGGACCTGTTCCCCATGGGCAGCACCCTGCCCTACCGCATCGACCTGTTTGACAAGGAAATCGACAGCCTGCGCACCTTCGACCCGGACAGCCAGCGTACGCTGTACCCGGTGCCGGAAATCCGCATGCTGCCGGCACGCGAATACCCGGCCGATGAAAGCGGCGTCACCGCCTTCCGCCAGCACTACCGCGAGCGCATGGAAGGCGACCCGTCCAAGAGCCGCATCTATAAGGATGTGTCGGCCAATCTGTTCCCCGCCGGCATCGAGTACTACCTGCCGCTGTTCTTCGACGAAACCGCCACCCTGTTCGACTACGTGGGCGAATCGGCGCTGGTGGTGCTGCACCGCGACGTGGCCGGAGCCGCCGATACCTTCTGGAAGGACGTACAGAACCGCTACCACATGGCACAGGGCGACCCGGAACGCCCGGTATTGCCACCGGCCGATGTGTTCTTGCGTCAGGACGAATTCCTCGGCCGCATCAAGCCTTATTCGCGCATTGAAATACCTGCGGCAGCCGAAGCGGATGCCGCCAGCCTGAGCCTGCCCGACCTGGCCGTCGAGCGCCGCGCCGACAACCCGCTGCACAAGCTGGCGCATTATCTGCAGACCAGCGGCCAGCGCGTGCTGCTGACAGCAGAAAGCCTGGGCCGGCGCGAAACCATGGTGCAGTTCCTGCAGGAACATGGCATCAAGCCACAACTGATCGACAACTGGCAGGAGTTTGCCAACGGCAACATGCCGCTGGCGCTGGTGGTGGCCCCGCTGTATTCCGGCTTTGCCCAGCAGCAACCGCCGCTGTCCATCATCACCGAGAGCGAGCTGTACCAGCACATCGCGCGCAGCCACACCCGCCGCCGCCATGTGAAGATGAGCTCGGACTCCATGCTGCGCGACCTGGCCGAGGTGAAATCCGGCGACCCGGTGGTGCACGAACAGCACGGCATCGGCCGCTATATCGGCCTGGTGTCGATGGACCTGGGCGAAGGCGAAACCGAGCTGATGCAGCTGGAATACGCCGACAACGCCACCCTGTATGTGCCGGTCAGCCAGCTGCACCTGATTTCGCGCTATGCCGGTGGCCCGTCCGAGCAGGCCCCGCTGCACAAGCTGGGCAACCCGGCCTGGGAAAAGGCCAAAAAGCGCGCTGCTGAAAAAGCGCGCGATACCGCCGCCGAGCTGCTTAATCTATACGCCCAGCGCGCCGCGCGCGAAGGCCACAGCTTCACCCTGTCGCACCACGATTACGATGCCTTCGCCGCCGGTTTCGGCTTTGAGGAAACCATCGATCAGGCCAATGCCATCGAGGCCGTCATCCACGACATGTGCAGCGGCAAGCCGATGGACCGTCTGGTCTGCGGCGACGTGGGTTTCGGCAAGACCGAAGTCGCGCTGCGCGCAGCTTTTGTCGCGGTGATGGGCGGCAAACAGGTGGCGCTGCTGGTGCCCACCACCCTGCTGGCCGAGCAGCATTTCCAGAATTTCTCCGACCGCTTCAACGACTGGCCGATCAAAATCGCCGAGCTGTCGCGCTTTCGCAGCGCCAAGGAAAGCAAGGCCGCGCTGGCTGGCCTTGCCGAAGGTACGGTGGACATCGTAATCGGCACCCACAAGCTGGTGCAGCCGGACGTGCAGTTCAAGAACCTGGGGCTGGTGATCATCGACGAAGAGCACCGCTTTGGCGTGCGCCAGAAGGAACAGCTCAAGCGCCTGCGCGCCAATGTGGACGTGCTCACCCTCACCGCCACGCCGATTCCGCGCACACTGTCGATGGCGCTGGAGGGCCTGCGTGACTTCTCCGTCATCGCCACCGCCCCCAATCGCCGGCTGGCGGTGAAAACCTTCATCAGCCCGGCCAGCAACGGCGTGATCCGCGAAGCCGTGCTGCGCGAACTCAAGCGCGGCGGTCAGGTGTTCTTCCTGCATAACGAAGTCGACACCATCGAGAACATGCGGGAAAAGCTGGCCGAACTGGTGCCAGAGGCCCGCATCGGCGTGGCCCATGGCCAGTTGCGCGAACGCGAGCTGGAACAGGTGATGCGCGACTTCCTGCAACAGCGCTTCAATGTACTGTTGTGCTCCACCATCATCGAAACCGGCATCGACATTCCCAATGCCAACACCATCCTGATCAACCGCGCCGACAAGTTCGGCCTGGCCCAGCTGCACCAGTTGCGCGGCCGGGTGGGTCGCAGCCATCACCAGGCCTATGCCTATCTGCTGACCCCGGACGGCATGACCAAGGACGCCGGCAAACGGCTGGAAGCCATCCAGCTGTCCGGCGAGCTGGGGGCCGGTTTCTATCTGGCCATGCACGATATGGAAATCCGTGGCGCGGGCGAAGTGCTGGGCGAAGGCCAGTCGGGCGAAATGCAGGAAGTGGGCTTCTCGCTGTTTACCGAGATGCTCAAGCAAGCCGTGCGCGACCTGAAAAAAGGCCGCGAGCCAGACCTGGACGCACCGCTGGGCGTCACCACCGAAATCAATCTGCACAGCCCGGCGCTGCTGCCGGATGCCTACTGCCCGGATGTGCATGAACGGCTGGTGCTGTACAAGCGCCTGGCCACCTGCGACACCGAGCAGGACATCGACGCCATCCACGAAGAGCTGATCGACCGCTTCGGCCTGCCGCCACAAACGGTGAAAACGCTGATTGAAAGCCACCGCCTGCGCCTGCTGGCCAAGCCGCTGGGCGTGGCCAAGCTGGACGCCAGCGAAGTGGCCATCCAGTTGCAGTTCATCAAGAACCCGCCGATCGACCCGATGAAGATCATCCAGCTGATCCAGAGCAAGAAGAACTACAAACTGGCCGGGCAGGACAAGCTGCGGGTGGAATCAAAAATAGAAGAAGTGGGCCTACGCGTGGTGCGGGTGAAGGAGCTGCTGAAGGAGCTGAGCTAAGGCCTGGATCAAAACCACGGAAGTCCGGTCAACGCCGAAACAGTGTTGCGACACCGTTTCGGCGTTTGTCCATCTCAGGCTTGCCAGTCCCCCCGTTCGACAGCCGCCAGGCGAGCAAAGCAGCCGCGCGGCCTTCCGCCGCCTGTCACAGATGCGATGTCAACATGGCAAGGCTGCCGCTGCGCCCGACTGCCGGGTGTTTCCGCAAGCCGGGCGCGCCCACCACCACAGACTAGCGCCCCAGGTATTGCGGCCTTCGCTTGTCAAAGAAGGCCTGCATGCCTTCCTTCTGGTCTTCTGATGAAAACAATATCTGGTAGGCTTTGCGCTCCAGCATCAAGGCAGTTGCCAATGGCACGTCGGCTCCGGCCAAAACCACTTCCTTGATCTGTTGCACCGCCAGCGGTGGCATGGCTGCAATGCTGCGTGCCAGCTCGATGGCGCGGTGCTCAACGGCCTCATCCGCGACCACTTCGCTGATCAAGCCCATCGCCAATGCTTGTTGCGCGCCAACCATGCAACCGGTCAGCAGCATCCGCATGGCCTGCGCCTTGCCCACGGCGCGCAGCAGGCGTTGTGTGCCGCCGGCTCCAGGCATGATGCCAACCTTGATTTCCGGTTGCGCGAATTGTGCCGACTCCCCCGCCACGATAATGTCGGCATGCATCGCCAATTCGCAGCCGCCGCCCAAAGCATAGCCAGACACGGCAGCGATAATCGGTTTCGGGCATTCGGCCACCGCTTGCCATAGTTTGTGTACCTGGCGCTGCATCAGCGCGATGCTGCCGATGTCGGCCAGTTCCTTGAGATCCGCCCCGGCAGCAAAAGCCTGTTCGTTGCCGGTCAGCACGATGACGCGTATCTCCGGGGTGTCGGACAAGTGTCTGAGCGCGTCCGCCAGTGCCTGGCGTAGCGCCATGTTCAGCGCATTTCGCGCTTCGGGGCGGTGCAGACGCAAACGGGCAATGCCCTGCTCCGGGTAGTCCAGCAGTAATGGTTCGGTCATGATCGCCTCCTTTATATGCGCTCAATCACCATGGCGATGCCCTGGCCGACGCCGATACACATGGTGCATAGCGCCAGCCGACCGCCGGTGGCTTCCAGTTGCCGTAGCGCGGTCAGCACCAGCCTTGCGCCGGAAGCACCAAGTGGGTGCCCCAATGCAATTGCTCCGCCATTCGGGTTCACCTGCGCGGCATCATCCGCCAGGCCCAATGTACGGAGCACCGCCAAACCCTGCGCGGCAAAGGCCTCGTTCAGTTCAATCACGTCCATGTCCTGAATGTGCAGGCCCAGGCGCTGGAGCAGTTTCTGGCTGGCAGGTGCCGGGCCGATGCCCATAATGCGCGGCTCCACCCCCGCGCTCGCCATGCCCAGTATTCTGGCGCGCGGGGTGAGCGCATGACGTGCCACCGCCGCTTGGCTGGCAATCAACAAGGCCACGGCACCATCATTCACACCGGAGGCATTGCCCGCCGTCACCGTGCCGTCGGCGCGCACCACACCGTTCAACTTGGCCAGCATGGCCAGGGTGGTATCCGGGCGCGGGTGTTCATCATGCTGGATGAACAGTGCTTCGCCCTTTGGACGTGGCACCGCTACCGGCACAATTTCGTCCGTGAAAAAACCATTGGCCAGGGCGGCGGCGTAGCGCTGCTGGCTGCGTAGCGCAAAGGCATCCTGATCGCAGCGATTCACCCGGAAATCAGTGGCGACGTTCTCGGCGGTCTCGGGCATGGAATCGACCCCGTACTGTTGCTTCATCCTCGGGTTGATAAAGCGCCAGCCTATGGTTGTGTCTTCCACCTTGGCGCTGCGCGCAAACGGCTTGTCCGCCTTGCCCAACACAAAGGGCGCGCGCGACATGCTCTCCACGCCACCAGCGATGATCAAGTCGGCCTCGCCCGCCACAATGCTGCGCGCGGCCATACCAATGGCGTCCATGCCGGAACCACACAGCCGGTTGATCGTCGTGCCGGGCACGCAGACGGGCAGGCCGGCCAGCAGGCCTGCCATGCGCGCAATATTGCGGTTGTCTTCTCCGGCCTGATTGGCACAGCCATAAATCAGCTCGTCCACCAGGCTCCAGTCAAGGTCGGGGTGGCGCTCACACAGCGCACGAATCGGGATGGCAGCTAGATCATCTGTACGAATGGAAGACAGTGCACCGCCGTAGCGGCCAAAAGGGGTGCGAATGCCATCGCAAATATAAGCGTGGGTCATGATGTTGTCTCGAAGGCGTGGCTGGGATTAGCGGTGATGGAAAGCGGGCGGACGTCTTTCGACAAAGGCGTTCATGCCTTCTTTTTGGTCTTGCAGCGCGAAACTGGCGTGAAAGACCCGCCGCTCGAACAGCAGCCCTTCGGACAAGCTGGATTCGAAAGCCCGGCCCAGCGACTCCTTGATCATCATCAGCACCGGCAGCGAGTAGCCGGCCATCTGCTGTGCCAGTTCAAAAGCGGTGTCGAGGACGGCCTCGTCGGCCACCACGCGGGATACCAGGCCGGCTTTTTCGGCTTCGGCGGCGCTATAGAAATTGCCGCTCAAACACCATTCCATCGCCTTGGCTTTGCCGATGGCGCGAGGCAGGCGCTGGGTGCCGCCCATGCCGGGCAAAGTCCCGATCTTGACTTCGGGCTGGCCGAACTTGGCCGAGACACCGGCCACGACGACATCACACATCATCGCCAGTTCGCAGCCCCCACCAATCGCGTAACCGCAAATCGCGGCGATCAGCGGCTTGCGCAGGGTGCGCGCACTTTCCCAGTGCCGGGTGACATAGTCGGAGAGAAACACATCATGGAAGTCCCATTCGGCCATGCAACCGATGTCGGCACCGGCGGCGAATGCCTTTTCGTTGCCAGACAGGACAATGACACTGGTGCCTGGGTCCTGGTCTGCGGCCATCAAGGCCGCCTCCAGCTCCTGCACCAGTTCTTCATTCAGCGCATTGCGCTGGGCGGGACGGTGAATTTCGATATGCGCAACGCGTTCATGCTGCGCCGTTTTCAGGTAGGTGTACTTGCTCATGCGGAGTCTCCTCCTGCCTGGGCGGTATATGCGGCAAGCCGGGGCTATACACACCATGCAGGAACATCTGACTGACGATCTCCGCCATTGCTGCTCTATCTATCGGGCCATCGGCACGAAACCAGGTAAAGGTCCAGTTCATCATGCCGAACAGCGTCATGGCCACCGGCTTGATCTGCACCGCCGTCAACTCCGGACGCAAGCTGGCAATCAGCCTGGCAAACCCGTCCACCACCTGGCGTTGCTTCTCGGCCACCTTGCGGTATGCCTCGTCCTCCAGGAATTTCACGTCCTGCACCAACACGATATGGTAGTGGCGCGACGTGGCATATTCTTCCATGAAACGGACGATAAGCTCGGTCAGGTGCGCTTCGGTATCCAGCCCTTGTCCGGCGACCTCATCCTCAATGGCAACCAGGCGGTCGAGGTAGGTGTCGGCGATATCGAACAAGAGATGCAACTTGTCCCGATAGTAGTGATACAGCAGCGGCTTCGACATGCCACATAATTCAGCCAGTTGGGCTATCGATGCACTGGGGAAACTTTTCTGCGCAAACAACTGCGCGGCGTTCTCCAGTATGGTGCTGCGCTGTACTTCGAAATTGGGGGATTTTGTTCTTGCCATATCCGGGGTCTGCTTGATTCGTGGTGCGTCAGACTCGGCTTATGCGAAAACGGCCCCCTTCATTCGGAGTACGGCATGTCAACGTTCGTCAAAACTGACCACAACGTTTTCGGTAAGCGGATGCGCCTGACAGGTGAGTGCAAAGCCCTGCTCGACTTCTGCCGGTTCGAGGGCGAAATTCTTATCCATGCGCACTTGGCCAGCAAGGACCTTGGCACGGCAGGTGCAGCATACCCCACCTTTACACGAATAGGGTAGATCGATCCCTGCGCTGACGGCGGCATCCAGAATGCTTTGTCCTGCCGACAATCCCACCTCACGGGCAAGGCCGTCCATGATGACCGTCACGGTGGCTTGTGCCGCTTCATCGTCCCGCGCCGTGCGCGGTGTATCGGCCCCCTGCGGTACGCAAAAGCGCTCGGTATGGATATGCGCGTGCGGCAAGCCAGCCTGCTGCAAAGCGCCGATGGCGTCATCGATCATCTCGTTGGGGCCGCACACAAAGGCGTCGGAGATGTTGGAGAGCAGCAGCAGGGTGTCGAATATCCGTTGCAGGCGCGCAGCGTCCAGCCGACCATTAAACAGTTCCAGCTCCTGCGCCTCACGCGTGAGGAAGTGATAGACGGCGAAGCGGTCCATGAAGCGGGCTTTCAGTGCCGCCAGGGCGTCGGCAAACAGAATGGTGCCGCGCCGCTGGTTGCCGTACAGCAAGGTGAAGCGGCTGTTCGGCTCTACTGCCAGCGTGGTCTTGATGATGGACAACAGCGGCGTGATGCCACTGCCGGCCACGATCGCCAGGTAATGTTTTTTATTGCCTGCGGCCAGCGGTACAAAAAAACGGCCATCCGGTGGCAATACCTCGATACGCTGCCCCGCACGCAATTCCTTGTTGGCATAGGTGGAGAAGATTCCGTTTGCCACTTGCTTGATGGCAATACGCAGCTCGCCATCGCCAATGCCGCTGCAGATCGAATAGGAGCGGCGTACGTCAGCGCCGCCAATATTGGCGCGCAAGGTGAGATGCTGGCCCTGGATAAAGCGGTAGGTGTCGGCCAGCGCGGGGGGGACTTCAAAGCGGAGCGATATCGCCTCTTCGCTCTCTTGGCGCACTTCGGCGATGCGCAGCAAATGAAAATTCGTACTCATGGTGGGGTCCTTGCTCCGTAGATTCCCTGGCGGAAGACTTAGGCTTAAATGGGTTTGAAGTACTCGAATGGTTCGCGGCAGTCCTGGCAGCGGTACAGCGCCTTGCAGGCGGTAGCACCAAACTGGCTCAGGCGCTCGCTGTGCTTGCTGCCGCAGCGCGGGCAGGCCGGGTGCAATGGCGTGAAGTGCAGAATCTGCCAGCCGTCCTCGGACGTTTCCGCCCGATGCTCCGGCGGCGCAATACCGTACTCGCGCAATTTGCGCCGCCCCTCCTCACTGATCCAGTCGGTGGTCCAGGCCGGGCTGAGCTGCGTACTCAGCCGCAGGGGGCCGGCCCCGGCAGCCGTCAGCGCATCGCGCACCGAAGCCTCAATCACTTCGGTGGCAGGACAGCCGGAGTAAGTGGGCGTGAGCGTCACCTGCAGGTCTGCCCCATGGCGGCGGATATCGCGCACGATGCCTAAATCGCATAAGGACAGCACGGGTATTTCCGGGTCGGGTACCTGGTGCAGCACCGCCCAGGCTTGGGCTATGGTTAACATCACGCCTCCCTTTACCAGTTGCCGCCGGGATAGGCGCGCTGCAGAAACTGCATCTGCGCCAATAGCGGACCCAGCGCCTCGCTGTGGATGCCATACTTGCCGCGGCTCAGGCAGCCTGCCACTGTCGGCACTGGCAGCGTTGCTGCGGCCAGCACCGGCAGCACAATGCCTTCCCAGGCGCTGCGCAAGCTATCTGAGGCAGGGACCACGCCTGCCAGCCGTGCTTCCACCTCGTCCCGGTCAAACAGCTCTGCGGTGAAGGACCACAAGTATTCCAGTGCCGCCTGCATGCGGCGGTGCGACTCCTTAGTTCCATCGCCCAGTCGCACTACCCAATCGGCACCATAACGCAGGTGATAGCGGCTTTCCTTGAGGCTCTTTTCGGCGATGGCGGCCAGGCGGGCATCGGTGGAGCGCTGCAATGCCTGCCACAACACCACCTGATAGGCGGCAAACAACAGCACGCGCAGCACCGTGCGGCCAAAATCGCCGCCATCCAGCTCGGTCAGCGTCAGATTGTGGAATTCCAGCTCGTCACGCAGGAAGGCAAGTGCATCCTCGTCACGGCCACTGCCTTCCAGCTCTCCGGCATAGCTCAATAGCTGACGCGCCTGGCCGATCAGGTCGAGCGCGGTATTGGTCAGTGCGATGTCTTCTTCGATCGCTGGTGCATGGCCGCACCATTCGGACAGCCGCTGGCCCAGTACCAGTGTGGAGTCGCCCAGGCGCAGCAGATAGTCGATCAGGTCTTGCTTATCAATTTCAGCCATGGCTGGGCTCCTTACATATTGTTGACGGCGGCGGGAAGCTGGTAGAAGGTGGGCAAGCGGTAGGTTTTGTCGGCCATTGCATCGAAAAACGGCTCACTCCACACGGCCTCGCTGGTCAGCACGGATGCAGAAGGTAGCACCCACAGACTGCCTGCCGGATATTGTCCAAAGGCTGTTTCTGCACTGCGTAGCGCTGCCGCAGCATCACAGGCGTCGACACTGCCAATGTGCTTGTGATCCAGCCCTGGTTTCAGCCGCAAGAAAACTTCAAACTGCCGCGGGGTCTCGCTCGTGCCAGCAACAGGCGCCGCGCCGTTCTGACTGACATCACTGGCAGCCACCACCCACAGGCTGTTGCCTTCCTGACGCCGGGTGTAGACATCGCGCGCCAACAGCAATGCATGCTGGCCGTCGGTGGCGTGCAGGCTGCTGGAATGCTTGTGCTCAAGACCGTTACGGCTTTTGATGAAAACCTCGTACCGCGGCCATTGCTCGTGCAATTCTGTCATCGTGGAGTCCTCCGGATTAGTGAGCCGGCCTGGCGATTTTTTTCTCGGCATGCACACGGGCGGCTTCACGTACCCAACTACCGTCTTCGTGCGCCTTGATGCGGGCCGCCATGCGTTCGCGGTTACAAGGACCATTGCCCTTGACCACCTGCCAGAATTCTTCCCAGTCGATGGCGCCGAAATCGTAATGGCCACGCTCAGCATTCCACTTCAGCGCGGGGTCGGGCAGCGTTACACCGAGCACCTCGGCCTGCGGAACAGTGGCATCGACGAATTTCTGCCGCAGATCGTCATTGGAGAAGCGCTTGATACCCCACTTCATGCTGGTGCCGTTGTGTACCGAATCCTGGTCGTGCGGGCCAAACATCATCAGTACCGGCCACCACCAGCGGTCCACCGCCTCCTGCACCATCGCGCGCTGCTCCGGGCTGCCTTTCATCATGGCCACCAACAGGTCATAGCCTTGGCGCTGGTGGAAGCTTTCCTCTTTGCACACCCTGACCATCGCGCGGGCATAAGGGCCGTAAGAGCAGCGACACAGCGGTACCTGGTTGGTAATGGCGGCTCCATCCACCAGCCAGCCGATGACACCGATATCAGCCCAGGACAGCGTCGGGTAGTTGAAGATGCTCGAATACTTGGCACTGCCGTCCAGCAAGGCAGCCACCATGGTGTCGCGGCTGACGCCCAGCGTTTCGGCTGCGGCATACAGATACAGGCCATGCCCCCCTTCGTCCTGCACCTTGGCCAGCAGGATGGCCTTGCGCTTTAACGTTGGCGCACGGGTGATCCAGTTTCCTTCCGGCAGCATGCCAACAATCTCCGAATGGGCATGTTGGGAAATCTGGCGGATCAGCGTCTTGCGATAGGCATCGGGCATCGGGTCTGATGGCTCGATCTTGATATCGGCCGCCAGCTTCTCGTCGAAGCCGGCACACGGCGCTTCTGTCACTGCATTGCCGGTCGCTTGTGCACCGGGCAAGTCCAAAGCTTGTGTGTACATCTGCACAACTCCTTGTCGATGAATGGGTAAGAAACGTCGTCATTTCATCATTCGCCACAAGCTGCCTGTGCTTTGCTGACGCAGTGGCAAGGCGCGGTGGATTGCTGGCGAATTTAATTAACTTACCGGTCGGTAAATTAAAAAGCAAGAAAAAAAAGGACGGTAATGAACCTGCATCCAGCCCGCTTAGTGCGGACGCTTGTCGATCACACGCCGCACCTTGCCTACCGAGCGCATGATCGTCATCGGCTCAACCACCTCTACCAGGGTACTGACCCCGACATTGCTCTTGATCATCTGCTGCAATTCCTTGGCCATGCGCATTTTGGCTGCATCAGAGGCATAGCCCGCCGGGTCGCGTTCAACAAAAACGGTCAACACGTCCAGATGGCCATCTTTATCCACTTCCAAATAAAAATGCGGGGTTAGCGAATCAAGCCGCAGGATCAATTCTTCGATCTGGGTTGGAAAAACGTTCACGCCGCGGATGATCAGCATGTCGTCAGAGCGACCGACAATCTTGTCGATACGCCGCATGGAGCGCGATGTGGGGGGCAACAGACGGGTCAGGTCACGCGTGCGGTAGCGAATCACAGGAAACGCTTCCTTGCTCAAGGATGTCAGCACCAGCTCACCCTCCTCGCCATCCGGCAACACCTCCCCCGTGACCGGATCAATGATTTCCGGATAGAAGTGGTCTTCCCAGATAACCGGCCCATCCTTGCTTTCGATGCACTCGCTGGCCACTCCCGGTCCCATCACTTCGGACAAGCCATAAATGTCCACCGCATCAATACCAGCGCGCTTTTCGATTTCAAGGCGCATCTGCCCGGTCCAGGGTTCTGCACCGAAAATCCCCACCTTGAGCGAAGATTTGGCCGCATCAAGCCCCTGCCGCGTCATCTCGTCGAGAATGTTCAGCATATAGGATGGCGTCACCATGATGATGTCGGGCTGAAAATCACGGATCAGCTGCACCTGCTTTTCAGTTTGGCCACCGGACATCGGCACCACCGTACAACCAAGTCGCTCCGCACCATAATGTGCGCCCATGCCGCCGGTAAACAGTCCGTAACCGTAGGCGATATGCACGATGTCCCCCTTGCGCCCCCCTGCGGCGTACACCGAGCGTGCCACGATACCGGCCCAGGTATTGATATCGTTCTGGGTATAGCCAACCACGGTGGGGCGTCCGGTAGTGCCGCTGGACGCGTGGATACGCACGACATCCTTGCGTGGTGTTGCAAACAAACCAAACGGGTAGTGCTCGCGCAAATCGGACTTGGTGGTGAACGGAAACAGTTTCAGGTCTTCCAGCGACTTTACATCTTCCGGATGCACCCCAATCGCTGCACATTTGGCACGAAATGGTGCCACATTGTCGTAGGTGTGCTTGAGCGACCATCGGAGCCGCTGCAGTTGCAAGGCACTCAATTCATCGCGGCTGGCGGTTTCTATCGGCTCCAGTTCGTGGGCCTGGGCTACTTTGCTCACCATGGTGTTTCTCCTCTTGTGTGGATCGGGTCACCCCGTTCTGTTTTTCGCGCGCCAGTCCGGCAAGACCAGCAACGCCAGGCGTGCTCTGCGTTGTGTATAAACCGTGATGTCATGCCAGCCTTCTGCCCTGCGACAACATGCAGGCGAGGGCATTTTCCGCATGCGGCAGCACATGGGTGTCAGGCATGCAGGCGTCTTCCCGCCGCAGCGCGACGACGAATCAAGGGGGAAATGCGGTAGCGGCTCTCGCCATAATGGCGGTGCAGTGCTTCAAGCACCTGGGCCAGGCGGGCAGCACCGAAGCCATCGGCCCACGCCAGAGGACCGACCGGATAATTGGTGCCGTAGCGCATCGCCAAGTCGACATCTGCCGCGCTGGCGATGTCAAACAGCACAGCATCGGCCGCCTCGTTGGCCAGCATCGCCATCGTGCGCATCACCACCATCCCGGCGATGTCATCAATGGGCAAAATCGTGATGCCCGCCACCTGTAGCAAGCCGGCAGCTTGTTCCAATGCACCGGTAGCTGCCTGATCTGAAACGCATAAGGCCAAGTGGCTTGTACTTATGTAGTCCTGGGCCAGATCAAACAGCACCCAGTTCGGGTGTCCGGTTTCCGATGCGCGAACCGTGGCAGTCCGACCATCAGTCAATGCCAGTCGCAGCTCTCCTGCCAATATCAGGTAGCCAATCCCTTGCGCTGCTTGCCGCTCGACCGCAAGCCCTGCCTGCATCAATCGATGCAGCAGCGGCTCGGCAATACCAAGATCGCCAACCACCCGCACCTTGTGCGGCGCGGCTTGTCGCGCCAGTGCTGGCGGCTCAGACCGGGCGGCCTGGTCGCGATAGTCGTAGAAACCCCGCCCCGTCTTACGTCCCATCCACCCCGCGGCAACGCGCTCCTGCTGTTGCAGCGAAGGTTGAAAACGTCCGTCGTTGTACATGGCGGCAAAAACCGAGCTGGTCACGGCGAAATTGACGTCGTTGCCGATCAGGTCCATCAATTCGAATGGCCCCATCGGAAACCCCCCGGCCCTGCGCAGCAAGGTGTCAATCACCTCGGGCTGGGCAGCCGCTTCGGCCAGAGTCCGCAGCCCCTCAGCGTAGTAAGGACGGGCCACGCGATTGACAATGAAACCCGGCGTTGACTGCGCCCGCACCGGCAGCTTGCCCCAGGCGCGGACCGTGTCGCACAGGAGGTCGACCACCGCCGGATCGGTTCCCAAGCCGCTGATCACCTCGACCAGCTTCATCTTGGTGGCGGGGTTGAAAAAGTGCAGGCCGGCGCATCGCTGGGGATGGACCAGGCCACGCGCCAGCGTGGTAATTGAAATCGATGAGGTGTTGGAGGCAAGAATGGCCGACTCGGACAACACGGCTTCCAGCGCCCGGAACAGGGCTTGTTTCGGCTCAGCCAGTTCGACAATGGCCTCGATCACCAGTGCGGCATCAGCCAGTTCTGCCAGCGTGGAAACCGGATGCAGGCGCGCACAGGCAGCATCCTGCTCCGCATCGGTCCATTTGCCACGATCCACCAGCACCTGCCATTCGGCACTGATCAAGCCAGGTGCCGCCAGGGCGGAGGCAGCATCCATATCGAACAGGTAAACCTCATGACCCGCTCTGGCAGCGACCGCGGCAATACCCCGGCCCATGGCACCGGCTCCCACTACGCCGATACGATCCTTGCTTGTCAGTGCCATCTCATTTCCCCACAAATTGCGGTATGCGCTTGGCCATGAAGGCCGCCACACCTGCGCCATAATCGGCGCTGTAGCCAAGTTCGCGCTGAAAAGTACGCTCCAGTTCAAGCTGCTGCTCCAGCGTATTGCGCTCGGCAGCATGCATGGCCTGCTTGATGCGTGCATAAGCCAGCGTCGGCCCCGCGGCCAACTGGCGGGCGGTACTTGCCACCTCGGCGGCAAAATCGGCATCGTCTACACAACGCCAGATCAGCCCCCATGCTGCGGCCTGCTCGGCTGGCAACTTGTCCGCCAGCAGCGCCAGCCCCATGGCGCGTGCATTACCCAGCAAGCGGGGCAGGAAATAGCTGCCGCCAGAATCCGGCATCAGGCCGATCTTGCTGAATGCCTGGATAAAGCAGGCCGATCGTGCAGCGATGACAATGTCGCAGGCCAGCGCGATGTTGGCACCTGCCCCGGCGGCCACCCCATTGACCGCGGCAATCACCGGCTTGGGCATGCTACGCAAGCGGCACACCAGCGGGGCGTAATAGCGTTCAATCGACTCTCCCAGATCGCGCGGAGTATCGGAAGGAGCTACCGTCCGGTCGGATAAATCCTGCCCGGCGCAAAAGCCTCGTCCGCTACCGGTCAACACCAGCACACGTACCGCCTCATCCTGGCTGAGCTGCTCCAGTGCCTCGGCCACTTCACCGTGCATGTCGGCATTGAAGCTATTCAAGCAATCGGGCCGTGTGAGTGTCAGGGTGGCAACGCCGGCTTCAATATCGAGGCGAATGTGCTGAAAAGGGCTGCGCATGTGGTTCTCCGTACAGTTAGCTGCCCGATAAGCCACTCATAGCCAACAAGCAGTTAAGTCAATGTTTTAAATACAGATTTTTCATAACAACAGAATGATAGCGGTGCCTAATGCCGACCCAATCTATCATTGACCGACCGGTAAATCAATATTAGAGTGATCCAGGTCAAGGAAATTTTTCAGCACCGGTTTCCACGACAGAGTTCCGCAAGCATCAGCCCCTGATCAGGCTCGAAAAACACCATTCGGCCTTTGTATTGAAAGGAATGAAGCGATGGCAAATCCGCTATTTGAACGACATGAAGCCACCTTGCACCAGGCCTTGAACGCCATTCGTGAACGTGGTTACTGGACACCATATCCGGAGACACCGAGCCCGAAAATTTATGGGGAGGCAGCCGCCGATGAAGGTAGGACAAGGTTCGAGGCCCTGCTTGGCAGTACATTCGACTTTCCCGGCCAGCCCCCAGCCAGCGGTCTTGTTGGTAGCGAACGTTCGCCCTACAGCGGCGCACTCAATATCCGCTACCCGCGCTTTGAGGTTGATACCCTGATCGCCGCTTCGAGCGATGCGCTGGAGAACTGGCGCCGGGCCGGGCCGGAAGCCTGGGTGGGGGTGTCATTGGAGATTCTTGCACGGCTGAACCAGCACAGTTTCGAGATGGCTCATGCGGTGATGCATACCACCGGTCAGGCATTCATGATGTCGTTTCAGGCCGGTGGCCCACATGCGCAAGACCGTGGATTGGAGGCGGTCGCTTACGCCTGGCGTGAAATGTCCGCCATTCCGGCTTCAAGCAGCTGGAGCAAGCCGCAGGGCAAGCATGAGCCGGTCGTGCTGCAAAAGAACTGGAAAATCGTGCCGCGCGGCATTGGTCTGGTCATTGGTTGCTGCACCTTCCCCACCTGGAATGGCTATCCGGGCTTGTTCGCCAGCCTGGCAACCGGTAACACCGTCATCGTCAAACCGCATGCAGGTGCGGTACTGCCGATGGCCATCACGGTGAAGATTGCCCGCGAGGTGCTGCAGGAAGCAGGCTTCGACCCGAATGTGGTGCTGCTAGCCGCTAACCAAAGTGGGGAACCGCTGGCCAGCAAGCTGGCGGAAAACGCAGCGATCAAACTGATCGACTTCACCGGCAGCCGTAAAAACGGTGAATGGCTGGAGGCTAACTGTCGGCATGCACAGGTTTACACCGAGAAAGCGGGTGTTAATACCATCGTGATCGACTCGACCCACGACTTCAAAGGACTCAGCCGCAATATCGCCCTGTCGCTGGCTTTGTACGGCGGGCAAATGTGCACGGCACCGCAGAATATTTTCATTCCGGCCGGCGGCATTGCAAGCGCGGAAGGGCATCTGTCCTACGAAGAAGTGGTGGCTGGTATCGTCTCAGCCATCAATGGCTTGACCGCCGACCCGGCCAAGGCGGTGGAATTCCTCGGTGCCATCCAGAACCCGGGGGTTCTGGCCCGGCTGGAGGCGGCACGGAAGCTAGGTCAACCCTTGCTCGACAGTCGTGTCATCGCGCACCCGCTTTATCCCGAAGCCGTCGTGCGTACACCGCTGCTGCGCGCCCTGTCGGTACAAGACCAGGCAATCTACCAGGAAGAGCATTTCGGCCCGATTGCCTTCGTGATCAAAACCAGCAGCAGTACCGAAAGCCTTGCCATTATTGAAGATACGGTACGCAAACACGGTGCGCTGTCTTTCTCGGTGTACAGCACCGACGCCACCGTACAGCAGCAGGCACAGGCGGTTGCCGAAGGTGCCTGTGTCTCGCTGTCCCTCAACCTCACCGGCAGCGTGCTGGTCAATCAGTCGGCTGCATTCAGCGACTTCCACGGCACCGGAGGCAACCCGGCGGCCAATGCCGCGCTATCGGACAGTGCCTTCGTAGCCAACCGCTTCCGTGTGGTACAAACCCGCCGTTTCGCCTAAGCCACTTGCCGCCCGGTATCTGCCGGGCGTTTTTCATCTTGTTTGCGGAAAGATCGCGCGATGCAGTGCTTTGCAATTGACGGAGTGATTCCTGTTGTCAGCCCGGATGCCTTCATCCACCCCTCAGCCACATTGATCGGGGACGTTGTGGTGGGCGCGGGCTGCTATATCGGCCCGGGTGCGGTACTGCGCGGTGACTTTGGCCCGATCCGCATTGCCGCAGGCAGCAATATCCAGGACAACTGCGTGCTGCATAGCGGGGTGGATACTCCCTTGATCGTTGAAGAAAACGGTCACGTCGGCCACGGTGCCGTCTTGCACGCCTGCCATCTGGAACGCGGGGTGCTGGTCGGCATGAATGCCGTCGTGATGGATGGCGCACGACTAGGCCGGCAATGCATCGTCGGCGCGATGGCCTTCATCCCGGCGGGCAGGGTTTGCGCTCCACGCCAGTTGCTGCTGGGCCTGCCGGCCAAAGCCGTGCGCACGCTCAGCGATGAAGAAATCATTGCCAAGCAGCGCGCCACACGCGCTTATCACCATCTGGCCATACGCTGCCGTCGCAGCCTGGTAGCGGTGCAGCCCTTATCCACACTCGAAGCCAAGCGCCCCATGCTTGATCTATCCGTATTCGCGGCAAGCGCAGCCGAAACCTCCGGACTGACTGAATAACAAGCATCGCCATACCAGCCCATGCAGCAGGGCAAGCCCAGCCCTGGAGCCAACCTGCTCTGCGCACGGCCACTTCCAGACAGCGGCTGACAGTGGTCGCGCGCAAGATAAATGCAGCGGAATGCAACTGGCAGGAGGCCCTGTTGTGGCGCTACACTGCAAGGGCAAGACCGCATAATTCCCTCCCGAAAGCAAAAGGAAAAGCGATGTCCCGGCCCCTCTACCCTACGCCGCTGCACAGCCACAGCGACGATGACGATGACGACGCAGTCAAACTGCCCGCCTTCCGCCGCTACGAATCACAAGGCGTGATCCGGCAGATTTCCTACTATCTGTCCGGTGAAATCGTCGATCCCATCCAGTACACCGACCTGCTGTACACCCTGCGCACCGCCAGTGCCACCGACCTGATCTTCCTGCACCTGAACACCCCCGGTGGCAATTTCGATACCGGCCTGCAGATCATCAACAACATTGCCGCCAGCGACGCCCATGTCATCACCATTCTGGAAGCCCGCGCCTTTTCCATGGGCGCGCTGATTTTCCTGTCCGGGGATGAGCTGATCGTGCACGACACCTGCCAGCTGATGTTCCACAACTACTCATCGGCTTCCATCGGCAAGGGCAATGAGCAGGCAGCGCAGGTGATGGCCAGCCGCAAATGGTTCGACAAAGTGATGCGCAATGTCTGCCGCCCCTTCCTGAGCGATCAGGAACTGGAGCGCATCAGCAAGGGTGAGGATATCTGGCTGGACACCGACGACATCCGCCGCCGCCTGTTGCACATCCAGAAAGGCGAGCCGGCGGTCAAACCCAAAGCGGCCAGCGCCAAGGTCAAACCGGTGGCCGTGGGCGAAGATGAAGCCGGCAGCGTCGCCAAACCGGCCAGCAAGCCGCGCAAGAACAAGCCGGTCTGAGTCCGTACTTAGAGCGGCTAACAAAATAGCGTAGCAGCGCTGAAACAAGCCACGCCAACGCAGACAGTCGGCGTACGGCAAGGCGCAACACCGCAGCAGGTTTTTTGTGAGCCGCTTTCAATCCACAATGAACAGGCGCGCACCGGTTCTGGTAGACGAACGGTGCGGCTCGCCTTCATCTGCCACCTGATAACTCAGGCCCGGAGTCAGCATGAAGCGACGCCCATCAGCCAGTTCGGTCAGCAGCTCACCTTCCAGACACAGCAGGATATGGCCCTTGCGGCACCAGTGGTCGGCCACATAGCCCGCGCTGTATTCCACCATGCGCACGCGAATGTTGCCGAACTGACAGGTGCGCCACAGCGCCATGCCGCTTGCGCCGGGATGCTCGGTAGGGGCAATGGCCGACCAGTCGGTCACGCCAAAGGGAAAGTCGCTCATCTGCATGATCTGCTCCAGTGTGGAAGGGTTGAAGTACTCGCCATGAGTACAAACCACTTATGGCAGAATACTTGACCTGCTTGCAAGCGCAGTCGGCATCGGATGCCAACCGGCAGCACACAGCTCACTCAGCTTGCCCTGCACCTGCAGCAGTTGGCCGCACAGAGCGACGTACCGCAGGTAAGACCTGCAATAACAAAGCCGACAGCACACAGACCATGCCTAACAGCTGTGAGCGGCGAATATCTTCCTGTAGCACGCCGGCCGCAAACAATAGCGCCGACACCGGCAACACTGCAGTGAACAGCGCCGCCTCACCCGCCGCCACCCGCGCCGCGCCGGCATACCACAGTACAAAACCCACTACGGTTGGCACCACCGCGTAATAGGCCAAGCCAAGCAGTGCAGCCACTGACACATGCCAGTGGCCCTGCCACTCCAGCACCGCTGGCGGCAAGGCCAGTAGCAAACCCAACGCACACAGATAGCAGGACAAGACCAGCGGTGGCAATGGCTGACGCAAGCGGCGGTTAAGCAGAATGAACAGCGCCTCGCAGGCAACCGCCAGCAGGATCAGCCCGTTGCCGACCAGTTCATCGGTACTGCTGAAAGATAGTGCAGCATCGGCACGCAAGGACACCGCCAGCGCCCCCGCAGTACACAGCAGCAGCGCCAACACCTGCCTCCAGTGCATGCTTTCGCGGAACAGCAATAGCGCCAGCACGCTGGATACCATCGGTAATGTTCCCATCATCACGCTGGCGTTTGCAGCAGAAGTAAGCCGCGCTCCGGCCATCAACAACACGGTATAGCCGACACTGCCCGCTCCGGCCTGTAACACCAGCAGCAGCCAGTCATGGCGGCACGGACGTGACCAGCTACCACCACACCAGTACAACAGCAGCAGGAACAAGGGTAAAGCCATGCCGAAACGGATGGCGGTGGCAGTAAAGGGCGGCAGGCTGGCGGACACCAACTTGCTGACCACCACGGTACTGCCAGCGGCCAGCATGGCCAGCAGCAAATACAGATAGGGAATATGACGCGCAGACATAGCAGCTCCAGATCATGGGATATGAAGCCAACAGTTAAACCGGCATCACCCGTGGCCGGCTTGGACAAAATTGCAGTGCAGGAGGTGGACAGCAGCAGGATGAAACACTTAGCGCATGGCCTGAATGTAACGGCCAGGTGTAATGCCCAGCCGCTGCAGGAAGACACGGTTCATATGGCTTTGATCAGCGAAGCCGCTTGCAGCCGCCACATCAGCCAGCGGACTGCCCTGCACGATCAGGCCACAGGCCAGATTCAAGCGCCGCTGCTGCAGATAGTCATGCGGGCTGCAACCCAATTGGCGGGTAAAGCTGCGTAGCAGGCGAAAGCGGCTGATACCGGCCTGCTCCGCCAGCGCAGACAAACTGTGCGCGCGCGTCGGCTCATCATCAAGCAGTACCCGCACCCGGGAAATATCGGCAGAGCAAACCGAAGGCTGTGGGCGATAACAATGTGCCGGCATCAGTCTGGCCAGCAACTGCAATATGGCCTGCTCTTCCTCCAGCCCTGCCTGCTCCTTGCCGCCAAGCAGGGCAAACAGGTGCATGAACTGCTGGCGCAGGCAGACATCTCTCACCTGCGGCATCAACAGCGGTGGCGTACCGCCGTCCTGCTCCGCCAGCTCAGTTGCCAGCTGCTGCCATAGCGCCGGCTGGATGTACAGCATGTGCCATGCACGTCCCCCCTCCCCCAACGGCTGACCATCATGCACCTCGCCGGGATTGACCATGATGAGGTCTCCCGGCCCGGCCTCCACCGTGCCACGGCCGCTGAACGATCGCTGTGCACCACGCACGATCAGCCCGATGCCGAACACCTCGTGGCTGTGGCGGGCAAAGGTTCGGCGGCTATCGGCCTGCATGGCGTGAATACCGTGCATGGCGCTACGGTAATAATCGATGCGCTCGGCCATTCGCCCTCCTCCTGATGCGGCAAACCAGTCTGCATGCTACTGCGCTAGCCCGCACAGCGACCAGCCCCCTAAGCGGTGTCCGACGCAAAAAAGCCCGGAGCGTGCTCCGGGCCCAGATTATTGACAAACCCTCTCTCGCTTTCTAAAGGAAAGCGAGGCTCCCTTGCAGGGCAAGGGCGGGGGGATGGGGAATAGATGGCAAGGCTGCGGAAGCAATCAGTGGGTCGAAAGGCCCGGCTTTGCCGGGTCCAGTGCAATCGCACCAAATCACTTTGTCAGCAGCCTGAAGCCCGGAGCGTGCTCCGGGCCTGTGCGGTGATGTGCTGAAGATTTATACCGCCTTGAGCTTGCCCTTGGCCTTGGCAGTCACGGCAGGTGCAGTGGCGACCTCGCGCAGATGGGCTTCGCGCCAGGCGTGGCCGTAGTAGCTGTCCAGCAATAGCTGCTTCAGTTCGCTGATTAGCGGATAACGCGGATTGGCCCCGGTGCACTGGTCGTCAAACGCAGCTTCGGCCAACTGGTCGACCCGGGCCAGAAAGTCCGCTTCTTCCACACCGGCAGCCTGAATCGACATGGGGATGTTGAGCATCTGCTTGAGCTCGTCCACCCACTGCACCAGTTTCTCCACCCGTTCATGATCGCGCTCGCCTTCCAGCCCCAGATGACGGGCAATCTCGGCATAGCGCGCCACGCTCTTGGGCCGGTCATACTGACTGAAGGCAGTTTGCTTGGTCGGAATATCAGCCGCGTTGTAGCGGATGACATTGCTGATCAGCAAGGCATTGGCCAGACCGTGCGCCAGGCCGAATTCCGCCCCCAGCTTGTGCGCCATGGAGTGGCATACGCCCAGGAAGGCGTTGGCAAAGGCGATGCCGGCAATGCTGGCGGCGTTATGCACTTGCTCACGCGCTTTCGGGTCGCGTGCGCCGTTCAGATAGGCCGATGGCAGGTAGTCCTTCAGCAGCTTCAGCGCCTGCAAGGCTTGCGGGTCGGAATATTCATTGGCCATCACCGACACATAGGCTTCCAGCGCATGCGTCACCGCGTCGATGCCGCCAAAGGCAGTCAGCGACTTGGGCATGTCCATCACCAGATTGGCATCCACAATGGCCATGTGCGGGGTGAGTTCGTAGTCGGCAATCGGGTATTTCACCCCGGTCACTTCGTCGGTCACCACGGCAAACGGTGTTACTTCCGAGCCGGTGCCGGAGGTGGTGGGCACCGCCACCAGCATGGCCTTGCCACCCAGCTTGGGGAACTGGTAAATGCGTTTGCGGATGTCCATGAAGCGCAGCGCCAGATCGGCAAAATGCACTTCCGGGTGTTCGTACATCACCCAGATGATCTTGGCGGCATCCATCGGCGAACCACCACCCAGCGCCATGATCACGTCCGGCTGGAAGGCATGGGCCAGTTCTGCACCCTTGCGCACCACGGCCAGCGTGGGGTCGGCAGGCACATCGAAGAACACTTCAACTTCCAGGCCCATCTTTTTCAGCAGGCGGATGGGCTCGTCGACAAAACCGTGTTCCAGCAGGTATTGCCCGGTGACAATCAGGCAACGCTTTTTACCAGCCAGGTCTTCCAGTGCCACCGGCAGGCAGCCGCGACGGAAGTAAATGGACTTGGGCAGTTTGTGCCACAGCATGTTTTCCGCCCTCTTGGCCACGGTTTTCTTGTTGATCAGGTGTTTGGGGCCGACGTTTTCCGAGATGGAGTTGCCACCCCAGGAACCGCAACCCAGCGTGAGCGACGGTGCCAGGCTGAAGTTGTACAAATCACCGATGCCACCATGCGAGGACGGGGTGTTGATCAGGATGCGGGCGGTTTTCATCTTGTCGCCAAAATAGCGGATGCGCTCGCCTTGCAAGTCCTGGTCGGTATACAGCGCCGAGGTGTGGCCGATGCCACCCAGTGCCACCAGCGCTGCGGCCTTGTCGCAGGCATCGGCAAAATCGCGGGCGCGGTACATGGCCAGCGTGGGCGACAGTTTTTCGTGGGCGAAGGCTTCGTCATTGCTCAGATCGCTCACTTCACCAATCAGCACCTTGGTGTCGGCCGGTACGGCAATGCCGGCCATGGCGGCAATTTTCACCGCGCTCTGACCGACGATGGCGGCATTCAGATTGCCGCGGTTGAGGATGACACCAGCCACGGCGGCGGTTTCCTGCGCACTGAGGATGTAACCGCCATGGCGCGAAAACCGTTCGCGTACGGCCTCGTAAATGCTGTCCACTACGATGACCGACTGCTCGGAGGCGCACACCACGCCGTTGTCGAAAGTCTTGGACATCAGGATGGAGGCCACGGCGCGTTTGATGTCGGCGGTTTCGTCGATCACCGCCGGGGTATTGCCTGCGCCCACGCCAATGGCGGGTTTGCCGGAGGAGTACGCGGCTTTCACCATGCCGGGGCCACCGGTGGCCAGAATCAGGTTGATGTCCGGGTGCTGCATCAGCGCGTTGGACAACTCCACGCTAGGCTCGTCTATCCAGCCGATGATGTCCTGCGGTGCACCGGCAGCCACGGCAGCTTCCAGTACCAGCCGTGCGGCTTCGCAGGTGGAACGACGCGCCCGCGGATGGGGCGAGAAGATGATGGCATTGCGGGTTTTCAGCGCGATCAGCGCCTTGAAGATAGCCGTGGAGGTGGGGTTGGTGGTGGGCACGATGCCGCACAGGATGCCAATGGGTTCGGCAATGGTGATGGTGCCGAAGCTGTCATCTTCCGACAGCACACCGCAGGTTTTTTCATCCTTGTACTTGTTGTAGATGTACTCGGAGGCAAAGTGATTCTTGATCACCTTGTCTTCCATCACCCCCATGCCGGTTTCTTCCACCGCCATGCGTGCCAGCGGAATGCGCGCATCGGCCGCGGCCAGCGCCGCGCTGCGGAAAATGACATCAACTTGCTGTTGGGAGAATTCGGCAAAAACCGCCTGGGCCTGTTTGACACGCGCTACCAGCGCATCGAGTTGTTCAAGAGTGGAAACCGACATGATGCTACTCCAATAAGGAAAGAAATCTGTCAGAGCGGACCAATGGCCATCCAATTATTCCATTTACATGGATATATAATCACGGCATCTTTTCATCCGGCTCACCGCGCCATTTCTGTAATTAACTCACTACAAAAACGTCAATTAATCTGTACGGTAAAATTGTCAGACAGCCTTTGTTTTCAAGGCATCTTCTTAATTAAAGCCAGATTACTCCCTTTATTTAGCCAGCGTTTTGCGCCAGGCCAAATCTGCGCAGCAATTTCATCGCACAGCTGAATCAATTGAGCGCCCGCGTGAAACAGCAATAGCAATGGTTTGTAGCGGCCTGCTTACAGCAAGGCTTGGCCACCTGCCGCCAAAACAAAAACCGCCACGGCGCAATGGCGCGGTGGCGGTGGATGGGACAAAGCCGAGGGCTGGCGTTCAGCGCATGAAGCTGTACTTGAAATACTGGCCTTGCTTCATCAGTTCGCGAATCCTGGCAGGCTCGGTTTCACCGTTCAGATTAGTAATGATCAGCTTGCCTGCACCCTGGTGCAGATCGTTACGGAAATCGTAGAACGCCCCCAGGATGGCCAGATGCCCCTGCTCCACCTCACCGGAGAATTTCAGGATGGCGCTTTCCACCTGGTTATTCACATTCAACAAAGCACCATCAGTAGGGTCGATACCTTGCGGGATATTGATGGTGGCCAGTTCCTTGCGGATAGCCGGTTCTAGCTTGCTGTAATCAGCCGAGGCCGCCTTGATGGCACCGCAGGCGGCATGACCGACAAAAATCAGCAAGGGGGTGTGCAGATGACGTACTCCATACTCTACCGAGCCCTCTGCCGTGGCCAGCTGATTGCCGATATCACGCACCATGAACAGGTCGTTGACCGCACCCTTGTCCATCACCTCGCTTTGCACCCGCGAATCGGAGCAGGTCACCACGGTAGCGCGCGGTGTCTGCTTGTCGGCAAAGGTCTTGAAATAGGTGGCACTGTGGTGCGCCATATAGTCGGTATTGTCGTGCAGGATGGTGGTAACTGCCGCACGCACCTGCTGCACCTCGGAGCCATGGCCGTGTTCGTCGTGGCTGCTCTCCGCCGGCTTTGGCAGCACCGGTTTGGGTTTGGCTCGATGCGGCTTGAGCGTGCGTTTTGCTGCATGAGCAGCCCCGCCCGGTGCATGTACTTCCGGGCTGGGGCCAAGCGGAGCCTTGACCTGCGGTGCGGCAGCCTGCTTCACCTCGGGCTGCAATATCTCCGGCTCCTTGGGCTTGGCCCGCGCCGCCGCCATGGATGCCGCCAGCTTGCCCGGCAGCACGATGGTTTTGCTTGGGCTCTCAGCCGCAGCAGAGGCAGCCTGCTTACCCGGCAATACAATCGGCTTGCCGTGTTCGGCAGGGGCGGCGGCTTTTTCCTCCGCCTGTACCATTGCTGCCAGCAAACTCCCCCCCAGTATTACTGCCGCCGCATGCCGCGAGCGGATCTGCCATGTCTTGTTCATCACACCTTGCATCCTGTTGTTGGTAAGAGATGCCGTTTTCACTCAGCCTGCCCAGGTAGTGTTGCCGGCTGGCTTGCCTGTTCTCTTTTTATGCTGACCCGGTCGTCATCACCGCCCTGGCTATTGGCAGCGATCATGCTGCCAACCACTGCTACTCGTCATATCGGCCAGTTTTTACCAAACTTAACCTTCAGCCAGCACGCTCGTCGGCCGCTCCCGCCCCAGCAACACCCCGCCCAACACCAGCAAACAGGCAAACCACTGCGGCGCTACCAGGGTTTCACCCAACAGCAGCCAGGCCAGTATCACGGTAAACAGTGGAATCAGATTGATAAAGGCAGATGCCCGCGATACCGGCATCTTGCTGACCGCCCAGGTGTACAAGCCATAGGCCCCCAACGTCACGCACACCCCCAGATACACCACCAGCAGGCTGGGCAACGGCGGAAAATGCGTGGGCCAATGCGCCCACGGGGTAAGCAAGGCAGCACCGAACCAGACGCTACCCAGCAGGGTCTGCATGCCGGTGATGGCCAGCGCGGAGTAACGCAAGGACAGCCGCTTGGCAATCAGCACATAGCCGGTGGCGCACAACATGGCGCAAAACTCCAGCGCATTGCCCAATACCGGATTGGGTGCCTGGGCGCTCACCTGGTTGTCCAGCGTCAGCCACAGTACACCGGCAAAAGAAATGGCCAGCCCCAGCCAGCTACGCCGGCTCATCCTTTCATGCAGGAACAGCATGGCCCCCACACCGGTCAGCAGAGGAAGCGTGGCGGTAATCACCGATGCCTGTGCGGCACTGGTATTCACCAGCGCCTGCGCCTCAAACAAAAAGTACAAGCATGGCTCGGCCAGGCCCATGGCCAGCATCCAGCGCCAGTCACCACGCTGGTAACGCCAGCGCTCCCCCCGCTGCCACAACAGCGGCAGGATGCAACAGCTGGCCAGCACCATGCGGGCGAACAGCACCGCCAGCGGGTCGAACACGGCAAAAACGATTTTGAGGGCGATAAAGGCACTGGCCCACAGCAGCATGGCGGCACTGAGCGCAAAAGTGGGCAACATGAGCAATCCATTGCAAAAGATAAACCGCCGGCGACCATCACCGGCGGCGGTCATTCTCCCATATCCGGCTCTAGCGCGTTACTTCGGCAAAGGCTTCCAGCACTTTGCCAGTCAAGGGCTGACTCAGGGCGCGCAGATAACGCTGTGCAAGCTGCTCGCGGCTTATTGACGTGAAACCGGCAAAAGCCTCGGCACCGCGTTCATCCCCCGCCACCACGCCGGGGCTGACCAGATTCACCCGCGCCTGTCCCCACAATTCCTGTGCCGCGGAGCGCACAAAGGCCGCCAGGCCGGCATTGACCACGCTGGCGCAACTGCCGCCAAGGATATGCTCACGCTCCAGCAGGCCGGAAGTCAGCACGAATACCGCTCCCGGCCGTAGATGGCGCGCCCCGATCTGCACCAGCCGCACCTGCCCCATCAGCTTGTCATGCAAGCCTGACTGCCAATCCGCCTCGCTCAGCTGTTGCAAGGGCTTGAACGGCACGTGGCCGGCGGTCACTACCACGGCATCCAGATCAGGATGCGCCTGGTACATGGCCTCGATACTGGCCGGGTCGGTCATGTCCACTCGCACCTCACCACCATTACGCCCACCCACCAACACCTCATGCTGCGCGGACAACAGCGCCACCACAGCACTCCCGATAACACCGCGTCCACCAATAACCAATACTTTCATTGCCTTGCCTTTCATGATTGACAATCGTTCAAAAAAACATGCCAATCAATGATACACAGGGCGAATTAACTGATTAATCCTGAAAAAAAGACTTCAATGTTCAACATTTAAAACAATTCAGGATAATCACGCCTCCGAGACAGCTCACTGGGAAAATTCTTGGCACTGTTCAAAAAACAGGGCCATCCCTATGCTAATATCGTGAAAAATACCGTCAAATACCTAGCCCTTCCCACACACTGTTCTGTCATGAAAACAAGTAGCACCCCTACGCCCGATGCCCTGCTAGCTTTTGATGCGCTGGCCCGAAAAGGTAGCTTTACCGCCGCCGCCGATGACATCGGCTGTGCCAAAAGCCGGATCAGCCAGTTGGTAAAGGAGCTGGAACAACAGCTGGGCACGGTACTGGTATTGCGCAATACCCGCCGCGTGGCACTGACCGAAACCGGACAGCGCCTGGCTTCGCACGCTCGCCAGTTACGCGAGATGCTGGAAAAAGTGGGGCCGGACATCGAAGAGGCGCAGGGACTGATCGAAGGTCCGCTGCGCATCAGCGCCACCGCCTCCTTCGCCCAATACCTGCTGGCGCCCATGCTGTCCGAGCTGGCCGCCTGCCACCCCGGCCTGGAGCTGGAGCTACGCGCGGAAAACCGTTTGCAAGACCCCATCAACGACGGCGTGGACTTCTGCATCCGCTCGCGCAATGTGCATGACGACCGGCTGGTGGCCAAACCGCTGGGCTTTGTCTGGGAAGCACCCTACGCCTCGCCGGACTATCTGGCCAAGGCTCCACCGCTGAATAGTCCGGATGACCTGTGTCGCCACCGCATCCTGCTCAACAGCCACCATGTATATGGCCGTGAATGGCGACTGGAAAAAGACGGAGAACTCAAATCCATCACCACCCGCCCCATGCTGGTATGCGACCAGTACGCCTCGCTGATCTCCGGCCTGATTGCCGGCCACGGCGTGGCCCTGCTGCCGCACTATGTGGCCAGCCATTATCTGGAAAGCGGGCATCTGGTACGCGTACTGCCGGGCTGGCAAGGCGGAAGCTGGCCGGTGTATCTGGTATTTCCCTACCGCCAGCCCTTGCCGAAAAAATATGAAGCCTTCATCCAGCACGTCACCCCGCGCCTGCGCGCCGTGCTGGAAGAGCGGCCGCTATATTCCGGTGAAAAAGCCTGACACGGCCAGCACACGGCCCCGGCCAGACCCTTGATCCAGACCAAAGCAGCTGCGACCGGCTTTTGCCACAATCGCGCGTCAGAAAAGCAATCGAGAATCAGGCGCAGTGCGCCGCATGAGGGCAGCAATGGAACATCTGGATATCTTGATCGTCGGCGGGGGCATGGTGGGCAGCGCCCTGGCCTGCGCACTCAGTGGCAAAGGCCTGAAACTGGCCGTACTGGAGCAGACCGCTCCCCCCGCGTTCGACCCGGCACAGCCACCCGACCTGCGTGTCTCGGCTATCAGCCCGGCCTCGGCCAGCCTGCTGGACGGCATTGGCGCCTGGCAGCGCATCATGGCCATGCGCGCCGCGCCTTACCGCCGCATGCAGGTATGGGAAGACGAGGAGCGCAATGGCACCCTGTTTGATGCCGCCGAAGCCGGTGTGGACGCATTGGGCCACATTGTGGAAAATCGCATCGTGCAGCTGGCCACCACCGCCTGCCTGCAAGAGAAAGACGACATCCGCTATATCTGCCCGGCACGCATTGCCAGCATTGTCTACTCACCCAAGGCATCCCGCGTCACGCTGGAAGACGGCACCGTACTGGTGGCCCGCCTGCTGGTGGCCGCCGACGGCGCCCGCTCCCAGGTGCGCGACGCCGCTGGCATCGGCATTACCAGCTGGGATTACCCCATGCATGCGCTGGTGGCCAGCTGCGAAATGGAATACGGCCAGCAGGACATCACCTGGCAACGCTTTACCGCCACCGGCCCGCAAGCCTTCCTGCCGCTCACCGGCTCGCATGCCTCACTGGTGTGGTACAACACGCCCACCGAGGTAAAGCGCCTGCTGGCACTGAGCGACGAAGAACTGGTTTCCGCCTTCAGCGCCACCTTCCCACAAAAACTGGGCGGCATCCGCCAGCTGCTGGCGCGTGGCTCCTTCGCCCTCACCCGTCGCCATGCGGCAACGTATGCCAAGGATGGCGTGGTGCTGGCCGGTGACGCCGCCCACACCATTCACCCGCTGGCCGGGCAAGGGGTCAACCTCGGTTTTCAGGATGTGGCCGAGCTGGCCGACATCATCAGCCGCGCCGTCAGCGAAGGCCGTGACTTTGCCGATATCAGTGTGCTCAAAGCCTACGAACGACGCCGCAAACCGGCCAATCTGGCCATGCAAACCGGCATGGACGCCTTCTGCTTCGGTTTCGCCAACAACATCGGTCCACTAAAGGCCGCCCGCAAGCTGGGGCTGAAACTGGCCGACAAGGCCGGCCCGCTCAAACGTGAAGTCATCCGCTACGCTCTGGGCTTGCCGCGCTGAGCCTCACCTGACAGACCTCGCTGCCAGCAAAACAAAAACCGGACAAACGTCCGGTTTTTTCATGCCCACACTGACTCAGTCGGGCTATTTAAGAATTTCCACTTGTTTGACATCAATCTTGCTACCGGAAAATTCCTTGTCTACCTTGCCTTGCAAACGGACTTTGCTTTGCGCGGTAAATTTTTCAGCCGGCAGATACTTGCTGTCAATTTCCACTTTTGCCGTACCACTGGCATCTTTGAACTCGTAATGCTTTTTATCGATCTGGCGCAGGATGTTGCCTTCCAGCAGCACCGGGCTGTGGTCGGCCGCCTGCATGGCCTTGGCTACCGTCGTCAGTACCGGCGTGCTGCCTTCGCCGACAAATTCAGCATGCGCGCTCAAGGGCAGGATGGCGGTGATACTCAGAATGGCGAGAATTTTTTTCATGATGCGTCCTTTTGTGATGGGAAAGTGCCTCACCATTTAAGTCTGACGAGCTTAAGCCATGCTTAAAGCAGTCATCACACTCCCCATCCTTTAGTCCAGCCATACCCAAGCGGAGCACCAAAAAAAACCGCCCTCGAAAGGGCGGTTTCTGTCTAGCCGGCAGATGCAGGCTTAGGCGTTCAGTTCGCGAGCCAGGTACAGCCAGGTTTCCACCACAGTGTCCGGGTTGAGGGACACGGTTTCGATGCCCTCTTCCACCAGCCACTTGGCAAAGTCCGGATGATCCGACGGGCCCTGACCGCAGATACCGACATACTTGTCGGCCTTGCGGCAAGCCTGGATCGCCATGTGCAGCATGGCTTTCACGGCTTCGTTACGCTCGTCGAAGGTAGCGGCAATCGGGCCACCGGAGTCGCGGTCCACGCCCAGGGTGAGCTGGGTCATGTCGTTGGAACCGATAGAGAAGCCGTCGAAGAACTGCAGGAACTTGTCGGCCAGCACAGCGTTGGTCGGCAGTTCGCACATCATGATCAGACGCAGGCCGTTTTCGCCACGCTTCAGACCATTGGCAGCCAGGATCTCAACAACCTTCTCGGCTTCAGCCAGGGTACGGACGAACGGGATCATCACTTCCACGTTGACCAGACCCATCTCGTCGCGCACCTTCTTGATGGCGCGGCATTCCAGGTCGAAACAGTCACGGAAGGATTCAGCCACATAGCGCGCTGCACCACGGAAACCGATCATCGGGTTTTCTTCGTGCGGTTCGTACAGCTGACCGCCGATCAGGTTGGCGTACTCGTTCGACTTGAAGTCGGACATGCGCACGATAACCTTTTTCGGGGTGAAGGCTGCGGCCAGGGTAGCAACACCCTCGGCAATCTTGTCCACGTAGAAGTCAACCGGGCTGGCGTAGCCGGAAATGCGATCGCTGATGGTCGCCTTCAGGTCGGCCGGCAGGGTGTCGAATTCCAGCAGGGCTTTGGGGTGAATACCGATCTGGCGGTTGATCACGAATTCCATGCGGGCCAGACCAACACCTTCGTTCGGCAGCTGCGCGAAGTCGAAGGCCAGTTCCGGGTTACCCACGTTCATCATGATCTTGACCGGAGCAGCCGGCATCTTGTCCAGCTCGAGGTCGATGATTTCAACGTCCAGCAGGCCATCGTAGATGTTGCCGGTATCGCCTTCGGCGCAGGATACGGTCACCTGCATGCCTTCACGCAGGATGTCGGTGGCATCGCCACAACCTACCACGGCCGGGATACCCAGTTCGCGGGCGATAATCGCCGCGTGGCAGGTACGACCACCACGGTTGGTCACGATGGCGGCGGCACGCTTCATCACCGGTTCCCAGTCCGGGTCGGTCATGTCGGTCACCAGCACGTCACCCGGCTTCACGCGGTCCATCTCGGACGCATCCTTGATGGTGCGCACGGTGCCCTGGCCAATTTTCTGACCAATGGCGCGACCTTCGCACAACACGGCGGACTTGTTGTTCAGGCGGTAGCGGCGCAGGGTGTCCTTGCGGTCTTCCTGCGACTTCACGGTTTCCGGACGGGCTTGCAGGATGTACAGCTTGCCATCGCCACCATCACGGCCCCACTCGATGTCCATCGGGCGGCCATAATGTTTTTCGATGATCAGCGCGTATTCAGCCAGCTCGGCCACTTCGGCGTCGGTGATGGAGAATTGCTTGCGCAGTTCTGCCGGCACATCCACGGTCTTGACCGAACGGCCAGCCTGGGATGCATCGGTGAATTCCATCTTGATCAGCTTGGAACCCATGTTCTTGCGCAGCACAGCCGGACAACCTGCCTTCAGGGTCGGCTTGTGTACGTAGAATTCGTCAGGGTTGACCGCACCTTGCACCACGGTTTCGCCCAAGCCATAGGAAGCGGTGATGAACACCACGTCTTCAAAGCCGGATTCGGTGTCGATGGTGAACATCACACCGGCAGCACCCGTGTCGGAACGCACCATGCGCTGTACACCGGCGGACAGGGCCACAACATCGTGGGCAAAGCCTTTGTGTACGCGGTAGGAAATGGCGCGGTCGTTGTACAGGGAAGCAAAAACATGCTTCATGGCATCCTTGACGTTTTCAAGGCCACGAATGTTCAGGAAGGTTTCTTGCTGGCCTGCGAACGAGGCATCGGGAAGGTCTTCTGCGGTTGCAGAAGAACGGACTGCTACGGAAATATCTGCACCACCGGAGTCGGCGACCATCTTGTCCCAGGCAGTCTTGATATCTTCATCAAGCTTGGCCGGGAAAGGTGTGTCGATGATCCACTGGCGGATTTCCTTGCCGACACGAGCAAGCTCGGTCACGTCGTCGATGTCCAGTTTGGACAGCGCGGCGCTGATCTTGTCGGCCAGGCCATTGTGCTGGAGGAAATCACGGTAGGCATCCGCGGTAGTGGCGAAACCACCGGGGACTCGGACGCCCGAGCCTGCCAATTGACTGATCATTTCGCCCAGGGAGGCATTCTTGCCGCCTACCTGTTCAACGTCAGTCATGCGCAGCTTCTCGAACCAGATGACGTAGTTCTCTGCCATCACTTCACTTCCTGTATTGGATTGGACGGATAGAAAACCCGCATTCTAGCCGAATACCACTGCATTTGCGTAGCCCATTTTGCGGCGCACAACGCAAGGGTTTGCCCCATATCAATGCAAACTGCGCCCAGGAATGGTCGATACAGGGGCGTTTCTTTGCAGATTTGTGACTGCAATGTAGTGTGGCAACTACAACAAAAGCCACGGCAGGGGCGGATCATGGCCAATTCGTGGCAAATCTCCCGTCAACTACACCCAGCTGCCGTACGCAGGGCAGCCGAGGGTATAATCTGCTGCAACATTTTCCCCATTGCTTCCGAAACAGGTGCATCCATGCCACACCGCCGCTCCGCCTTTTTCATTTCTGACCGCACCGGCATCACTGCCGAATCGCTGGGCAATACCCTGCTGACCCAGTTCGACACGCTGGATTTCAAGCGCGAAGCCATCCCCTTCATCGATACGGTGGAAAAGGCCCAGGTGGTGGCCCACCATATCCGCGCAGTGGCCGAAGCCGACGACCTCAAGCCCTTGGTGTTCACCAGCATCGTCAATCCGGAAGTGCGCGAAGTGCTGCATATCGACAATGCGCTGGTGATGGACTTCTTCGACACTTTTATCGGAGAACTGGAAGCGGAGCTGGGTCAGAAGGCCTCGTTGACGCTGGGCAAGGCCCATGGCGTGGGTAGCGAGGAAAAATACGACCACCGCATCGAGGCGGTTAACTTCTCGCTCAACCACGATGACGGCGTGAAGCTGAAAGATCTGGCCGAAGCCGATGTCATCCTGGTGGGGGTGTCGCGTTCCGGCAAGACGCCAACCTGCCTGTACCTGGCGCTGCAATACGGCATCAAGGCGGCCAACTATCCGCTCACCCCGGAAGACCTGGACAGCCCCACCCTGCCTAAGATGCTGCTGCCCTATCGCAACAAGATGTTCGGCCTGACCATCGACCCGGCCCGCCTGCACCACATCCGCCAGGAGCGGCGTCCGGATTCCAAGTACGCCAGCCTGGACAACTGCCACTTCGAGGTGAACGAGGCCGAGTCCATGTTCCGCTTCCACGGTGTGCCTTTCATCAGCACCACGCACAAGTCGATCGAGGAAATTGCCACCACCATCATGCACAAGGCCACGCTGACCCGTCGTTTCTAAGACACAAGCGGCTCACAAAACCCCTGGTGCTGCGTTGCGCCTCCTTGCCGTACCCCGTGTACTGTCCACGTCGGCGCGCCTTGCCCCAGGGACGCTACGCTATTTTGTGAGCCACCCTGAAAGCCGCTGATAAAAAACCTGCTGCGGCCTTGTGGCAACACACGGCGCATTGCGCTTGACGCCTGCTGCTGCGCCGTGGTGTGATAGAAAACATGAACTCCCGCATCGCATTCGCATCCTTCAACTGGTGGTGGCGCCTCTCCTGAGGTGGCACCGGCGACTGCGCACGCATACAACCCGGAGGCTGCCGACAAGGCGGATCCGGGTTTTGTTTTGTCTACGTTCCGCCTTGTCGATGGTTTCCGTTACTTGATCAGCAACAGGAACACGACATGAAACCGAGCGACATCACTTCCCAGGACATCATTCTCACCGGCGACCGCACCACCGGCTCGCTGCATCTTGGCCATTACGTTGGCTCCTTACGCAACCGCGTACTGCTGCAAGACCGCTGCCAGCAATTCCTGCTGCTGGCCGACGCCCAGGCGCTGACCGACAATATGGGCAATTACCTCAAGGTGCGTGACAACGTGCTGCAAGTGGCGCTGGATTATCTGGCGGTGGGCATCGACCCGGCCAAGAGCACCATCTTCATCCAGAGCCTGGTGCCGGAGCTGACCGAGCTGGCGTCCTACTATCTCAACCTGGTGACGGTATCGCGGCTGGAACGCAACCCCACCATCAAGGATGAAATAAAACAACGCGGCTACGAGCGCGACATCCCCGCCGGTTTCCTCACCTACCCTGCCGCCCAGGCCGCCGACATCACCGCCTTCAAGGCCACCATCGTGCCGGTGGGCGAAGACCAGATTCCGATGATCGAGCAGACCAACGAAATAGTGCGCCGCTTCAATGCCAGCGTGGAAACCGCACCAATACTGGTGGAAGCCAAGGCCATGGTGCCAGAGGTGGGCGCGCGCCTGCCCGGCATCGACGGCAAGGCCAAGATGTCCAAATCGCTGGGCAACACCCTCACCCTGTCCGCCAGCGCCGATGAAATCCGTCAGGCGGTGAAAATGATGTACACCGACCCCAATCACCTGCGCGTATCCGACCCAGGCCAGGTGGAAGGCAATGTGGTGTTCAGCTATCTGGATGCCTTCCACCCCAATATCGAACTGGTCAAACGCCTGAAGGACCACTACCGCCTGGGCGGGCTGGGCGACACTGTGATCAAGCAACATCTGGAAGAATGCCTGCAGGAGCTGCTGGCCCCCATCCGCCAGCGCCGCGAGGAATACGCCCGCGACCCGGCTGCCGTACTGGCCATGCTGAAGGAAGGCACGGCGCGCGCCCGTCAGGTGGCGGCTGTCACCCTGAGTGAGGTAAAGGCAGCCATGGGGCTGAATTACTACTGATCCGCCGCCATCCACCATGGCAACACGGCCACCCGGCTGCGGGTGGCCACCAACAGGAGCAACACCCATGGAATTCGTCTATCAATGTCAGAATCTGGATGAAGTACGCACGCAAATCGACCGCATCGACCGTGCGCTGGTATCGCTGCTGGCCGAACGCGGCCTGTATGTGAAACAGGCCGCCCGCTTCAAGCACAGCAACGAGGAAGTGGAAGGCGGCAAGCGGGTGGATCAGGTGATGCGCCGGGTGGAAAAGCTGGCGGGCGAACTGGGAGCAGACCCCAAGCTGACTGCCGAGGTGTACCGCACCATGATCAGCCATTTCATTGCCAGTGAACTGCAGGAATTCGCCAGCATGGGCAAACCGCTGCCCACGGCTTAGACTGTCAGCCTGTACTTATCCTTCAGGAAACGACCATGACGCTGCTGCGCCCCCTGCTGCTGGCTGCCAGCCTGTGCAGCCTGCTTCCCCTGGCCCAGGCCGAGGAAGTCGGCAAGGTATCCACCACCTTCCGCCTGCTCAGCCCCAACGACAAGGTGGTGGTGGAGGCCTTCGACGACCCCTCGGTGGCCGGTGTGGCCTGTTATGTATCGCGCGCCCAGACGGGCGGCTACAGCGGTGCAGTGGGCCTGGCCAAGGACCCGTCGCGCTTTTCCGTGGCCTGCCGCCAGATCGGCGGCATCAGCTTTGCCAAACCGCTGCCGAAACAGGAAGAAGTGTTCAAGGAGAGTGCGTCCTTCATCTTCAAGCATGTGCGGGTGGTGCGTATTGTCGATGCCAAACGCAATACCCTGGTGTATCTGACCTATTCCGACAAGCTGGTGGACGGCAGCCCGGACAATGCAGTCACCGCCGTACCAGTCAGCGGCAAGAACATTCCGCAGAAATAGGGTGAAGACAATGGACGCGGATCAGGCTCGCGCCACCCCCACCCTGCGACTGGCCGGACAACTGTGGGATTTTTTGTCAGCAGGCCGCGGCCATCAGACCTGTGATGTGCTGGTGGTATGTGGTTCCTACGATGTCCGGGTGGTCGACCATGCGGTGGGCTTGCTGCAACAGGGAATCGCCCCACGCATGCTGATCAGCGGCAATACCGGCAACTGGACGCGCGATTTGTGGAACAGGCCCGAAGCCGAGGTGTTTGCCGAGCGAGCGCTGGCGCTGGGCGTCAAGCGTCAGCAAATACTGCTGGAGCCACAGGCACGCAGCTTTGCCGAGAATCTGGCCTTGGCGCGCGCCCTCTGCCCGGATGCGCGGCGCGTCACCTTTGTCACCAAGCCCAACTCCATCCGCCGGGTAGCCCAAACCCAGCCGATACACTGGCCGGATATCGACTTCTCCGTCGATGCGCCGGAGTTCGCCTTTCCCTGGGGCGTTTCCAATATGGTGGGGGTGTTTGGCCTGATCGAAGAAATGGTGGGGGATATCCACCGCCTGCTGCGCTATCCGCGCCTGGGTTTTCAACAGGCACTGCACATTCCGGTCGAGGTGCTGGAAGCCTGGCAACAACTGATTGCGCTGGGTTACAACCGCCACCTGTTACGTGGCAGCGCGCTGGATGACCTGCCTAGCCTAGTCCAACCATCGGTTATGGTGTGCCGACAAGTACCTGTTCAACCGCCTCTCGTTTGAGATAATCCGGAAAAGTATGTCTGGTTTTATTCATGGACACAGCTTTAAGTGGTAATTATCCACCTTAAGTTAGTGTCCACGGAGAGTGGGACAGACCAGCTCACAGGATTTCCTGCTAGATCAAGTACCCGACCTCCCTCCCCTTCAAGAACTGCCTGAGCTGCGGCAGTGTCCCACTCGCAAGTCGGAGCTAGTCGTGGATAGATATCTGCTTCACCTTCTGCCACTCGGCAAAATTTCAAGGAGCTTCCGGCCGGCACAAGACGGACCTGGCCGAGACGATCAATGAAGTCTCGAGTCTCGCTATTAAGATGGCTCTTACTGGCAACCACCCGGCAGGTGTCTACATCTGGTTCCGACAGCACATGGATTGCTTCAGTCAACTGGTTACGAGTCCTATACGCCCGCAAGCCATCGCCCCCCAATACAAACAGTCCATGGCCGGAGCATATACCGCTCCCAACACACTACGTCCTAGATTGATCAATGCGATGTTGACCGTGAATTCTCCATTAGGCGCGATAAACTCCTTGGTGCCATCCAGCGGGTCAATCAACCAGAAGCAGTCATCTGCGTTTCTGTGTCTCAACGAAATCTCGTCTTCCTCGGACACCACTGGAACATCAAGCAAATGCGGCAATGCAGTTACAAGGCACTGATGCGAAGCCAAGTCAGCAGCCGTCACCGGACTCTGATCCTACTTAAGTACGATATCTCTGGCACCACTTGCGTACACAGCCATGATGGTCTGCCCCGCCTCCTCAGCAATACCCTTCAGGCATGGTATCAATCCAGTCAAATAAATTTGTCGCATAATTTTACTTGTATTGAGTTAGGTCTTTACTGCATGATATTTTTCCATAAAAAGCACATGTATTTGGCAAATGGAACAAATTGCGACAAATGGAGAGGCTCCACAAGGACACGATAATCAGCTGGTATGGAATACCGAACTAGCTTATGAACATATGAAGCGAACCGGTCTCGTTGATAGCAAACGCACAGCAGAACGACGCTTGCAATCCACCGGTACTCTGCCGCCAAACTTGCAGGCAGTACACCTGCGAGACGAGCTGGGTCGCCCTACTAACAGCCTGATACTGACATGGGCTATTGAGCAGGCCCGCAAACGCCGTGACCGTGTATTGTTCGCCCAACTACATCCGCTTCCAGATGGGATGCCTTGCCTGCATGCTAATGATGCCCGAGGGGCAAGGTTCTGGGTGCCAATGGGTGCAACCAACGATGCAACGATCCGCCAGGCGCTACTTGCACTGCAGTGCCATATTGGTAAACCAATTGTCGTTCTCCCTCATGGCACACTCGTCTCATACATACGCAATTTGAGTGACATCAAGGACGTTATCTGTTACCCGCAAGCCTATCACCCGATGTTGACACCGCCAACGATACTGACAGTACCGAAAAAGCGAAGCATCTCACCATCCCAACATTTAAAGCGACTGGAAGCAGAGAGCATTGCCATCATCCGTGAAGCACTGGCTGAGGCGCAAAACCCAGCAATGCTGTATTCGGTTGGCAAGGACAGCAGCGTCATGCTGCACATGGCACGCAAAGCCTTCTACCCGTCCGTCCCTCCACTGCCACTGCTGCATGTAGATACTTGCTGGAAATTTCAGGAGATGTATCAGTTCCGGGATCTGGTAGCACGTGAAAGCGGAATGGAACTGCTGATTCATATCAATCCGGAAACCAACAGTAAGAACATAAATCCGTTTGACCACGGCTCGGCCCTGCATACGGACATCACTAAAACCGAGGGCTTGAAGCAGGCGCTAGACCATTATAAATTTGATGTGGTTTTTGGCGGAGCACGGCGTGATGAAGAAAAATCTCGAGCTAAAGAGCGGGTATTTTCATTTCGCAACGCAACCCACCGTTGGGACCCAACGCGTCAGCGTCCCGAGTTATGGAGCCTGTATAACACACGAAAAAAACAGGGTGAAAGTATCAGGGTGTTTCCCCTTTCCAATTGGACCGAGTTGGATATCTGGCAATACATTTACCAGGAAAGCATCCCGGTTGTACCCCTCTACTTTTCCAAACCACGGGCCGTGGTCGTACGACCGGAAATGATCATGCTGGTAGATGACGATCGCTGCCGCATTCTACCAGGCGAAAACATTCACATTCGCAAAATAAGATTCCGCACACTAGGCTGCTACCCACTTACTGGGGCTATAGAATCGGATGCCACAACAGTAGAAGACATCCTAGTGGAACTGATTCAAGCACGCCAATCCGAGCGTCAAGGTCGCAAGATTGATTCTGATAGTTCTGGCTCCATGGAAAAGAAAAAGCAGGAAGGTTACTTTTGATGGCACCTCCAAAGAAAAAAACACAGTCAACAAACAAATCGGATGTAGTAGAACAAATCACACTGGATGGGTGGCTAGCGCAACAAAGCAACCAGGACCTACTACGCTTCATTACCTGCGGTAGTGTCGATGATGGCAAAAGCACCCTAATTGGCCGGCTGCTATGGGAATCGCAGCAAATATTTGAAGATCAGTTGACTACGCTGCAAATCGACTCCAAGCGTCATGGTACTCAAGGAGACCATCTCGATTTGGCACTACTAGTGGATGGACTCACAGCAGAACGTAAACAGGGTATTACCATTGATGTTGCCTACCGATTCTTCTCCACGGCGCGGCGAAAGTTTATCGTAGCGGACACCCCAGGTCACGAGCAATACACTCGCAATATGGTCACAGGGGCATCGACAGCAGATCTGGCGATTATTCTGATAGACGCACGCCGTGGTATTCAGAACCAGACACAGCGGCATGCCTATCTAGTTTCTCTGATGGGTATTCGTCACGTCATACTAGCCATTAACAAGATGGACCTAGTTGGTTTTGATGCTGCAGTGAGTCAGAACATAGAAACAGAATTTAATCGATTAGTCCAAACACTAGAATTCGAAAGTATCACGGCTATTCCAGTATCGGCCTTGCATGGCGACAACATTACCTGCCGTTCCATTCATACGCCATGGTATAAAGGACCAACCCTGATTAGTCTACTGGAAACAATTAAAGTCTCTCGTGGTACAGATAACCGTTTCGTATTTCCTGTTCAATGGGTCAATCGCCCTCAGCCAGACTTTCGGGGGTTTAGCGGTACGATCGCCAGCGGTCGTATTTCGGTGGGAGACTCCGTACGGGTTACTGCATCAGGAGAAATTGCTCAGGTCGAACGCTTGGTCACATTTGATGGTGACATGTCAGAGGCCCATAGTGGCGATGCCATCACACTTGTACTGAACAAAGAAGTAGACGCGTCGCGTGGTGACATCATTTCAGCTGCCGAAGCCCCGCTAGAAATGACTGACCAGTTTGAAGCCACACTAATCTGGATGCATGAAGAAGCCGGGTTAGTTGGTCGTAACTACGAGCTAAAGCTTGCCAACCAGTGGACAAGTGGATCAATCACAACCATCAAATACAGAATCAACATCAATACTCTGGTGCACGAGTCGTGCCGCCAACTTGGAATCAATGAAATAGCCGTGTGTAACCTGGCACTTAGTCGCCCGCTGATACTCGATTCATACAAACAGTCCAAAATTTTAGGGGGGTTTATCCTAGTGGATCGTTTTAGCCTGGCGACCATAGCTGCAGGCTTCATTCACCACAACTTACGCCGTGCGCAGAACGTTCATCGCCAGGCGCTAAGTATTACGCGCCAAGATCGTGAATACCTTAGCGGGCATAAGGGCAAGGTAATTTGGTTTACCGGTCTATCTGGTTCCGGAAAATCGACTCTGGCCAACAGGCTGGAGCAAGAACTGTATGCTCAGGGCCGACGCACCTATATTCTCGATGGCGATAACATTCGCCAAGGTCTTAACAAAGATTTAGGCTTTACCGATGCAGACCGCGTGGAAAATATTCGCCGAGTAGTGGAAGTAGCCAAATTAATGCTCGATGCAGGGCTAATTGTCATGACAGCCTTTATTAGCCCATTTCGTGCTGAACGAGAAATGGCTAGACAATTGATAGGAGAAGAAAACTTCCTCGAAGTCTACGTTAATACCCCGCTTGAGGTCTGTGAACAACGAGATCCCAAAGGGCTATATAAGAAAGCAAGAGCAGGTCTCATACCAAACATGACAGGCATTAATAGTGCTTACGAATCCCCATTAAAACCAGACTTTGTTATAGCTAACAACGAACCTGACTATACGACAGCAATAAAAAACATATTAAAAATGTTAATAATTTAATTTAACACATAAAAAAGAGAGTACAAAATATAAAATAGCAGGGTTATCTTCAGCAAAAACCACAAGATAGGCCTGCCATAAATTCAAGCAATTGAATAATGCGTAAAAATTAAAGATACTACGCGTTAAGAATAACCAAAAATGTTGTGATACAAGTCAAAACAACCTGGGGTATTAAGTAGATAGTTTCTGGCTTCGATATACTCTGTGGAAGCTTGATCCACCTCAGACATATCAACATTAACTCTTTTGTCCCGTAAAATTTTTGCATTAAACTCGGGATTGCCACCAATATAGTGAAAGGCCGTTTCATTATCTTCGATCCTTCTCGCTCCAATTTTAGAGAAATCACGAATCACTCCTAAAACGCCATCCGTATCAGCACACAAATCTTCGTGCCTAACTATCAGATATGGAATTCCAATTCGAGAACAAGAGCGCATCAAATCAATATATGTATCACGCCAAATTTCTGCCCACTTCCACATCGGCCACTGAAAATCGGCATGCCTACTTTTCGAGCTAAGAATAAATCTTATCGGATTTCTCACCAAAATAATTGGACGAGCCATTGTTTTAACATTATTTTCTGCGCAAACAGCGTTTAACCAATACGCATGTTTAGACCCATCTACTAGAATTGATTTGCCGGTAGCTTGTGCCAATTTTGCATACCGTTCAGTATGATTGCTCGCCTGCCTAATATCCTCAATCAATTTTTCATCAAATACAGGACACTCCTGTCCACCAGTGGAACAGACTTTACACCAATTAGAATGAAATGGGTTTTGATTATTACCAACTCCCGAAACTCTGTCTAGCTCACCAACATTAAAAACATGGTCATATTCGGATAGCAGGCTGGCAAGAAAAGTTGAACCACAGTAAGGTGTCCCCAAAATAAATAAAATGGTATGCATATAGTTATCCGACAATTTTTCTATAAATCTTTTTTATTGTAACACGGAGTCCGTAATTTCTTACATTACGTATTACTGTGGTCACAATAGCCCGCAAAGATCTATGCGCACCTACGCTTACAGTTCCCTGTGGCAGCGTCCAGTGGGTTGCTATTGTCTCTACGCCAGAGCCAGCAACATATCTATCATGTGGTAAAGCCCCCAAGTTAAAATATTCATTAGGCACCGGGTTTATCACTAATGCGGAAAAAATTTCCATTAAATATTTTTTTGCATCAGTATCTCTAATTTCAGAAAAGCGTAGATTCGAGATAAAATTTAGAAACTCTACAACTTCATTTCTTATTTCATCTGATACCATGCTTCGTACTTCGTCCATTACAAACCCCTGACGTCGTTCGAACTCATCACCTACAATACGGACAATCTGATCCTCACTTGCAACAAATGGCAGCTCGAGAAGCTCAACGCCTCTTGAAAAAATATGGCCCCACTGAGTTGATTCCTTTTCGAAACTTTCAAAAAGGAATGATTTTATATTTTCGTGAGAGTAAGCGTTATTTAATTTACCTACGTAGTATCCATGAATTTTATGACCGAGAACCAACTCGAGCGCTTCATGACTACTCAAAGCCCAACCGACATCTACCACTGCAACATCTGAACTCAGCAGGCCAATATCCTTTGCATATTTTTTGTAATCGGCATGTTCTTGTCGCATTTGTGGCAACGCTAATTGGTATGACTTACCCAAAAACTCTAACTGCTTTGAAGCTGAAATCTCAGAAAATTTTTCGTTTCCTTTTTTTGGAAGTAAGTCCAGTATTTGACTTAGTGCCTCTAAACGGAGATCACTCAAAATATTAATGATGGGCTTTTCTGAAGCCGAAACAAAAAAACGGTCCCATATAATTTTATTTTTTGTCGCAGCAGGGAAGAGAATGGCTCGCCGCGATATATTTAAAATTTTAAAATCAAAATTTGGAGCAATTTTTTTAAGAACGTCTGAAATTGCATACCCATCTCGCGCCATCAAATATAGCGTTTTTACACCATCCTTATTTGCCTGCTTGGTTAGCCATCCACAAAATAGATACAATAGCGGAACTGCATAATTAATGCCAAATCTTTGAGCTGAAGATATCTCCACCCTAAATTCTCGCTGATAAGCTAAGTATGAAACTAGAGATCCAAAAAAATTACACCCTGCATCATGAGCCATCCTCATATTATGCAAAGTATGTAAATTATAACTTGAGTCCCTGAATAGTCTTGAAGTAATCTTAGGTATTTTGATAGATATAATACCAGTCTGCATTGCAGAAATATAATCGGAGTGTTCATTATCTCCGACGTGCAAAACTGCATCTGCTTTTAACTTATTTTCACATAAAAACATTTCAAACAATTTACGTTCATATTTTCCGCATCTTGCATCAGCTGACGAATAGATTCCATCCATTTCTATTTGATTGCAGCTTAAAATATGCTCTAGCTCAGCAGAGCTAAAGTATATGTCAGAGATCGCGTAAACTGGCTTACCTAGTTTTTTTGCTAGTTTATATATTTCTAATACTTTATCTCTCCGGCTCAAATGGGAAATTTCGAAATCGAGCTCATTCTGCCAAGTAATCCTCCATGAGTCAGAAATATTGGCATATATATTAGATATATGAACTTCAGCATGGGATTTTTTTAACTTGTATACTTCTCTCGCCAGTGCCTCAGCAGTAATACGGCTCTTTTTGAAATTTAAAGCCTCAGCATCATTCAGACCTTTGTCTCGTGCCAAAAAATAAAACAGATCATCGGGATTTAAAAACCTAGGTCTAATCAATAGTGTATCAAATACATCAAAGGTTATTACGTCAGCCTTAGCTACCAAGTTTTTAATTGAGTCAAAGTCGAGCAACACATCAATTACCCCATCTTATATAAAATCAAAATTGCCTCTAATTTTTCTCAAGGCAGATCAGTGAATTACATGATATATCAACCGTACCTGTCGTTTTAAGAAGAGGCTCAGGATTAACACGAAATGCTGCAATATCAATTACTCGGTGTAGATAAGTCTGAACTTCATTTACATCCCCTAGAACGCCCGCATTTAAAAAATAAACGGCAGGATTAAAGCAGCACAAAAATTCAAAAGTAACCTTATATACGTCTCCAGCATTGACTAAACTCAGGCTTTCTTGCTTAGATGCGGCTGTAACAGCTCCTCCCAACTCAATACCACTTATTGACTTGATAAGCATACCAAATATCACATTAGTTACACTTTTATCAAATCGTACTTTATAAACATAACGATAAAAATTTCCACGTGTTATATTATTAACCTGCTCGTTATTTAAATTGCTTATCGTGACATCATAAATAAAAGCGCCAAGCGATTCATAATTGATCTTACTAGTTGATTCAATTGAAATGTCAAAAAACTCTGAACAGATTCCATCAAGTTTTGTTGAGTTGTTTGAAATAAGTAGGACGTCATCTTCATTTTTTACAGAATTTTTACGGGTAGAAGTTGGTGTAATATAATTTCCCTGTATTATTTCATTACGAACACTCTGATGCCGTTCATTAGGTGCATAAATCAATTTCTGATAGGTTCCTAATATTTTTTTGGGTTCACCTGATGCCAAAAATTCTCCTGAGTCAAGCAAAATAGCCCTATCACAAAGATCGACAACAGTAGCGGCTGAATGAGATACGAATAGCACTGTGACGCCATCATTGCGCAATGACTCTATACGAGAAAAACATTTTCTTTGAAATAACTCATCTCCAACAGAAAGTGCCTCATCTACAATCAAAATTTGCGGGCATACATTAATTGCAATTGCGAACGCCAATCTAACAACCATGCCACTTGAGTATGTTTTTACAGGTTGATCTATGAATTGACCAATCTCTGAAAATAAAATTATTTCATCAAATAAGTTATCAATTTCTTCATAGCTTATACCCAGAATGGCGCCATTTAGATAAACATTTTCTCGCCCAGTAAATTCTGGGTTAAATCCTGACCCGAGCTCTAATAGTGCAGCAATACGCCCATTAGTCTGGATATTGCCACTGGTGGGCGATAAAGTTCCACAGATCAGCTGTAGTAGTGTTGATTTGCCACTACCATTTCGACCAACTATGCCTACTGTTTCACCTTTTTTTATTTCAAAGTTTACGTCTTTCAGCGCCCAAAATTCGCGATTATATGGTTTGTAAGAACGGCCAAAAACCTTCCGCAAACGAGGCATGATAAATTGCTTTAATCTATCTCTCGGCTTATCGTAAATATGAAAACACTTGCTTAGGTTTTCTACCTTGATTGCGATATCAGAGGACATCTGCAAACCCCTTCCGTGTTTTCTGAAACCAAAGAAAACCAAGAAAAGCCATAGTGATTGTCACCAACCAATATATTCCCATCATAGAAAAGTCAGGGGTTTTTCCCCAAAATAAAATATCGCGAGACTGTTCAACAACCAGTGTCATAGGATTAAAATACAGAATTTTTCGATAGTTCTCTGGCAATGCGGTAATCGGATAAAAAATGGGTGTCATAAACATTAATGCACTGATCAACAATCCAGCAATTTGCGACACATCGCGCAAATAAACCCCTAATGATGCCAATACCCAACTAAGCCCCATAATAAAAAATCCAAGAGGTAAAATTATAAGTGGCAGGTAGAGTACAGTTGCATGTGGAATACCAATAAGTAGTGTGTATGAAATTAACCACACCAATAAACTAATCATTGCGTGATAAAATGCGGTTAGCAAGCTAATAAAGGGCAGTATTTCCAATGGGAAAATCACTTTTTTGACATAGTTTTGATTTGACAATATAAGGCAAGGAGCCCGATTAATGCACTCTGCAAATAAATTAAATACAATCAGGCCGATAAAAAGCACTAAGGCAAAATTCGTTTTTGAATCTCCACCACTACCCCAGCGAGAATTGAATACTTCGCTAAATACGAAAGTGTAAACAGCAAGCATGAATAATGGGTTAAAAAAAGACCACATTATCCCTAATGCAGAACCTCGATAGCGACCAAGCACCTCCCGCTTGGTCGAAGCATGGATCAGTTCACGGTTACGCCACAGGCTCACACACATTTCGATCGGACTTGCAGAAAATTGACGCATCAGGTAAATACCTCAGTTTCTTTCAATGGCTGACTTTGCGCCTCGTTAATTGACAGAGGGGATTGGATATTTCTTATCCCACCAATAATATTTAGTTTCGGAACTGCTTTCTTAAAAAAATGTCATATTAAAGTTTTTTAAAAAAAATCGCATCGCCAAATAATATGGGATTTTTAAATAAGCAACTGTTGTATCAATTTCTCATTAATAGAATTGACATTTCATAAATGATATAAATAAAATATAAATAAAATATAAATAAAATATAAATAATGATAAATGTAAAATGCCAAATCACTTAAGAAAGCTCAGGAAAGCATTACGAAGTCTTGAATGTAATGCATCAATGCCAGTCAATTGGCATTAAAAATTACATTCAGCGTTATCTGTCATATCAATAACTCATTGCAACATTAACTTGAGATATTTCGCCAACCACCTTGAGAAAGCAGCTAGAACGTAGACCACAGCAGGGCAGGCACCCGCCGGCAAACTAGGTCCCGCATTGAAAAGACACTGACTGGTGCAGCCTATCTTTATGCAGGTGACTTACAGATATGGGGCCACTGAAGCAACGTGCCCCTGGCAAGGAAGGGAGGATTCAAGAACCAAGTGCAACACGAGCCAATTAAAGGTTAAGTTGTTGCATGCAAAGAACTTATGAGCACCTAAGTGCCGAAGAACGCGGGTTCATCATGGCAATGAAACAGCAGGGAGAAAGTGCCAGGGCCATTGCAAAGGCATTGCACCGGGCACCCAGCACGATTTGCCGAGAACTGCGCCGTAATGGATATAAGTCACCGCATGAGATCGGTCCAATCGGACGCCCTCGCGTAGCTGGCGGGTACGATGCACTACGAGCGGGAAAGCGTACTCGCCACTTGAAATACAAGGTTCGGCGCGTAAAAAAGCTGGATCCGGCGGGACCGTTATGGGCCAATGTTCGTGGACTGCTGGAGGATCGGTGGTCGCCCGAGCAAATCGCTGGCAGACTAAAACAGGACTATCCAGGACAACAGACTTTGCACGTCTCGCACGAAACCATTTATACGGCGATCTATGCCGCCCCCAAGGGGGCTTTGCGTCGAGAGCTCGTTGCGCTCTTGCGCCAGGGCCGAGGAGCCCGCCGACCTCGTACGCGTGGTACGGATCGCCGTGGTCAGCTTCAGGACTTGGCCAGCATCCATATTCGGCCTCCTGAGGCTAATGAGCGCTTGTTGCCGGGTCACTGGGAAGGTGACTTCCTCGTGGGGGCGGGGAACCGTTCCGCGGTAGGTACTCTGGTGTGCCGCAAGACCTTACTGGTTGTACTGGCCAAAATGGATGGCTGTACTGCAGCGGCTGCCTTGGAGGGCTTTGCTCGTGCTTTCGCGCCATTCGATGAAGAGCTGTGCAAGACCCTGACGTACGATCAGGGTAAAGAGATGGCATACCACCAAAGGCTGGAAGAGCGGACGGGATTGAAGATTTACTTCGCCGATCCTCACAGTCCCTGGCAACGTGGGATCAATGAGAATACCAACGGTCTGTTGCGGGAGTACCTGCCCAAGGGAGCGGATTTATGCCAGTTTACCCAACAGGAACTGGATCAGATCGCTTGGAGCCTGAATAACCGGCCGCGCAAATCACTCGGGTTTAAGAAGCCAAGCGAAGCATTCTGGGAATGTTGCTTCAATCTGGATATCAGGATTCCAACCACCGTCGCACTTGATGTTTGAAACCGCCAAGGGAAGAAAGGCACAAGCAAAAGAAAAATCGATCAGGCCTTCACACAGTACCAGTGGACGGTATGCAAACACGCAGCCCGTCATACCCCACTTCCACTCCCGGTGGGCACAGTGCCGACAAGGCGTGGTATTCCAGCCGGTGAATCATGTGGATCAACACCGTGCGGCGGGCACCGATGCGGGCTGCCCACTCCAGCGACTGATGGAAACCCAGGTGTGAGGGGTAGCCATCCATATTCAGGCAATCCAGAAACAGCACATCCAGCCCTTGCAGCAACGCCAGGCTTTCATCCGGAATACAGGACAGGTCGGTCAGCCAGGCGGCATTGCCAATGCGCCAGCCCAGGCAGGGCCAACTGCCGTGTTGCAAGGGAATGGGGGTGATGGGCAGGCCATCATGTTCGAATGGGCCGTCCACCACTTCGGGCAGCAGCACCGGCTTGTCCCACACTTTTGAAGGTGGTTGCAGTGCATAGCCAAAGCGGCTGGTGATGTTGTCCATGCTGAAGGCATTACCGTACAGCACGATGGCACCTTGCTTGACATAGCAGAAGGCGCGCAGATCGTCGATACCGTTCAGGTGATCGGCATGCGGATGGGTATACAGCACGGCATCCACCTGGCGGATGCCTTCGCGCAGTGCTTGCTGGCGCAGGTCCGGGCCGGTATCGATCAGCAGGCCCTTGTCGCCACAGCGGATATAGGCCGAGCAGCGCGTGCGGTGATTGCGCGGATCGCTTGAGCTGCAGGTTTCGCAGTGACAGCCGATGGCCGGCGTGCCGGAGCTGGAACCACAACCCAGAATGGTGATTTCCATCTCGCCAACACGTGGGGCCGTCATGGGATCAGGCCGCCTGCCCGGCTTGCGGGCGCTGGATCTTGCTGAACAGGCGATAGAAGTTGTCGCTGGTGGCGGCGGCAACCTCCTCGAAACGGATACCGCGCAGTTCGGCAATATGCTCGGCCACGTGGCGCACATAGGCCGGCTCGTTCAGCTTGCCGCGATAAGGCACCGGGGCCAGATAGGGGGAATCGGTTTCCACCAGCATGCGCTCCAGCGGCATTTTCTGCGCCACTTCCTTGATCTGCGCGGCGTTCTTGAACGTCACGATGCCGGAGAAGGAGATATAAAAGCCGATCTCCAGCGCGGCCTGTGCCACTTCCCAGTTTTCGGTGAAGCAGTGCATCACCCCGCCACACTGCTCGGCACCTTCTTCACGCAGGATGCGGATGGTGTCAGCGGCGGATTCACGGGTATGGATGATCAGCGGCAGGCCGGCGCGTTTGGCGGCGCGGATATGGGTGCGAAAACGCTGGTGCTGCCATTCCAGATCGCCCTTGCACCAGTGGTAATCCAGCCCGGTTTCGCCAATGCCCACCACGCGCGGGTGTGCTGCATGGGCCAGCAGCTCTTCCTCGCTGAATTCCTCGGCCTCGGGATCGTCCGGATGAATACCCACGGTGGCGTACAGATTGGCGTGGTTTTCCGCCAGGGCCAGCACCTCGGGATATTTGGGACGCGATACGCCAATTACCAGCGCCAGCTCGACACCGTTGTGCTGCATATTGCCCAGCACCTCTGTCAGGCGGCTGGAGAGGTCGGGAAAATTGATATGGCAATGCGAATCGACAAGCATGATGTTTGATCTGGCTGGCAATGCACCCGGCCACGGCCGGGCGACAGGGTTACATGGTATGGGTGGGACGGCTGGAGTTGAGCACACCACCCAGCAGGGTTTCGATCTTGGCCCGGGCCTGGTTGCCGGCTTCGCCATAGGCAAACTCCACGCCAATGCCCTGCACGCGACTGTTGTTGGCGCCAGCCGGGGTAATCCACACCACCTTAGCCTGCACGGCAATTTTCTGTGGTTCATCCATCAGCGTAAGCAGCAGGAATACCTCTTCGCCCAGCTTCATGTCCTTATTGGTGGGAATGAAGATGCCGCCATTCTTAAGAAAAGGCATGTAGGCGGCAAACAACGCACTACGTTCCTTGATGTGCAGCGACAGCACACCGGGGCGAGTTAGATCGGGCCGGGAAGTGTTTTCCATTTGCGCGTATTCCGCTGTTGTTGGTTGTGCTGCCGGCTGCTGCCGCAGCCTTGTCCAAAACCGGTATCAGTTGCTGCAGCCGCCTGGCTTCAGCCCTGACGACTACCGGCAAAGATTTTCAGATAATCCATCAGCAGGGCCTCCAGTTGCAAACGCGTATTCAGCGTGTGCTGACCAAAGGGAGCCAGCTGCTGCAAAGCATCCTGACAGCGCATCAAAGCCACGGTGTCGCAACGCTGTACCAGCGCCTGCAACACCGCCTGCTTGTCTGGATGATAGCGGACAATCCCTGCCAGACTCAAACCAGCCAGATCATGCAGCCATTTCATCAGCCAGCCCAGCGGAATGGCCAGAGGCAGCTTCTGCTTGTCCACCAGCTCGGCCAGACTGAGGATGCTGGCAAAAGTGGGCTGAGCAAGGCCATCAATAAACTGGCTGCGCAGCTTGGCCAGAGCCGGGTCGTGATCAAACAGCGGCGCGCCGCCGTTGTGAGCCAGCTCGGCTTCGGCATCGGTAACGCCCTGCTGGCGCAACCAGTCCAGCGCCTGTGCCTGACTGGGCGCAGACAGGGGAAACTGACGACAGCGGCTACGAATGGTGGGCAACAGGCGCTGTGCAGCCTGTGCCACCAGCAGGAACAGCACATCCTGCGGCGGCTCTTCCAGAATCTTGAGCAAGGCATTGGCTGCCGCCGGGTTCAGGTTTTCCGCCGGCTCCACCACGATGATGCGCCGCCCGGCACGGTGGGCGGTGAGGTGAGCAAATTCGATGACCTCGCGCACGGCTTCAATCTTGATCAGGGGCAGCTTGCGTCCGGGCTTGGCTTCCTTGCCCTCTTCTTCTTCGTCGGTCAGCGGCGACAGGCGGCGGAAGTCTGGATGGGTGCCATGCTCGAACCAGCGGCAGGCCTCGCATTGGCCGCAGGGCTGATGGTCGACCGCCAGCTTCTCGCACAGCAGCGACTGGGCCAGGTGCAGGGCGAATTCCAGCTTGCCGGTGCCGGCCGGGCCGATGAACAGCCAGGCGTTGGGCAGGCGGGTGCGTTCGGCATTCAGGCGCTGCCAGTCCTGCTGCTGCCAGGGAAACAGCATTAGCGTTGCTCCAGCAAGGCGGCCAGATGGCCGGCAATGTCCTGTTGCAACTGGGCAATGCTACGGGTGGCATCCAGAATGCGAAAGCGGGAATCAGCAGCGGCACGCTGCAAGTAGGCATCACGCACGCGTTGGTGAAAGTCGGCCTTTTCCTGCTCGAAACGGTCGAGCTGGCGGCTGCCGCTCATGCGCTGGCTGGCCACATCCAGCGGTACATCGAACAGCAGGGTCAGATCGGGCTGCAAACCTTGCTGCACCCAGTTTTCCAGCACGGCAATGCGCTCGGTCGGCACACCGCGGCCACCACCCTGAAAGGCAAAGGTCGAGTCGGTAAAGCGGTCTGACACCACCCAGCATCCGGCTTGCAGTGCAGGCCGGATCACACTGGACACCAATTGTTGGCGCGAGGCGAACATCAGCAGGGTTTCGGCATCCAGCGACACTTCGGTGTCCACTGCCAGCAGCAAGGCGCGGATTTGCTCGCCCAGCGGGGTGCCACCCGGTTCGCGGGTAAATTCGGCGGCAATGCCATGCTCGGCCAGCCAGTCGCGGATAAAGCCCAGATGGGTGCTTTTACCGGCACCATCAATGCCTTCCAGCGTGATGAAGCAGCCAGTCTGACTAGTCATTGGAGCCTTTCTTCAGAATGTATTTGCGCACCGCCTGATTATGTTCATCCAGGGTGGCAGAGAAGTAAGAACTGCCATCCCCCTTGGCCACGAAGTACAGTGCCGTGGAATTGGCCGGATTGGCCGCGGCTTCCAGGGCGGCCTTGCCGGGCATGGCGATGGGGGTGGGTGTCAGGCCGTTGCGGGTATAGGTATTGTAGGGCGTGTCGCGGCGCAAGTCGGCCTTGCTGATATTGCCGTGATAGGCGCTGCCCATGCCGTAGATGACCGACGGATCGGTCTGCAGGCGCATGCCCTTGTGCAGCCGGTTGACAAACACCGCGGCCACCAGGGGCCGGTCGGCATCCAGCGAGGTTTCCTTTTCCACCAGGCTGGCCATGATCAGCAATTCATAGGGCGTATGGTATGGCAGGTCGGCCTTGCGTGCCGCCCAGGCGGCATCCAGCTTTTGCTGCATGGTGCCATAGGCGCGGCGGTACAGTTCCAGATCGCTGCTGCCGGGGGTGAACAGATAGGTGCTGGGGAAGAACAGCCCCTCGGCCGCTACGCCATCCAGCCCCAGTTGCTGCAGCAACTGGGCATCGCTCAAGCCGCGCGCATCATGGGTGATGTCCGGGTTGCGGTCGATGGCCTGGCGAAACTGGTGGAAATTCCAGCCTTCAATCAGCGTAAGGCTGGCCTCATCCGGGTGGCCGTCAGCCAGCCGCTGCAGGATGTCCCACATCGAGGCGCTATCGCTGAACTGGTAAAGACCAGCCTTGATCTTGCGGTCCATGCCCAGCATGCGCCCTAGCCACATCATGATGTTGCGGTTACGGATTACCCCTTCCTCGGACAGGCCGCGCGCCACCTGACCCAGCGTGCGATTGGGGCCGATGGTGAGCTTGTAAGGCGTTTGTGGCAGATCAACCGGAATGACCACCACCCAGGCCAACCAGCCCATGGCGACAAGAATGGCCAGCAATAACAGGCGAGACAGAGTTTTCATGCAATGCAGCAACAAGAGATGAAGTATGGACAGCCCGCAGGCTGTAAAAGCGGAATGATACCAGCAAGCCCGGCTTCCATCCTGCAACAAAGACAATTAATGCCATTTGGATCAAGGTGAACTAGGATAAGGGCATTGCAGCCCAAGCCCGTAAGTCCGGTAACTGGAGGCTCGCCGTAGACCTGCACCCCGGATGCCTGCCTGCGGCCATGACTTGCTGACAAGCCTTGTAACAATCCGTGATGGATAAACAGGACAAATCCATATATGTTACGGTGCACAAGCAGTGCAATACCTGCCTGCCAACCGGGAATGTTTCCCATCCAACCTTGAGGAACCTGCAATGCGCAAATTCGTGATGATGGCACTGTTGACCCTGGCCACTGCCAATGTCGCTCTGGCTGCAGACGCCAGCTGTGATGCCAAGGCCACCGAGAAGAAACTGGCTGGTGCCGCCAAGGCCAGCTTCCTGAAGAAATGTGAAAAGGACAGCAAGGCTGCCGCACCGCAAGCCATGTGCGAAGGCAAGGCTGCCGACAAGAAACTGGCTGGCGCTGCCAAGAACAGCTTTGTGAAGAAGTGCGTGAAAGACGCAGCTTCCGCCGCCAAATAAGCACCCCGGCGGGCCATCCCGGCCCGCCCCCGCCCCCTCCTCACTCTCCCAACTTGCTGCCAGTGACAAGCTGCGTCAAAATACATCGGATGATTGGATGAATAGAGACAGACATGACTGCACTGCACCAGGCCCGGCGCTCACTGGTTGACCTTGCGCTGGAAGACATCGGCCAACGGCTGGCAGCCGGGCAATGGCCGGTAGGCAGCCGCATTCCCACCGAGCCGGAGCTAGCCAGCCTGCTGGGCATCAGCCGCAACACCGTGCGCGAAGCCATTCGGGTTCTGTTGTACGCCGGCTTGCTGGAGGTTCGTCAGGGTGACGGCACCTATGTACGTGCCATGACCAGCCCGGCCGATGCCCTGCGCGCTATCAGCCGTGCCAGCCTGCGCGAGCAGCTGGAAGTACGTGCCATGCTGGAGGAAAGCACAGCCCGACTGGCGGCATTGCGTGCCGATACCCACGGACTGGCACGGATAGAAGATGCGCTGGCCATACGCGGCGAACAAAGCCAGTATGCGCAAGCAGACGATTTCATCGCCCGCGATCTGGATTTCCACCTGTCCATTGCCGATGCCTGCGGTAATGCGGCACTGGCCGAGCTGTATCGCTATTTCTCCCGCGTGGTGCAGGACAGCATCCAGCGTTCCATTCACGACGAAGCGCTGCCGGACCCGGATCTGCCCTCACACCAGGCCATCGTTGCTGCCATCCAGGCTGGTGATGCCGATGCAGCCGGTGCAGCCGCTGCTGCTGTCACCCGGCCCTTGCTGCAGATTCTGGACCGCCTGCTCCCCCCATCTCCAGCTGAATACAACCGGCCACCGCCAGGCAGCAGTAGCAATAGAGAATAAGCATGTCACCCACACCACAACATATTGCAGACAAACTGGCAGAAGAACTGTTGATCGACGCCGAAATCGATGATGACGGCGTCCAGTACCACTCCCCAGCACCTCAATCACGCTGGCTGCTGGCACTGGGCATGGTTCTGATCGGCATCAATCTGCGCCCCGCCCTCTCCAGCCTGGCTCCGGTGTTGGGGCAGGTAAAGGCTGAAATCGGCCTGTCCGCCACCATGGCCGGCTTGCTCACCACCTTGCCGGTACTATGCCTGGGTCTGTTCGGTGCACTGTCTCCGCACCTGGCCCGCCGCTTCGGCAGCGAGCGCAGCATCGCCGGCGTACTGTTGCTGCTGGCCTGCGGCATTGCCTTGCGCAGCCAACTGGGACTGACCGGCCTGGTGATGGGATCGCTACTGTCCGGTGCCGCCATCGGCATCATCGGCGTGCTGCTGCCGGGCATCGTCAAACGTGACTTCTCAGCTCAGGCCGGCCTGATGACCGGGGTCTACACCATGGCACTATGCCTGGGTGCCGCACTGGCAGCCGGCGCCACCGTGCCGCTGGATCAGCTGTTTGGCCAGCGCTGGCAGCCGGCACTTGCGTTCTGGGCCATTCCGGCACTGCTGGCACTGGCGGTATGGTGGCCACAGCTGTCCTCACACCAGCAACAACATGCGGGGCACTGGCAGGTACGTGGTCTGTGGCGCGATGCCCTGGCATGGCAGGTAACGGTCTACATGGGTTTGCAGTCATCGCTGTCCTACATTGTGTTCGGCTGGATGCCATCCATCCTGATCGAACGCGGACTGACACCGCTGCAGGCCGGACTGATGATGTCCTTGTCCATCATGACGCAGGTGATTGCGTCCTTAGGGGTTCCGCTGTTGGCACATCGTGGTGCCGACCAGCGCCTGCCGATTGCCTGCGTAATGGTCCTGACCCTGGCCGGGCTGCTGGGGATGCTGTACGCCCCCATCAACCAGCTGTGGCTGTGGGCGGTATTACTGGGGATTGGCCAGGGTGGCGCGTTCAGCCTGGCGCTCAGCCTGCTGGTGCTGCGCGCACCGGATGCCCACGTTGCCGCTCATCTGTCCGGCATGGCACAAGGCGTAGGCTATACCGTGGCAGCTTGCGGTCCGCTGGCTGCCGGCATCATTCACGATGTCGCCGGACGCTGGGCACCGGTGGGCTGGCTGTTTGGTGGCATTGTCGCGACTGCGCTGGCCGCAGGACTGCTGGCCGGCCGCAAACTGCTGGTCAGCGCGCGCGCCGAACGACTGGGCTGATTTTTTGCATCCTCGCGGACGCCATCAGGCATGCGGGTGTACCACTACACCATAGCGCTGCCACAGCTCGGCCAGGCTGTGCCGGCTGAGCGGCAAGGGGTGGTCTGCCAACTGCAGGCTGTGCGGCAGGCGTGAAACATCCCCGTCCCAGCCGGGCAGACCGGCCGCAGCAATGCCGGTCAGATCGCGGTCGTCCACCACCGCCAGCTCGCCGGCAATTTCGATGAACAGCTGCCCGTCGTCGGTCATGAAGGCCGCCCGCGCCTGCACATCATCATCGCAGGGCAAGGTCTGCCAGCGGCCTTCGGTAAACCGGGCGATCAGCGGCGCGGCATCCAGATTGACAAACACCTTTTGCGGGCCGTTCTGGACATAGTAGCGGCCCTGGGCATCGCGGCTGTAATTGCGGTTGAAGAAGGCCGCCATGCCTTCATGCGTCAGGCGTTCTTCGCGTATCCACCACTGCCCGCGCGCATCCAGCCGCAACCAGCCGAATACCGCCGGCACATTGGGCCATTTGGCCATTGCCGCCAACACCTGGGAATCCATTTCCTGCACTCCTTGCAAGCGGGTCTACCCGCCTTGTTATTTCTTGCGGCTTTGTACCGCCCTACCATCAGACTGCACGCAATACCGCCAGTGGCGAGCTGCGCGTCACCTTGCCGATCAACGGCCAGCCAGCCAGCATCACCACCAGCATGCCGCAGCCCATGCCCAGCGGCAGTAGCCAGCCATTCATTACCCACGGCAGGTTGAACAGTTTGCTGGCCGCGATACCACCCACACCCATGGCACCCAGCGCAGCCAGCAGGCCGGTAAAACCACCCAGCCAAGCCAGTTCGGCCAGCACCACACTGCGTACCTGCGCATCCGAGGCACCCAGCGCACGCATCAGGGCGATATCAAACAGGCGTTCGTCCCGTGTGGCGGCCAGGGCAGCCCACAACACCAGCACACCAGCCGCCAGTGCAAGTACGAACATGGCTTCGATGCCGCGAGTCAGCTTGTCCACCATGGTGCGCACTTCGTTCAGAATAGCGCTGACATCAATGATGGTGATATTGGGGAAGGCCGCAACCAGCCGGTTGGCAAAATCCTCCTGCGCTGCATCCAGCCGGAAACTGCTGATCCAGCTGGCTGGCTGCTGCTGCAACAGGGATGGCGGTGCCAGCACAAAGAAGTTGACCCGGAAGCTGTCCCAGGCCACCGCGCGCAGGCTGCTCACCCTGGCACGGTAAGTAGTGCCGCCGATATCAAATGCCAGCGTATCTCCCATGCGGATACCCAGCGTTCTGGCCAGCCCCTGCTCGACCGAAAACTGTGGCCGGGCCTTATCCTGCCACCATTGCCCCGCCACCAGCCGGTTGCCCTCCGGCAGGCTGTCGCGCCAGGACAGATTGAATTCACGCTCGGCCAGCCGCCGCGCCTGCTCATCCGGCAATGCAGATGGCCGTACCGGTTTGTCATTAATGGCCACCAGCCGACCACGGATCATCGGTGCCAGCTGCGGTGCTGGCAGGCCAGCATCAACAAAGCGCTGCTGCAAAGCCAAGCGCTGGTTTTGCTGAATGTTGATGACAAACTTATTGGGTGCATCTGCCGGAATGCTCTGCTGCCAGGCTAAAATCAGGTCGTCACGCACCAGGGTGAGGGTGAGCAAGGCCATGATGCCCACTGCCAGCGCCACAATCTGCACGATGGCCAGCCACGGTCTGCGCGCCAGATTGGCCACGCCATAGCGCCAGCCGATCTGCCGCCCGGCCGGCAAGTGCCGCAACAACCACAGCATGCCCCAGGCCAGCAACGCCACGCCGGCAAAGAAGGCCGCCATCCCCCCCAGCAACCAGGCGGCCAGGGTCAGATCGTCCATCTGCCATGCTGCCAGCAGCAGCAAGACCAGTACGGCCAGCAGAGGCGCAGCCAGATTGCTGCGCAACAAGGGCAGGTCATTACGCAGCACCGCCAGCGGAGACACATTGCGTATTGCCAGCAGCGGGGGCAACGCCAGGCCGGTCAGCAGCAGTAATGAAGCAGCCGGCCCCAGTAACCAGCTTTGCCAGCCCGGGTCCGGCAGTACTTCGCCAACAAAACGGCTGCTCAGTTGCATCAGTCCCAATTGCACCGCATAACCGGCCAACGCGCCCAGCCCACCGCTTAGCAGACCCAGCAGCAGGAACAGGCAGACAAACAGGCCCAGCACCTCGGAGGAGGTCAGCCCCATGCAGCGCAACACCGCCACCGGCTGCCAGTGCCGGGCCAGATAGCGCCTTACTGCCAGCGCCACCGCCGCCGCAGACAGAGCCACAGTCAACATGGCAGTGAGGCCGAGAAAGCGCCGCGCACGTTCCAGTGCAGTACGGATTTCCGGGCGTGCTTCTTCTACGTTTTCCAACCGGCTGCCAGCGGGTAGGTGCTGACTCAGCCACTGGCGGAAGTCGCTGATCTGGCGGTCGTCCCCGGCCAGCATCAGTCGCCAGCGCGCACGGCTACCCTCCTGGATCAGTCCGGTGGCCGGCAGGTCCGTACTATTGAACATCAGCCGTGGCACAAAATTGTACAAATCCATGGCTCCATCAGGCTCGCGCAGGATTTCACCGCTCAGCCGCAAGGCTGTATTGCCGACCGTGATGTTGTCACCCAGCTTCAGCCCCAGCTTGCGCAGCAGCCTGGCATCGGCCCATACCGTGCCAGTGGCAGGATGCAGGCTGCCGGTTTGCGCCTGTCCACTCTCTCCGCGCACGGTCATTTCCCCACGCAGCGGGTAGCTGTTGCTCACCGCCTTGTAGGTGGCTAGCGTGGCCTGCCCTTGGGCAAACACCATGGACGGGAAGCTGATGTTGTCCGCCAGCCGGAGGCCACGGCGCTGCGCTTCCTGACGGATGATGGCCGGTGCCGGCTGGTTGCCGTTAAGCACCAGATCGGCTGCCAGCAACTGGGTGGCCTGGGTGGTGAGCGCCCGCGCCACCCGGTCAGAAAAGAAGCTGACGCTGGTGAGTGCCGTCACCGCTACCAAGAGGGCGAGTGCCAGAATGCTCAACTCGCCGGATACGATTTCGCGACGTACAAAGCGTGCTGCCAGCAGCAGTCGGCTCCACCAGCTCATGCGCGCGCCCCGTTCAGTTGGCCGTCCACCAGCCGGTAGATGGCATCGCAGCGGCTGGCCAGTTCGTTATCGTGGGTTACCAGCACCAGCGAGGTATGCTGTTCGCTATTGAGCTGGAACAGCAGATCGATGATCTGCCGGCCAGTGGCGGCATCAAGATTGCCGGTGGGCTCATCGGCAAACAGGATGCCGGGGTGAATGGCAAAGGCACGCGCCAGCGCCACTCTTTGCTGCTCGCCGCCGGACAGATGCCTGGGATAGTGACGCAGGCGATGCGCCAGGCCAACATGACCCAGCATCTGGCTGGCGGTATCGCGGGCGTCCTTGCGCCCAGCCAGCTCCAGCGGCAGCATGACGTTTTCCAGCGCAGTCAGTTGTGGCATGAGCTGGAAATTCTGGAATACGAACCCCACCTTGTCCCTGCGCAGCAGCGCGCGGCCATCTTCGCTCAAACCGGCCAGCGACTGGCCAAACAGGGCGACCTCGCCGTGCGTTGGCTGATCCAGCCCGGCCAACAGGGATAGCAGGGTAGACTTGCCCGAACCGGAAGCCCCGACAATGGCCACGCTTTCGCCCGGCTGCACGCTCAGGCTGGCCGTCTGCAGGATATCCAGTGGAGCCCCGTTAAATACCACCTGTTTGGCCAGATCCCGCGCCGACAGCACTGCCTTGTTCTCGATTGGAGTCATATGTCTTCTGCAATGGTAAAGCTGGTTTGCACCCTGTTTGCTGCCTGGCTGGCCCTGCCGGCCGGGGCTGCCACCATCCTGGTGATGGGCGACAGCCTGTCTGCCGGTTACGGCCTGCAGACAGGCCAAGGCTGGGTCAGCCTGTTACAACAGGATCTGGAGCCAAAGCACCGGATTATCAATGCCAGCATCTCCGGTGAAACCAGTGACGGTGGCCTGGCACGGCTGCCTGATGCACTCCGCCGTCACAAACCGGACATCGTAGTGCTGGAGCTGGGTGCCAATGATGGCTTGCGCGGCCTGCCACTTGCCGGCATGGAGCGCAATCTGCAGCAGATGATCGCACTGTCGCGCAAGGCCTCGGCCCGGGTGGTGCTGGTAGGCATGGCCTTGCCCAGCAACTATGGCCCGCAATACACCGCCGAGTTCCGCGCGGTGTACGACCGCATAGCCAAGCGCAACCAACTGGCCTACGTGCCGTTGCTGGTTGCCGGGTTTGCCACCGACATCAGCAAGTTCCAGCCTGACGGGCTACACCCTGTAGCCAGCGTACAAGCTACCATGATGCGCACGGTGAAGGCCAAGCTGCCATTGAAATAATATTCAGGATGAATGAGAAAAGCGTTTGAGCGGCACATCAACCAGATCACTGGCAAGGCAAATCCGGTTGCGGCCACGATGTTTGGCGGCATAAAGCGCCAGGTCGGCCTGTTGCAGGCAATGATTGACCTGCTCGCCAGGCTGGCAGGCAACCACCCCGGCCGAGATGGTTTGCTGCCATGAGGCCGGCAACGCTTCCCAGCGTGACACGGCCAGTTGCTGACGAATGCCATCCAGGCAGGAGGCCAATTCGGCTTCCTGCATGGCAGGGGCCAGCACCACGAATTCTTCTCCGCCATAGCGGAACATCTGCAAGCCATCCGGCAGCAATTGGCTGACCTTCTGCACCAGTTGCTCCAGCACCGCATCGCCAGCCTGATGGCCGAAGGTATCATTGACCTGCTTGAAATGGTCCAGGTCCAGAATGGATAGGGACCAGCTGCTGCCGCTGGCAATGCTGTCGGCGGCGTACTTGTCCAGTTGCCTGCGCAGCGCCCGCTGGTTGAAACAGCCGGTGAGCGCATCGCACTCCAGCAATCGCTCCCCTTCGGCAACAGCCAGCTGCAGCGCCTGCCGGTTCTCTTCCAGGCTAACCCGCTGCATGGTGGCCTGTACGTGCATTTCCACCAACTTGTCCATCATGTTCTGATTGGCATGTTTGAGCTGCACGGTGTCAAACAATGTCTGCTGGAAACCACGTACAAAGCGCCATTGCGATAACAGATAGATGCTCACACCCAAGAGGGCCAGCAGCTCCAGCCTTTTCCCGCCATTGAGGAGGGAAAATACCGGAAACGCCCAGAACGCGGCAAAAAACAGCACGTGAATGTCGCGGCAGGCTGCCATCATGATGCACAGCAACGCAAAAATGCCGGCTACCCACAGCAGCAACAGCATCTGGTAGGCCGGATCAGGCTGTACCGGAGCCATGAACCAGATACAACCACCCCACAACAGACTGCTGGCCAGCAGGCAATCCCGCACCGCCGGGTAGTACTGATAGACACTAAGCGGATGGGTGTCATGCTGACGACATTGCCGGATAACCAGGATCAGCCGCCACTCCACCAGCCAGAACAGGCCCATCCAGCACAGCATGCGCCATAGCGATGCCTCACCGTAGGCAATCCAGGCCAGCAGTGGGGTGCTGCATACCGCCGGGGCGATGGAAGCATGGGCAGCATCCACGAAGTAGCGCGTAAGGTCGGCCTCTTCACGCCAATGCGGGTTTTGCTGCTGCAGATAGGCCAGCCGCTTCATGCATGCCCCCTTGCAGCAGCTTCGGCTGCGGCCTCGGTCATCACCTGATTACGACCAGCCCGTTTGGCGGCATACAGCAAGGTGTCCGCCCGCTTGATAAGCTGCGGCACATCCAGCCCATTTTTCCAGGCCACCAACCCTATTGATACGGTTACCACACGCATTCCAATCAGTGCCGACCAGTCATGCTGCTGTACCAGATTGCGAATGTGCTCCAGCCGCAGCAAGGCCGCATCCTGAGTCATCCCCTCCAGCAGCAGCATGAATTCCTCGCCACCGTAGCGCCCCAGACTATCGTTGCCGCGCAGTTCGCCCCCTACCAGCCGGCTGGTCTGGCGCAAGACTTCGTCACCAGCCAGATGACCAAAGCCGTCATTGATGGATTTGAAGTGATCCAAATCCAGCATGGCCAGGCAGAATGGCTGACCAGCAACCGCCTGGGCAACCAACTGGTCCGCCCGCGTCATCACCGCACGCCGGCTCAGCACACCGGTAAGCGGATCATGCGCCACCAGCGCTTCTACACGCGCCAGCGCCTCGTCCAGTTGACGACTTTGCTCCTCCAGCTGCTGGTTGTATTCATCCAGCTTGTGCTGCTGCTCGGTCATGTCCAGCAGCAGGCGGTTGTTTTCTTCCCGGACCGCATAGCTTTCCCGCAGATAGCGGTGCAAGGGCCAGGTCATCGTCACCAGCACGGCAGTAAACAGCAGCACCGACATTCCGGCCAGCCGCAATACCGGAATTCCGGTCCCCCATAGCTTGGTTTGCACAATCAGCAGCATCAGGCCCAGCACCAGCACCGGCAGTAACTTTACCCCGGTCAGATAGGCCGCGTAGGCAGAGGCGACACCTGCCAGCCACAGCAACACCACGATCAGATAAAGCGGGTCATTGTCAGGCACCAGCCACCAGACGGCGCTGCCCCACCAGGCAGCGGCCAGAATGGTAGCCAGGACGAACAGGCGAAAATGCGGCAGGGATACTCCCTGTCCTGCACCGGCGATGCGTAATAACCGAGAGGTAAAGACAAAGTAGAGACACTGCCAGGCAAACAGACCGCCCCACCAGCAAGCGATGTTGCCCCAGGGAGAGTGCAAACTCATCGCCAGCGCCAGCAATGCACCGCCAACCATGGAATACGGCTGGGCGGCGCGAAAGCGCTCCATGATGTGCAGCCTTACTGCGGTCTCTTCTCCGGCGGAAGAAAGGCTCAAATTGCCCCCCGATGTCTGGTCTGGTCTGGTCTTTACTCATGTATAGCAGACGCCATGAAAAACCCCGCGTAAAGCGGGGTTGCAGCATGACTTTTTCGTCGACAGGAGCGACGTGGAAGCTATTACAGCTGGGCTGCGTTTTCCGCCAGGTAGGAAGCAACGCCTTCGGCGCTGGGCTTCATGCCCTTCTTGCCCTTGTTCCAGCCTGCCGGGCAGACTTCACCGTGTTCTTCGGTGAACTGCAGTGCGTCAACCATGCGGATCATTTCGTCCACATTGCGGCCCAGCGGCAGGTTGTTTACCACCTGATGCTGTACCACACCAGCCTTGTCGATCAGGAAGGAACCACGGAAGGCCACGCCACCGTCGGCTTCCACATCAAAGGCCTTGCACAGTTCGTGCTGGATGTCGGCGACCAGAGTGTAGCCAACCTGGCCGATACCACCCTTTTCTACCGGGGTATTGCGCCATGCGGCATGGGTGAACTGGCTGTCGATGGACACGCCGATCACTTCTACATTGCGGGCCTTGAATTCAGCCAGACGGTGATCAAAAGCGATCAGCTCGGACGGGCAAACAAAAGTGAAATCCAGCGGGTAGAAGAACACGACGGCGTATTTGCCGGCGGTAGCTTCCTGGAAGGAGTAGTTGTCAACAATCTGACCATCGCCCAGAACGGCGGAGAAGGTTTTTTCACCAGCGAAGAACGGTGCTTGCTTACCAACGAGTACGGCCATGCGGATCTCCTTGAGTTTCTTGATGTGACAGCGTTTCCGGTATCGGGCGATGCGAAAACGCTGCGGAATGCGGGGGCTTTATAAAACAGCCCGCCCATCACCGGCCAATTGTAAATCCATATCGTGTCGATAAAGTTTCGCAATAGCCGGTTCGCCCTGCTGGCGATCTTTATCAGATGCGGGCAGCAGGCCTTGGTTTCAAGCTGCCCTGCCCTTGCTCCGGCGGTGCACGGTCAGGATTTTTCCTGCAGGCGGTGACTGGCGCTGGCATCCAGTTCCAGGCCATATACCTCTTTGAGCTGGCGGATGCGCGCCAGTGATTCTTCGCCAAAGGCCACCTTGCCATCAAAGGCATGCAACACAATGCCTTCCAGCAGATCACCCAGGGTAATGTCGTGATACTCCGCCATGGCCTTGAGTACCTTGAGCAGGCGCTTTTCGATTTTCACCCCGGTCTGGGTGCGCTCAACCACAATGGTTTTGTTTTCTGTCTGCTGTGTCATGTTGCTCTCCGTGAATTGAGAACAATAATATACAAATACATATGTACATGTATAACTTTTAGATCAAAAAAAACGGACACCCAGGTGTCCGTTCTTGTGTGCTGCCATTGCCATCAGGCTCAGGCAGCCGGTTCGGCTTTCTGGCGCAGACGCAGGTTCAGTTCGCGCAGCTGCTTGTCGTCCACCGCATTCGGGGCGTTGGTCAGCAGACACTGGGCGCGCTGGGTCTTGGGGAAGGCAATCACGTCGCGGATGGATTCGGCACCGGCCATCAGGGTAACCAGACGGTCCAGACCAAAGGCCAGGCCACCATGCGGCGGCGCGCCGAACTTCAGGTTGTCCAGCAGGAAGCCGAACTTGTTCTGCTGCTCTTCCGGAGTGATCTTCAGCGCAGCGAATACCTTTTCCTGTACGTCGGCACGGTGGATACGCACGGAACCACCACCGATTTCCCAGCCGTTCAGCACCATATCGTAGGCACGTGCCAGGCAAGCACCCGGATCGGTGTCCATCAGGTCTTCGTGGCCCGGTTTCGGGCTGGTGAACGGATGGTGGCAGGCAGTCCAGCGGTCGGCTTCTTCGTCGTGTTCGAACATCGGGAAGTCCACCACCCACAGCGGACGCCATTCGCGCACGAAGTAACCGTCCTTCTCGCCACGCTCGTGACCAATCTTGATACGCAGCGCGCCAATAGCTTCGTTCACCACCTTGGCCTTGTCGGCACCAAAGAAGATGATGTCGCCGTTGTCAGCACCGGTGCGCGCCATGATTTCTTCCAGCGCGGCCACGGACAGGAACTTGACGATGGGCGACTGCAGGCCGCTGGTTTCGTCGTTGGTGATCTTGCTCTTGTCGTTGACCTTGATATAGGCCAGACCCTTGGCACCGTAGATGCCAACAAACTGGGTGTACTCGTCGATTTCCTTACGGGAAATGGCGGCACCACCCGGTACGCGCAGGGCAACCACGCGGCCATTGGCCATGTCGGCTGCGCCACGGAAGACCTTGAATTCCTCGGTCTTCATCAGGTCGGTCAGTTCGGTGAACTTGAGCGATACGCGCAGGTCCGGCTTGTCCGAGCCATACAGGAACATGGCGTCGTTGTAAGTCATGCGCGGGAACTTGCCCAGCTCGACATTCATCACGTCGCGGAAGATTTCCTGCGCCATGTTTTCGGTGATGTCCATGATCTCGTCTTCGTTCAGGAACGAAGTTTCGATATCGATCTGGGTGAATTCAGGCTGACGGTCGGCACGCAGGTCTTCGTCGCGGAAGCACTTGGTGATCTGGTAGTAGCGGTCGAAGCCGGCCACCATCAACAGCTGCTTGAACAGCTGCGGCGATTGCGGCAGGGCAAAGAATTCGCCCGGATGCACGCGGGACGGCACCAGGTAGTCACGCGCACCTTCCGGGGTGGAGCGGGTCAGCATCGGGGTTTCGATGTCGATGAAGCCTTGCTTGTCCAGGTGATTGCGCACACCCATGGCTACGCGGTAGCGCAGGCGCAGGTTCTTTTGCATCGGTGCGCGGCGCAGGTCGATCACGCGGTTGAGCAGGCGCACGTTCTCCGAGATGTTCTCGTCGTCAATCTGGAAGGGCGGGGTGGCAGCGCTGTTAAGGATTTCGATTTCCTTGGCCAGGATTTCGATTTCGCCGGAAATCATCTTGCTGTTGGCGGTGCCGGCCGGACGTTCGCGCACGATGCCGGTGATAGCCAGCACGTACTCGTTACGGCTGCTGTCGGCCAGCTTGAAGGCTTCCGGGGTATCCGGATCAATCACCACCTGCACCAGGCCTTCGCGGTCGCGCAGGTCGATGAAGATCACGCCACCGTGGTCGCGGCGACGGTGAGCCCAGCCTTTTACGGTGACGGTCTGGCCGAGGTATTTCTTGTCAATAAGTCCGCAGTAATCGGTACGCATCGGGTAACCCTTGTATTGAATTCTGTATCTTTAAATCTGGATAAACGGGCGTCTGCCGGGCAAGGCCGACAAACGGCCTAAGCCTGCTGATTCTTGTCGCTGCACAGAGCGTCTGCCGCCGGCACCGGAACCACCACGCCCATGGAAATCACGTATTTCAGGGCATCGTCCACGCTCATGGCCAATTCACGTGTATCGCGCTTGGGCACCATGATGAAGTAGCCGGAAGTCGGGTTCGGCGTGGTCGGCACATAGACGCTGACGTGTTCTTCCGCGCCCATTTCCGCCACCACCTGCGGTGCCGGTGCCCCGGTCTGGAAGGCTACCGTCCAGCTGTCCTGGTGAGGCCAGCGTACCAGCAGCGCTTTCTTGAAAGCCTGGCCTGAATCCGACAACAGCGTATCGCTGACCTGCTTGACGCTGCTGTAGATGGATTTGACAAAGGGCGTGCGCGACAGCATTCCGTGCCAGAAATCCACAAGGCGCTGGCCCAGTACATTGGCAGCAAACATGCCTGTACCCAGCAGCATCAGAAAGGCAAACACCACGCCCAGGCCGGGAATGCTGAAACCGAACAGCTGCTCGGGCTGCCATTCGTGCGGCAGCAGCTTCAGCGTCTGGTCCAGCGAGCCGATGATCAGGCTCAACACCCACAGGGTAATGCCCAGCGGCAGCCAGATCAGCAGGCCGGCCACCAGATAGCCCCGTACGGTCATCTTGATTTGTGTCATGGGGGATTAAGCGCACCCGCCGCCGCAAGAGCCGTTGCCACAGCTGTGACCGCCGCCGCCGGAAGAAGCGCTGCCGTTCTTGAAGTCGGTTTCATACCAGCCGGAACCCTTAAGCTGGAAACCGGCAGCAGACAGCTGCTTGTGGTAATCGGCGCTGCCACAAGCCGGACACTGGGCGATCGGCTCATCGCTCATTTTCTGCAAATGTTCCTTGGCTGCGCCACAGGCGGTGCAGCGGTATTCGTAGATCGGCATATTCCTTGCTCCAACCACTATGTAAATGGCATAAATGGCGTATTCTTGCTACAGTGCAACATGCAATTTTGCTACGCTGCACAATAACTGCGGTGGTCTGACCTATGATGCAAATTGCGGTCAGGGCGGGCAAATGCAAGTAGCCAGCCCGCAAACTTACCATTATATCCGACTGACGCCGCAATACAAAAATGCTGTTTTTCACGCACTCGCAATATCGCGCTGCCACGATGCATCAAAGCTCATTTCCACCAGGTCGACCCAAGAGGATTTCATGGACAGCATTCGTAACATCATTAATGGCAAAAAAGGCCTGATTGTCGGCATCGCCAACGAAAACAGCATCGCCTACGGCTGCGCCAGCGTTCTGCGCGAGCTGGGAGCCGAGGTGGCCGTCACCTATCTGAACACTAAGGCGGAAAAATATGTCCGTCCGCTGGCCGAAAAACTGGACGCGCCGCTGGTGATGCCGCTGGACGTGGAGCAACCCGGCCAGATGCAACAGGTATTTGCCGACATCGAACAACACTGGGGCAAGCTGGACTTTGTCATTCATTCCATTGCCTTCTGCCCGATGGAAGACCTGCATGGCCGGGTGGTTGATTGCTCGCGTGATGGTTTCCAGCAGGCCATGCATGTGTCTTGCTACTCCTTCGTCGAGATGGCCCGTCACGCCGAACCGCTGATGAAGGATGGCGGCTCGCTGATCACCATGAGCTACTATGGTGCCGACAAAGTGGTGGAAAACTACAACATGATGGGACCGGTCAAGGCTGCACTGGAAAGCGTGTCGCGCTATATGGCCAGTGAACTGGGCCCCAAGGGCATCCGCGTGCATGCGGTATCGCCCGGCCCGCTCAAGACCCGCGCCGCCTCCGGCATCGCCCATTTCGACCAGTTGATCGACGACGCCATCGCCCGTGCGCCGCAAAACAAGCTGGTGGATATCGAAGACGTGGGCATGACCTGCGCCTTCCTGATTTCCAATGCAGCCCGCAGCCTCACCGGCCAGACCATCTATGTCGATGGCGGCCATCACATCATGGCCTGATGCCAACACGGCCAGCGGCCTGATGCCGCTGGCCCTCGTTGCCGTCCATGCCCCGGAGACCATCCATGACCCGCGATGACAAAGCATTTGACGATATCCTGCAACAAGCCACCGCGCTGGGTCCGTTGCCCATGGCCGTGGCCCATCCCTGCAGCCGCGAAGCACTGCTGGGCGCGGTAGAAGCCGCCGACCACGGCATTGCCACCCCGATACTGATCGGCCCGCGCAGCAAGCTGGTCAAGCTGGCGGAAGAACTGGACGTGGACATCAGCCGCTTCGAGCTGATCGACACCCCGCACAGCCACGCCTCCGCAGAACAGGCGGTATCACTGGTACGCGAAGGCTATGCAGACATCCTGATGAAGGGCAGCCTGCACACCGACGAATTCATGAGCGAAGTACTGGCACGCAATACCGGCATCCGCACCGACCGTCGCATCAGCCACGTTTTCATCATGAAAGTGGAAAGCTACCCGCGTTATCTGTTCATCACCGATGCCGCCATCAGCATCGAACCCGACCTGATGACCAAGCGCGACATTTGCCAAAACGCCATCGACCTAACCCATGCACTGGGCATTGCCCGCCCCAAAGTCGCCATTCTGGCCGCCGTGGAAACCATCAACCCGGCCATGCGCGCCACGCTGGATGCCGCAGCACTGTGCAAGATGGCCGAACGCGGCCAGATCAAGGGCGCAATTCTGGACGGCCCGCTGGCCTTCGACAACGCCATCTCGCATGAGGCTGCCGACACCAAGGGCATCGTATCGGAAGTGGCTGGCGACCCGGACATCCTGCTGGTGCCTGATCTGGAGTCCGGCAATATGCTGGCCAAGCAGCTCACCTATCTGGCAGCCGCCGCATCCGCCGGCATCGTGATGGGCGCGCGAGTGCCCATCGTACTGACCAGTCGCGCCGAAGACGCCACCGGTCGCCTGGCCTCGGCAGCCGTGGCCAATGTGCTGGCGCACCGCCGTCGCGGAGCCAGCCAGTGATCAAGGCGCTGATTGCCGTCAACGCCGGCTCCTCCACCCTCAAGTTCCGTGCCTATGCCATGGAGGGCGGCGCGCTGCTGATGCGTGGCCTGATTGATCATTTCGGCCAGAAACACACCAGCCTCAGCCTGCATGACACCCTGCACCAACAGCTGGAAGAACGCGAGCTGGGCGATGACAGCCGCGAGGCCGCCGTGGCAGCCATGCTCAACACCCTGGCCGATCACGGTATTGCCGTGGCCGCCGTGGTACACCGCGTGGTACATGGCGGCAGTCGCTTTCATGCCGTTACCCGGCTGGACGACAGCATCTGCCAGGCCCTGGAGGAGTTCATTCCGCTGGCACCACTACACCAGCCAGTCAGCCTGCAAGTAATCCAGGCCTTCCAGACGGTAGATGACACCTTGCCGCAGCTGGCCTGCTTTGATACCGCCTTCCATGCCAGCCAGCCAGAAGTAGCCACCCGCTTCGGCATCGCCCGCCACTGGCATGAAGAAGGTGTGCGTCGTTATGGCTTTCACGGCCTGTCCTATGCTTCCATCGGCCGTCGGCTGACCGGACTGGGACTGGCGGGCAGCAAAGTAGTGGTGTGTCATCTGGGCAGCGGCAGCAGCGCTTGCGCTATCCAGCAGGGACAAAGCGTAGCCTCCAGCATGGGATTTTCTGCCGTGGACGGGCTGATGATGGGTACACGCCCCGGCTATCTGGACCCGGAAGTGGTGCTGTACTGGATGGAGCACGAAGGCATGGGCGTAAGCGATGTGCGGCGCGAGCTGTACAAGAACTCCGGCCTGCTGGGCGTTTCCGGTGGTGTGTCGGCGGATATGCGCGAACTGCTGGCCAGCAGCCTGCCAGCAGCGCGCGAGGCAGTTGAGCTGTTCTGCTATCGCATTGTGCGCGAGATTGCCTCGCTGGCCGCCGCCATGAAAGGGCTGGACGCCATCATCTTTACCGCTGGCGTGGGCGAGCATTCTGCCGAAGTGCGTGGCCGGGTGCTGGGTCAGTTGGGCTGGCTGGGCTTTGAGGCCGACCATGCCGCCAATCTGGCGCATGCCCGGCAACTGACCAGCGCCAGCAGCCCGCATCATGCCTATGTACTAGCCACCGACGAAGAAGGCGAAATGGCCAGACAAGCATTTTCCCTGCTTGCCTAGTCGCGCAATTGCGTGGCAAAAGCACAACATCACTCGCCACGCAGACAAACAAAAAGCCCCGCAACAGCGGGGCTTTTCTGCGTATCTTTCAGCGCGAAGCTGGGATCAGGCCATGGCCTTGATCTGAGCGGACAGACGGCTCTTATGACGAGCTGCCTTGTTCTTGTGGAACACGCCCTTGTCAGCGATACGATCGATTACTTTGGTGGAAGCGTGGAACACAACCTTGGCCGCAGCCTTGTCACCACCTTCAATTGCCTTAAGCACTTTCTTTACTGCAGTACGGAACGCAGTACGCAGGCTGGCGTTGTGCGCGCGCTGCTTAAGGGCTGTGCGTGCACGCTTGCGAGCTTGTGCGCTGTTAGCCATGAATCTTTCTCCTGATGAGCGGAATCTGAAACCCGCGATTCTAAGCCTTAACAGCAGGTTTTGCAACAATAAACCCGCCAGCGTAAACTAGCCGGCTTGCTCAACCCGCCACCCCCACTCAATGAACCTGCTCAAGGCGCTGGCTGCTGTCAGCAGCATGACCATGGTGTCGCGCATTCTCGGCCTGGTCCGCGACACCCTTATTGCACGCGTATTTGGTGCCGGCATGTCGGCAGATGCCTTCAATGCCGCCTTCAAGATTCCCAATATGTTGCGCCGCCTGTTTGCCGAGGGCGCGTTCTCGCAAGCCTTCGTGCCTATCCTGGGCGAATACAAGAACCAGAAAACCGAAGAAGAAACCCGCCAATTCGTGGCCAAGGTCACCGGCGTACTGGGTTCGGTGCTGCTGCTGGTCACCGCCATCGGCATGCTGGCCGCGCCGGCCATCATGTGGATTTCCGCGCCCGGCTTTTATCGCGAACCGGCCAAGGCCGCGCTGTTTGCCGACATCCTGCGGGTGTCGTTTCCTTATATCTTTTTCATTTCGCTGTCCTCGATGACCGGCAGCATTCTCAATAGCTGGGGCAAGTTCTCGATTCCGGCCTTCACCCCCACCTTCCTCAACCTCAGCTTTATCGTATTTGCGCTGTTTTTCACCCACAGCTTCCACCCGCCCATCATGGCCATGGCCTGGGCGGTGTTTGTTGGCGGGCTGATCCAGCTGGTTTGGCAACTGCCCTTCCTCAAGCAGATCGGCATGCTCACCATGCCCATCTTCGACTTCAAGGATGCCGCGGTATGGCGGGTGATCCGCCAGATGGGCCCGGCCATTTTCGGCGTATCGGTGGCGCAGATTTCCTTGCTGATCAACTCCACCTTTGCTTCTTTCCTGCCCACCGGCAGCGTGTCGTGGATGTATTACGCCGACCGGCTGATGGAATTCCCCTCCGGCGTGCTGGGCGTGGCGCTGGGGACCATCCTGCTGCCCTCCCTGTCCAAGCATGCGGCCAGCAAGTCCGATAGCGAATTCAGCGTGCTGCTGGACTGGGGCATCCGTCTGTCCTTGCTGCTGGCAGTACCGGCCACCGTGGGGCTGGGCCTGTTGTCCGGCCCCTTGCTGTCCACCCTGTTCATGTATGGCCGCTTTACCGCCCACGACGCACTGATGTCGCAACAGGCAGTAATTGCCTACTCCTTCGGCCTCTTGGGGCTGATTCTGGTCAAGGTGCTGGCGCCGGGCTTCTATGCCCGGCAGGACATCAAGACGCCGGTGCGCATTGCGCTGATTACCCTGGGCTGCACCCAGTTGATGAATCTGGCTTTTGTCTTCCCGCTCAAGCATGCGGGCCTGGCACTGTCGATTGGCCTGGCCTCCTGCCTGAACGCCGGCCTGCTGCTCTCCACCCTGCTCAAGCGCAAGATCTACCAGCCGCAAGCAGGCTGGAGCAGCTTCCTCGGCAAGATGGCACTGGCCATCCTGGCCATGGCTGCTGTACTGCTCGCGCTGCAATGGCTGCTGCCCATCCACTGGGATGGCCATGCCTGGCAGCGTGTAAGCTGGCTGACCTTGCTGGTGGTGGCCGGTGCCATCACTTACTTTGCCATGCTGTTTGCGCTGGGCTTCCGGCCGCGCCAGTTCATGCGCAAGGAGCACTAAAACGTGCCCACGTCATCACCGCTGCCCGCGGCAGACCGCCAAGCTGCCGCCGTACTGTTGGTGTGCTGTCTGAGCCTGACCTTGCTGTACTACCCGGCCAACAGCCACTGGCTGCTGGACTGGCTGCGCAATATGCAGCCAGCTTGGGCCGCTGTCTTCCAGCGCCTGGTAGTACACAACCCGGACACCCAGCTCTACCGTGCTGTGTTTTGGTCGCTGGCCAGCGTAGCCAGCTACTGCTTGCTGCCGCTGCTGCACATCAAGCTGGTGCTGCGCCGCCCGCTGCGCGATTTTGGCCTGGCCCTGCCCAGTTGGCGTTTGCTGCGCACGGATGGCAAGCTGTTCCTGCTGTTTTACGCCATCATGCTGCCACTGGTGTGGTGGGCGTCGGCACAGCCGGGTTTCTTGCAGATCTACCCCTTCTTCCGCCTTGGCCCACAAGAAAGCCTGTGGCCGCACTGGGCCTGGTGGGAGCTGTTATACTTCGCCCAATTTGCCGCGCTGGAGTTCTTCTTTCGCGGTTACATGGTGCACGGCCTCAAATTGCGCTTTGGCGTATCCGCCATCTTCGTGATGCTGCTGCCTTACTGCATGATTCATTTTGAAAAGCCAGTACTGGAAAGCCTGGCCGCCATCATCGCCGGCATGGCACTGGGTACGCTGAGTTATCGTTATCGCTCGATCTGGCTGGGTATCGCCCTGCATTGTAGCGTGGCCCTCACCATGGACTTGATGGCGCTGTGGCGCAAAGGCCTGCTGCTCTGAGCGGCAAGCACCGTGGCCGGCTCGCTTTTTTCACGGAATCCCTCTCATGACCACTCCGCACCTGACTCCCGATCTCTCCCCGCTGGGCAAAACCGTCAGCTACCAGGACCAGTACGACGCCAGCCTGCTGTTTCCCATCGCCCGCCAGAGCAAGCGCGCTGAAATCGGCGTGGACGAACAGGCCCTGCCTTTTGCCGGTGTGGATATCTGGACCGGTTTCGAGCTGTCCTGGCTGAATGCGCGCGGCAAGCCGCAGGTGGGTATTGCCACCTTCCGCATTCCGGCTGACAGCCCCAACCTGATCGAATCCAAGTCGTTCAAGCTCTACCTGAACAGCTATAACCAGACCCGCATCGCCAGCCTGGCCGAGTTGCAGGCACAGCTGGCACTGGACCTGTCCAATGCTGCCGGTGGCACAGTCACGGTCAGCGTGCAGCTGCCACAGGACTTTGCCCGCCAGCAGATTGCCGAGCTGGACGGCGACTACATCGACGAGCAGGACATCGCCGTGGACAACTACGCGCCCTGCCCGGACATCCTGCGTGCCGATACCGGCAATATCGTCAGCGAAACCCTGTGCAGCAATCTGCTGAAGTCCAACTGCCTGGTCACCGGCCAGCCGGACTGGGGCAGCGTGCAAATCCGCTACACCGGCCCGCAACTGGACCGTGAAGCGCTGCTGCGCTACCTGATCGGCTTCCGCCAGCACAATGAATTCCACGAGCAATGCGTGGAGCGCATCTTCACCGACATCCTGCGCGCCTGCGCGCCGGAACAGCTGACGGTATACGCCCGCTATACCCGCCGTGGCGGCCTGGACATCAACCCTTGGCGCAGCAATGCCGAGCAGGCACCACTGGAGAACACCCGCACCGCACGACAGTAAGTAGGCTGTCCAAAGTAAAAAAGCCTGCTTGTCATCCAAGCAGGCTTTTTTGTGGGCAAAATCCGGCCATCAAAACGGCATCGCCGCCTCAAATTCCATTTCTTCACGGGTAATCGGGTGGCGCAACACCAGTCGCGAGGCATGCAGTAACAGCCGATCGGCCTTGGCCAGTACCTCAGGCGGTGCATAGATGTCATCGCCCAGAATGGGATGGCCGCTTTCCAGATGCAGCATGTGCATGCGCAACTGGTGGGCGCGGCCGGTTTGCGGGTCCAACTCCATGCGCGAGGTCTGGCGTGTGGTGTCGCGCGACACCACACGGTAATGGGTGATGGCCTGCTTGCCTTCAACATGGTCGATTTTCTGGCGTGGGCGATTGGGCCAGTCGATGATCAGGGGCAGGTCGATGGTGCCGCTATTGCTTTCCACAATACCGTCCACCACCGCGATATAGCGCTTCTGCACCTTGCGGTCCATAAAGGCGATGGATAGCGCCCGCTGCATGGCCGCGCCACGGCCAAACACCACCAGGCCCGAGGTGGCCATGTCCAGCCGGTGTACAGTCAGCGCATCCGGATACACTTTCTGCACCCGGCTGATCAGGCAGTCGTCCTTGCCTTCGCCGCGGCCCGGGACCGACAGCAGGCCGGTGGGCTTGTCCACCACCAGCAGGCAGTCGTCGACATAGATGACCGCAAGGCCGGTATCCGGCGGCGGGGTGTAGTTTTCCAGATTATGGGCTTGGCTCATGGCGGCAACAGGGGAACAGAATAAGTAAAGAGCGGCGATTATCTTACCCCCGGCGCGGCTTCACAAGCTGTCACTCTGCATTTGCCGGGGAATTGCCACTTGAAATGGCAGCGCAACGCCATCACCCTGTCATGATCAGATCATTCCCCATGCAAGGAGCTGTCATGCCGGAGCGCTTTTACCTCGACCCTTACCAAACCACCCTGCAAACCACGGTCATCCGCCATGACGATGCCGGCTTGGTACTGGCAGACACCCTGTGTTATCCGCTGGGCGGTGGTCAACCGGGCGACACCGCCACGCTGACCCTGGCCGATGGCAGCACGCTGGCCATCAGCGATACCCGCCGCAACCGCGAAACCCGTGAGATTCTCCACATCACCGCTGCCGATGCCCCGCAACTGGCCGCAGGCAGCCCGGTCACCCTGACGCTGGATTGGGCGCGCCGTCACCGCCACATGCGGGTGCATACCGGCCTGCATCTGCTGTCGGTGGTGATCAAGGCCGGCGTGACCGGTGGCAATCTGACCGCAGAAGGCGGACGGCTGGATTTTGATTTGCCGGAAGGCATGGAGCTGGACAAGGACGAAATCGAGGCTGGCCTGAATGCGCTGGTGGCACAGGACCTGGCGGTGAGCATCCAGATGACCAGTGGCGAAGCATTGAAATCCCGTCCGGAGCTGATCAAGACCATGTCGGTCACCCCGCCGCTGGAGCTGCCGGAAATCCGCCTGATCGAAATCGACGGTGTCGACCTGCAACCCTGTGGTGGCACCCATGTGCGCCGCACCGGCGAAATCGGCCGCCTGCTGGTGAAAAAGATTGAAAGCAAGGGCGCGCGTAACAAGCGGGTGGTGGTGACGCTGGCAGACTAAACCCGGCCTTTGCCGCAAGGCCGCCATGAAAAACGGGACCATAGCGGTCCCGTTTTGCTTGTGCCTGCCAGCGGCGCAATCAGATATCCGCTTCCACCTCGTTACCCTTGGCTTCCATCCAGCTACGGCGGCTGGAGGCCTCGCCCTTGCCCATCAGCATGACGAAGGTGGACAGGGTTTGCGCCATTTCACCCGGGCGCACCTGCACCCGCGACAGGCGACGGGTATCCGGATTCATGGTGGTGTCTTTCAGCTGTTCCGGGTTCATCTCGCCCAGACCTTTGAAGCGCGAGATGCCCCAGCTGCCTTCGCGCACATTCTCGCTGCGCAGACGGTCCAGAATGGCATTGAGCTCGCCCTCGTCCAGCGCGTAAATCTTGCGTGGCGGACGGTTCTTGCCCGAACCCGGCACATCCACGCGGAACAGCGGCGGCTGCGCGATGTAGATATTGCCGTTTTCGATCAGGCGCGGGAAATGGCGGAAGAACAAGGTAAGCAACAGCACCTGGATGTGCGAGCCGTCCACGTCGGCATCGGACAGGATGGCGATCTTGCCATAACGCTGGCTGGACAGGTCCGGGTGATCATCCAGCCCGTGCGGGTCCACGCCGATGGCGACGGAAATATCGTGGATTTCGGCATTGGAAAACAGCTGGTCCTTGTCGGTTTCCCAGCTGTTGAGCACCTTGCCGCGCAAAGGCAGGATGGCCTGGTATTCCTTGTCGCGCGCCAGCTTGGCCGAGCCACCGGCAGAGTCACCCTCTACCAGGAACAGCTCGTTGCGTTCGATGTCTTCACTTTCGCAATCGGTCAGCTTGCCCGGCAGCACGGCTACGCCGGAGCCCTTTTTCTTTTCCACCTTCTTGACTGATTTCAAGCGCGACTGCGCCTGGCGGATGGCCAGCTCGGCAATCTTCTTGCCCGCTTCCACGTTCTGGTTCAGCCATAGCTCGACCGGGTCGCGCGACAGGCTGGAAATCAGCTTGAGGGCATCACGGCTGGTGAGCTTATCCTTGGTCTGGCCCTGGAATTGCGGGTCCAGCACCCGGGCCGACAGCACAAAGCGCACCCGGCTCCACACGTCCTCCGCCATCAGCTTGACGCCGCGCGGCAGCAGGTTGTGGTGGTCGATGAAGCTCTTCACCGCATCAAACACCCCTGCACGCAGGCCAGCCTCGTGAGTACCGCCGGACGGGGTAGGAATCAGGTTGACATAGCTCTCGCCGCTGGCCCCGTCTTCAAACCAGGCCATCGCCCACTGCACGCCTTCGCCCTTGGCAAATTGCTCGTGGTCATCACCGATATAGGCTTCAGCGGCAAACAGCGGCGCAATCGGCTCGTCGCCGTTGCACAGCTCGGCCAGATAGCTCTTCAGGCCCTGCGGGTACTGCCACACCTTGACCTCGTCACCACTGGGTTTCTCCACAGTCAGCGACACGGCCACGCCGGGCAGCAACACCGCCTTGGCGCGCAGCAGGCGTTCCAGCTCCGGCAAGGAGTAACGCGGGCTTTCAAAATACTTGCCATCCGGCCATACCCGTACCCGGGTGCCGCTGGTGCGCGGGCCGCAGTCGCCAATGCGGGCCAGGGGTTCGATCACGTCGCCGCCGGAAAACACCAGGCGGTGCACACCTCCCTCGCGCTTGACCTCGACTTCCAGCCGGGTGGACAAGGCATTGGTCACCGATACACCTACACCATGCAAACCACCGGAGAAGGCATAGGCGCCACCGTCTTTCTTGTTGAACTTGCCACCGGCGTGCAGCCGGGTGAATACCAGCTCCACCACCGGCACGCCTTCTTGCGGATGCAGGCCCACCGGAATGCCACGGCCATCATCTTCCACCGACAATGAACCATCCTGGTGCACGGTAACGGCAATCTTGCGAGCATAGCCACCCAGGGCCTCGTCAGCCGCGTTATCAATCACTTCCTGACAGATATGGGTGGGGTCGGTGGTGCGGGTATACATGCCCGGCCGTTCCTTGACCGGCTCCAGCCCCTTGAGCACTCGTACCGAAGATTCGTCGTACTGTTGAGTCATAAATTTATCGTCGCCTGTAGCGGCCCTGCGTGGCAGGGCCAAGCCTGGTGATGTTGCCACCCCTGCCATGCGGCAGGGCTGGTCATGATGCTCAAACGGCAGCCCAGGGCCGCCGCTTGCTTGATGGGTGAGGCAAACCGCAAGGCGGTTCAGTGATCCTGCTGCGGGCCCGGCAAGCCTTCGGCTACCGGAGCCGTCCTGGCCGGCTGCCTCATGCGCTGCAGGAAGCTGTCGTAGTTTTCCAGCCCCTTGAGAAAGCGCGACAGCTCGGTCAGCGCGCGGATATACACGTCGCGCTTGAATTCGATTACCGCATCCACCGGTGCCCAGTAATCGTTCCAGCGCCAGCCGTCGAATTCCGGATGCGTGCTGGCCCGCAGGCAGACATCGCAGTCGCGCCCGGTCAGCCGCAGCAGAAACCAGATCTGCTTCTGCCCCTTATAGCTGCCGCGCCATTCGCGGCGCACCCAGTTGCTGGGCACCTCATAGCGCAGCCAGTCACGGGTACGCCCCACGATCTTGACATGTTGCGGCAACAGCCCGACTTCCTCCAGAAGCTCGCGGTACATCGCCGCTTCCGGGCTCTCACCCGGCTTGATGCCTCCTTGCGGAAATTGCCAGGAATGCTCGCGCACCCGCTTGCCCCAGAACACCTCATTTTTGCCGTTGATGAGGATAATTCCGACATTGGGGCGATATCCGTCCCGGTCCAGCATGAAAAAAACCTGCAAATCGTCTAGTTGACCGAATTTTTGCACATTTCGACAGCTCTTGCCATGTGCCTGACGTGGCTGAACAACAGCAATTCCACCACAGACTGCCATCTGCGCCATGAAAAAAATTGACGCCCCATGCCAAAGGCGTTTAAAAATCCGGCACAGCACCCTGCTTATCTCACCCGGAAGGCCCTGTTTTTCATGCAAGCACGTCGCAACCCGCTCACATCCCCCCCCCTGCCTGTGGCAGCGGTGGTGCTGTGCGCATGGGCAGACTCGACAGCCTTGTCACTGGGCTTTTTCATCCAGCCGTTTACCGCAGTCGGTCACCGCTAGCGTTTTGCCGTTTCACCCGCCCATGGGGCGGCTTTCGACAATTCAACGCCCAAGGACCATCCATGCTGAACCCTGCAGACTGGCTGCAACATCACGGCATTCGCACCGTCGAATGCCTGTTTTCCGATATCACCGGTACCGCGCGTGGCAAGATCCTGCCGGCATCAAGCGTACTTAACGGCAGCGAACTGCGTTTTTCACAGGTCGGGCTGGTACAAAGCGTCAGCGGCGACTGCCTGCAGCAACTGGTGCCAGAGTTGGACCCGGACATGCTGCTGCAAGCCGACCCCACCACCCTGCGCCGCCTTCCTTTCAGCCGGGAACCAGCGGCCATGCTGATTCACGACTGCCTGCATGAAGATGGCAGCCTGGTAGAGTTTTCACCGCGCAATGTGCTGCACCGTGTACTCTCCCGCTATGCCGAGCTGGGCCTCAAGCCTGTTGTCGCACCAGAAATGGAGTTCTATCTGTTTGCCCGGCGTCAGCAGCTGGATGCGGCACCACAGGCACCAGCCAGCTATGGCAAAGCCGGTGACAGCCTGCGTCAGCCCTATGCACTGGATAGATTGCACGATCTGGAGCCAGTACTGGACGACATCCGCCATGGCTGCCAGTTGCTGGGCATCGGTGCAGATACACTGCTGCAGGAAGTAGGCTGCGGTCAGTTGGAAATCAATCTGCAACATGGCGATGCCATTGCACTGGCCGACCAGGCTTTCCTGTTCAAGCGCATGGTGCGTGAAGCCGCCGCCCGGCATGATCTGGAAGCCTGCTTCATGGCCAAACCGCTGGCGGATGATGCCGGCAGCGCCATGCACATTCACCAGAGCCTGGTGGATGCGGATACCGGCCGCAATGCCTTCTCACTGGACAACGGCCAGCCGGCACCGCGCTTTGCCCACTATATTGCCGGCCTGCAGCACTACCTGCCGGACGCCCTGCTGCTGCTGGCCCCTTATGTCAATTCCTATCGCCGCCTGGCGCCGTTCACGGCAGCACCCATCAATGTGGAATGGGGCTTTGACAACCGCACCTGCGGCCTACGCATCCCGCAAGCTGGTCCACAGGCACGCCGGGTGGAAAACCGCCTGCCCGGCGTGGATGCCAACCCTTATCTGGCCATGGCCACCACCCTGGCCTGCGGTTTGCTTGGCATGCAACAGGAATTACCGGCAACGCCACCACTGGATTGCAGTGCCTATGGTCGACCCTATGCCTTTGCCCGCACCCAGCTGGAAGCTGTGGAAAGGCTGGCTAATAATCAGGCACTTGCCACCCTGCTGGGGCCGCAGTTTGTCTCTACCTATTGTCAGCTCAAGCTGAGCGAATGGCAGGAATTCAACCACCAGGTCACCCCCTGGGAATATCGCCACTTGCTTGGCCAGGCATGAAAGAGGCGTCATGAATCGCGAACACGCACCACACCTATCCCAGTTTGATGGCCACCATGTCAATTCCTGGTATGCGGCCACCGCACCGTCACGCGAGCGTTATCCGGTGCTGGGAGAGGTGGTGCGTTGCGATGTCTGCGTGGTGGGGGCTGGCCTCACCGGCCTGTCTACCGCCCTGGTGCTGGCTGAAAAGGGGCTGTCCGTTGCCTTGCTGGAGGGGGCGCTGGTCGGCTTTGGTGCCACCGGCCGTAATGGCGGACAAATCCTGCACGGCTTTGCCGCACCGTTGACGCGCTTCGAGCAACAACTGGGCAGTCGGGCGGCACGGCAGTGCTGGGAAGCCTCGCTGGAGGGCGTATCGCTGATTGCCAATCGCATTCACCAGTATCAGATCGACTGCGAACTGCGCTGGGGTTTTCTCACCACCGCCAGTAATCACCACCAGCAGCAACAGCTGCGCAAGCAACAAGCCATGCTGGAAACCTGTGGCTATCATGATTCACAGTGGCTGGAAGGCAGTGCACTGGCAGGGCAAATCAACTCCCCACGCTATACCGCGGCGCTGCATGACAATGGCTGTGGCCACCTCCACCCGCTGAAATATGCACAAGGGCTGGCACGGGCCGCATCCCGCGCAGGCGTCAGGCTGTTTGAACACAGCCCGGTCACTTCCATCGATGAAGACCGACTGGGCTTGCAGATCGGCACACCCAATGGCTGGGTCAGGGCCGACAAGATGGTGCTGGCCTGCAATGTCGATATCGGTGCGCTGCAACCGCAACTGCGGCGCAGCATTCTGCCGGTGGAGTCACACATCATTGCCACGGCACCGCTCACGGCAGAGCAGGCAGCCAGTCTGCTGCCAGAAGGCGCTGCAGTGTGTAGCAGCGACAAGCTGCTGGACTACTTCCGTCTGACACCCGACCACCGCCTGCTATTTGGCGGCAGATCAAGCCGGCCATACGCAGAACGGCAATCCCTGATTACCGAACGACATACCCGCATGGCCAGCATTTTTCCCAGCCTGCGCAACAGCAGGATTGACTATGCATGGAGCGGCCATGTAGACGTTGGCCCGGCGCGACTACCGCAAATTGGCCGCCAGGGGCAACGTGTCTACCATGCCCAGGGCTTTGCCGGGCATGGACTGGCATTCACCGGCATTGCCGGGCAGATGATCGCTGAGGCCATCGCGGGGGATCTGGGCCGCTTCGACATCTTCAACAAGCTGTATGCCCACCCCTTCCCTCTGCCAGCATCGCTGGAGGAAAGCCTCATCCGGCTAGGCTCCATGTATTACCGTCTGCGAGACACGCTAGGCTTCTAGGCAATATGCACGTACTTGAGCTGAAACAGCTTGCGGACGTCAGCATCCCCCAAAAGCAGAAAACGATGCTAGGATGCCCCGATCAACCGTTTTACGCGTGATTCACATGGTATTTCTACTTCCCCGGCCATCTCTGGAGCGTTTGCCACGTTTTGCACTGACGGCCAGCGATTTCAGCTCCTTGCAATCCGCCGCCGACTTTCGCCAGGAGCTGCTAACAGCACTGGCAGCCGCACAACAGCGTATTTATATTGCGGCTCTGTATCTGGAACAGGACGAGGCAGGACAAGAAGTGCTGGCAGCCATCTTTGCCGCCAAACAGCGCAATCCAGCACTGGATGTACGCATTCTGGTCGACTGGCATCGAGCCCAACGTGGCCGAATTGGCGAGAGCAAAACCAATTGCAATGCCACATGGTATCGTGAGCAAGCCAGCCTGCACGCGGTGGAAGTACCCATCTACGGCGTTCCCACCCAGACACGGGAACTGTTTGGCGTGCTGCATCTGAAGGGCTTCATCATTGATGACCTGGTCATCTACAGCGGTGCCAGCCTGAACAACGTCTACCTGCACAAGCAGGACAAATACCGCTTCGACCGTTACCACCTGATTCGCAGCATGGCACTGGCAGATTGCATGGCCAGCTTCATGCTGCAAAACATCTGCAATGACGAGGCGGTGTTCCGGCTGGACAAACCGGTTCCCGGTACCCGCAGCATCCGCAAGGAAATCCGCGCCTTTCGCAATCGGCTGGAAAAGACCCATTATCCACTGCCACGGCAGCAGACCTGCCAGCAGGGCATGGGTGTCACCCCCATCGTCGGGCTGGGCAAGGGCAATCCGCTGAATCAGCTCATCCTGCAACTGATCGGCCATGCCCAGCACCGGCTGGTGATCTGCACGCCTTACTTCAACTTCCCCATGGCCGTGCTGCGCGCCATCAACCGAGCCCTGCGCCGTGGCGTGGAAGTTACCATCATTGTGGGCGACAAGACCGCCAACGATTTTTTCATCCCCGAATCAGAACCCTTCAAGCTGATTGGTACCCTGCCCTATCTGTACGAAATGAACCTGCGCCGCTTCGCCAAGCGCCGCCAGGCACAAATCGAAAACGGCAAGCTCAATCTGTGCCTGTGGAAAGATGAAGATAACAGCTACCACCTCAAAGGCATGTGGTGTGATGCACAGCACATCCTGCTCACCGGCAACAACATGAATCCAAGGGCCTTCCGGCTCGATCTGGAAAACGCCCTGCTGATTCACGACCCGGAACAACAGCTGCAATCCCAAAGCCATGCCGAGCAGCAGCACATCCTGCAACACTGCACCCGTATCAACCACTACCGCCAGCTGGAAAGCGTGCGCAACTATCCGCTCAAGGTACGCACCATCCTTACCAGACTGAGCCGGGTCCGCATCGATCGCATGCTGAACCTGATGCTTTAGCCTACGCAGCACCTAAACAAACCGCTCAAACGACAAAGCCACCGCATGCGGTGGCTTTGTATTTGCTGCGCCCCATCCACGCCCCCGTCACCGCTGCAGCCGAGCAAGGACTGGCCTTATGGTCAGGCAAGTTAAATGGTGGCGCAGAATGCACAAAGCCCAGCTCGGTTGAGCTGGGCTTCTGTATGGGGAGTCTGGCGGTGTCCTACTTTCACATGGCGAATGCCACACTATCATCGGCGCTAAGGCGTTTCACGGTCCTGTTCGGGATGGGAAGGCGTGGGAC